>NZ_JBHWBZ010000008.1:87929-152965 GCF_042735475.1 Kitasatospora sp. NPDC059577 | reverse complement strand
CCCCGGGCCCGCGCCTCAGGCGTCGAGCTTCTCGGGCTCGGGCTCGCGCTCGGCCGCAGCGGCCTTCTTCGAGGCCCGCAGGCTGGTGAACGTGGTGACGGCCAGCACCACCACGATGAAGCCCAGCGAGAACGGGATGCCGATCTCCGGAACGTTCGCCCCGGCCTCGTGCGCGGCGTGCAGCACCAGCTTCACGCCGATGAAGCCGAGGATCACCGACAGGCCGTACGACAGGTGGACCAGCTTCTTCAGCAGGCCGCCGATCAGGAAGTACAGCTGGCGCAGCCCCATCAGGGCGAAGGCGTTGGCCGTGAAGACGACGTACGGGTCCTGGGTGAGGCCGAAGATGGCCGGGATCGAGTCCAGGGCGAACAGCACGTCCGTGGTGCCGATCGCCAGCATCACGATCAGCATCGGGGTGATCAGCCGGCGGCCGTTCTCCCGGATGAACAGCTTGGTGCCGTGGTACTTGTCGGTCGACGGGAAGCGCTGCGTGATGGACTTGAGCAGGCGGTTCTCCTCGAACTCCTCCTCCTCTTCCTCGGCCCGGGCCTCCTTGATCAGCTTCCAGGCCGTCCAGATCAGGAAGGCGCCGAAGATGAAGAACACCCACGAGAACTGGGAGACCAGCGCCGCACCGCCGGCGATGAACACCGCCCGGAGCACCAGCGCGATGATCACGCCGAACATCAGCACGCGCTGCTGGTAGATCCTCGGCACCGCGAACTTGCCCATGATCAGGATGAACACGAAGAGGTTGTCGACGCTGAGCGACTTCTCGGTGATGTAGCCGGCGAAGAACTCACCGGCCGGCTGGGCGCCGGAGTGCCACCAGAGGAACCCGCCGAAGATCAGTGCCAGCACGACCCAGACGGCCGTCCAGATCCCGGCCTCCTTGATCGAGACCTCGTGCGGCTTGCGGCCACCGATGAAGAAGTCGGCCACGATCAGCGCGATCAGCACACCGATCGTGGTGACCCACATGGTTACGGAAACGTCCACTACTGCTCCTCCGGCAGGTAGGCGAGACAGTCATCGTCACTTGCCGGAGGTCTCTTCCGCCCATCGGGCCAGCGCCCCGGGGTGCCACGACGGGCACCCGTGATGACGGGGTCGGCTGTCGAGGAATACTCCCCTCCGCTGCCGCCAACAGTAACAGGGAAGGCAAAGAAAGGTAAAGAAGGTAAAGGACCGTCAGAGGTAGGGCTCGATCGCCGGCAGCAGGTCCTGGAAGGTGCGCCCCTTCGCCGGGGCGCCGATCGCCTGCATCTCCCAGCCGCCGTCGCCGTCCCGCACCACCTTGGCCATGATCTGCCCGGTGTGCGGCCCGCCGCCCGCCAGCTCGTAGCGGGCCAGTTCCAGCCCGGTGGTCTCGTCCACCAGGCGGCAGTGCGCCCGCTGCACCTCGGCGAAGGTCTGCCCGGTGTAGGAGCTCACCGTGAACACCACCTGGGTGATGTGCGGCGGCACGTGCATCAGGTCGACCAGGATCGCCTCGTCGTCCTCGTGCCCCGAGCCGCCCTCCAGGTTGTCCCCGGTGTGCCGGACGGAGCCGTCGTTGCTCTCCAGGTGCTGGAAGAACACCACGTCGGACGGGGTCCGCTCGGCGTACAGCAGCGCCGAGGCGTCCAGGTCGATCGTCCTGGTGCGGCTGCCGAACAGGCCCCGCTTGGGGGCGGCCTGCCAGCCGAGGCCCATCCGGACCACGGTCAGGGCCGCGCCCGCCCCCTTCTGGAGGCTGACCCGCTGCCCCTTGGCAAGGTTCACCGACACGACGTTGTCCTCTCTGCCGGCCACGCGGTCGCTGCCGCCCGGCTCCCCGGTGGAACACCCCGTCGCCGTCCCCCGGCTGAGGCCCCCCTCTACTACGGCCCGCGCCCGTCCCGTGGGCGCGATGCCGCAGGCCAGCCTAGGCCCTGCGACACCCCGACCTCCCCAGGGTTTCCCCGTTTGTGGCAAGGCTGAGACACCGCCGGGCTTGACCGGTGCCATTCCGGCCAAGCCCGGACCCCGCCCTCCGGTCGGCTACGCCACACCCGCCTCGCGCATCTGCCGCAACTCCTTCTTCAGCTCCTTGACCTCGTCCCGGAGCCGGGCCGCGACCTCGAACTGCAGATCGGCGGCGGCCGTGTGCATCCGGTCGGTCATCTCCTGGATCAGGTCCGCCAGCTCGGCGGCCGGCAGGGACTTGGCGGGCTTGCGCTCCGCGCCCAGCGACGGCACCGGGGCCTTGCCCTTGCCCTGGCCGCGGTAGCCGGTGGACAGCAGCTCGTCGGTGTCCACGTCCTCGCGGGCGAGGGTGTCCAGGATGTCGCCGATCTTCTTCCGCAGCGGCTGCGGGTCGATCCCGTGCTCCTTGTTGTAGGCCTGCTGCACGGCCCGCCGGCGGTTGGTCTCGTCGATCGCCTTCTCCATCGAGGGCGTGATCCGGTCCGCGTACATGTGGACCTGGCCGGAGACGTTGCGGGCCGCGCGGCCGATCGTCTGGATCAGCGAGGTGCCGGAGCGCAGGAAGCCCTCCTTGTCCGCGTCCAGGATCGCCACCAGCGACACCTCGGGCAGGTCCAGGCCCTCGCGCAGCAGGTTGATGCCGACCAGCACGTCGTACCGGCCCGCCCGCAGTTCGCGCAGCAGCTCCACCCGGCGCAGGGTGTCCACGTCGCTGTGCAGGTACCGGACCCGGATGTCCAGGCCGAGCATGTAGTCGGTGAGGTCCTCGGCCATCTTCTTGGTCAGCGTGGTGACCAGCACGCGCTCGTCCCGCTCGACCCGCCGGCGGACCTCGTGCACCAGGTCGTCGATCTGGCCCTCGGTCGGCTTGACGATCACCTCGGGGTCGATCAGGCCGGTCGGGCGGATGATCTGCTCGACCTGGCCGTCGCCGCGCGACAGCTCGTACGGGCCGGGCGTCGCCGACAGGTACACCGTCTGGCCGATCCGCCCCAGGAACTCCTCCCACTTCAGCGGGCGGTTGTCCATCGCGGACGGCAGCCGGAAGCCGTGCTCGACCAGGGTGCGCTTGCGCGAGGCGTCGCCCTCGTACATCGCGCCGATCTGCGGGACGGTGACGTGCGACTCGTCGATGACCAGGAGGAAGTCCTCCGGGAAGTAGTCGAGCAGGGTGTTCGGCGGGGAGCCGGGCTCGCGGCCGTCGAAGTGCATCGAGTAGTTCTCGACGCCCGAGCAGGTGCCGATCTGGCGCAGCATCTCGATGTCGTACGTGGTGCGCATCCGCAGCCGCTGGGCCTCCAGCAGCTTGCCCTGCTTCTCCAGCCTGGCGAGCGTCTCCTCCAGCTCCTTCTCGATGCCGGTGACCGCGCGCTCCATGCGTTCGGGGCCGGCCACGTAGTGCGAGGCGGGGAAGACGTACACCGACTCGTCCTGGCTGATGATCTCGCCGGTGAGCGGGTGCAGGGTGTACAGGGCCTCGATCTCGTCGCCGAACATCTCGATCCGGACGGCGAGTTCCTCGTAGACCGGGAAGATCTCGATGGTGTCGCCGCGCACCCGGAAGGTGCCGCGGGTGAAGGCGACGTCGTTGCGGGCGTACTGGATGTCCACGAAGCGGCGCAGCAGGTCGTCCCGGTCGATCTCCTGGCCGATCCTGAGCGGCACCATCCGGTCCACGTACTCCTGCGGCGTGCCGAGGCCGTAGATGCAGGAGACGGACGCGACCACGATCACGTCCCGGCGGGTGAGCAGCGAGTTGGTCGCCGAGTGCCGCAGCCGCTCGACCTCCTCGTTGATCGAGGAGTCCTTCTCGATGTAGGTGTCCGTCTGCGGGACGTACGCCTCGGGCTGGTAGTAGTCGTAGTACGAGACGAAGTACTCGACCGCGTTGTTCGGCAGCAGTTCGCGGAACTCGTTGGCCAGCTGGGCGGCCAGCGTCTTGTTCGGCGCCATCACCAGGGTGGGCCGCTGCAGCTTCTCGATCATCCAGGCCGTGGTGGCCGACTTCCCGGTGCCGGTGGCACCGAGCAGCACGACGTCCTTCTCCCCTCCCCTGATCCGCCGCTCCAGCTCGGCGATCGCCGCCGGCTGGTCGCCGTTCGGCTGGAAGGGACTGACGACCTCGAAGGGCGCCACGGACCGCTCAATACTCGTGATGGGACGCACGACTCCACCGTACGACCCACCACTGACAGGAGGTGCCGGTTCGCTCAGGCCGCGTGCGCCTCGAAGCTCATGGCCGGCTCGCGGGCAGGGTCGATGCGGACGACCGAGTCGAAGGCGGCGGCGAGGCGCTCGATCAGTGGCAGGGCCGGATCGGTACCGCTCTCCTCGATGCTCTCGACCGCCTCCTCGTCCAGTCCCGCCCGCTCGGCGAGCCGGGCCTGACTCCAGCCGAGGGCGGACCGGCGGGCGTACACGGCCTCGGCCAGCGCCATCCGCCGCCCGGCCGCCCGGTACTCCTCGCTCTCACGGTGCTCCGCCGGCACGACCCACCGCGTGTGATAGCCGCTGCTCACCGCTACTCCTCCCGGTCGCACACCTCATGGTCGGCTGCGGGCCGGTGCTCGGCCTCGCACACCTTCTGGGCTCGCCGCGCCCGCTCGACCTGATCCGTCTCGCGGTTCCCAGTCTTGCGGAAGACCGTCAAGAGCACAGCCCTCCGCCCGGGTGCGAGCCGGTACGTGATCCGCATGGGGCCGACCCGCAGTTCCCGCAGCCCACCACCGAGGTGGCTGGAGAGCGGGAACGGCAGGAGTTCGCCGTCCTCGGCCAGTCGGTCCGCGGCGCGCTCGACCGCACGGTACTCGGGGAGCGAACACTGCCGCAGCCACTCGCGAACCTCGGGTTCGATCTCGATCGAGTAGCCCGCCCCTGGCCCGCCACCGGTCATGCGTCCCCCTTTTGCTCCGCAAGGGGCAACGCGCAACCGGGGCCGGGGTTACGGGCAGGGGCCTACTTGGCGCTGTCCCGGGCGAGGGCGACGAGGCGGGAGATCGCGCGCAGGTACTTCTTGCGGTAGCCGCCGCGGAGCATCTCCTCCGGGAAGACCCGGTCGAAGGGCAGGCCCGAGGCGGTGATGGGGAGTTCGCGGTCGTACATGCGGTCGGCGAGCACCACCAGGCGCAGGGCGGTGGACTGGTCGTCGACCTGGTGCACGCCGCGCAGGCAGACGGCGGTGACGTCGTCCAGCAGCGCGCCGTAGCGGCTGGGGTGGACGGCGGAGAGGTGGGCGAGCAGGGCGTCGAAGTCGTCCAGGGAGGCGCCGGGGGTGCCGACGGCGGCGACCTCGACGGCCTCGTCGGAGTACGGCGGCGGGGCGTCGGGCAGGCCGCGGTGGCGGTAGTCCTGGCCGTCGATCCGCATCGGCCGGAAGTGCGCGGACAGGCCCTGGATCTCGCGCAGGAAGTCGGCGGCGGCGAAGCGGCCCTCGCCGAGCTTCTCGGGCAGGGTGTTCGAGGTGGCGCACAGCTTGACGCCGTTGTCGACCAGGCGTCCGAGCAGGGTCGAGACCAGCACGGTGTCGCCCGGGTCGTCCAGCTCGAACTCGTCGATGCAGAGCAGCGTGTGCCCGGAGAGGGTCTGCACCGCCTGCTGGAAGCCGAGCGCGCCGACCAGGTTGGTCAGCTCGACGAAGGTGCCGAAGGCCTTGGGGCCGGGGGCCGTGTGCCACAGCGAGGCGAGCAGGTGGGTCTTGCCGACGCCGTAGCCGCCGTCGAGGTAGACCCCGGCCGGGCCGGTGGGCGCGGGGGCGGAGCGGCGGAACCAGCTGCGCTTGGGTGCCGAACCGTTTCCTCCGGCGAGGGTGGCCGCGAACTGCTCCAGGACCTGGACGGCCTCGTACTGGCTCGGCTGGGTCTGGTCCGGGATGTACGACCCGAAGCTCACGCCCGCGAACCGGGGCGGCGGGACCATCTCGGCGACCAGCCGCTCGGCGGGCACCACGGGGCGGCGGTCGGTGAGCGCGATCGGGGAGCCGGCCGCGCCAGCGGTGGCTATGGACTCGGTCGCGGTGTCGGGGCGGGAGGCTGCGGGCACATCAGTAGAGGGTACGCCTGGTCCCGGCCGCCTCCGAACCGCCTCCGGGCGACGCCCGGTGGAACACTGAGGGCATGCAACAGTTGATCAGCCCGCTGGGTGCGCCGGTCTCCGATCCGGCCGCGCTGGAGTCGCTCGCCGCCGTGTACGCGTACCCCGAACAGGTGAATCGGGGCCGTCCGTGGCTGCGCGCCAACATGGTGTCGGGCCTGGACGGCGGGGCGCGGCTCGACGGCCTCTCCGAAGGGCTCTCCGGCGACGCCGACAAGCGGATCTTCGGGGTCCTGCGCGCCCTGTCCGACGTGGTGCTGGTGGGTGCGGAGACGGTCCGCGCGGAGGGCTACCGACCGGCCCGGGCCCGCAAGGAGTTCACGGCGGCCCGGACGGCGGCGGGCCAGGCGCCGGCCCCGGTGATCGCGGTCGTGACCCGCTCGCTGCAGCTGGACCTGACCGCGCCGCTGTTCACGGAACCGCTGGTCAGGACGGTGGTGATCACCACCGAGGACGCCCCCGCGGAGCGTCGCCGGGCGGTCGCCGAGGTGGCCGACCTGGTGCTCGCCGGCACCGGTTCGGTGGACCTGCGGGCGGGCGTGGCGGCACTGGCCGAACGGGGCTGGACGCGGCAGCTGACCGAGGGCGGCCCGCGGCTGCTGGGGCAGTTCGCGGCGGCGGGCCTGCTGGACGAGCTGTGCCTGTCGCTGGCCCCGCTGCTCACCGGCGGCGACGCGCCGCGCATCCTCCACGATGCGCAAATGCCTGACGTGCAGCGGATGCGACTGGTCTCATTGATCGAGCAGAAAGGATTCCTCTTCACCCGCTACCTGCGTCACCCGGGTTCGGAATGACCCCGTGACCCCCCGGTCGTGATGCCGTTATGCGATGCCGGGGCCCGGGGGCCGGCCACTGGAAGGGACTCACGTGTTCAAGACGGTACTGATGATCGAAAAGGCTCTCTCCGACGCGGACGTGGAGCTCGTCACCACGCTCCACAGCGACGAGGAGGTCTCCTTCGTCGTCCTCATGCAGCCGCGCGGAAGGCAGGACGAGCTGCTGCGGGCACTGGACGACGTCGCCCTCGGCCACCTCGACAAGGTGAGGCACGAGCACGACGAGTCCGAGACCGGGCCGACCGTGGCCACCGAGTCGCTGGAGCACAGCCTGCGCCACCTGCGCTCGGCCGGGGCCGAGGCGGTGGGCGAGCTCGTCGAGGACAAGCCCCTGGAACGGCTGCGCGCGGTCGTCGAGGAGCACCGGGCGGACGAGGTGGTGGTGCTCACCTCACCGCACTTCGTGGAGGAGTTCTTCCACCGCGACTGGGCCTCCCAGGCCCGGCACAAGGTGGGGGTCCCGGTGCTGAGGCTGTTCGCCAGCGACTCCTAGGGCTTGTCTGACGAGCCCTGGGGACCGCCGCCCGCGGGCGGGAGGTCCGGCGACGGACCCCGGCTCCGCGCGCCGGTGGTGCAGAATCGTCCTTGCGGTCCGCCCGCGAGGACGGTTCTGACGTGCGTGACGTGTGTGACGTCCCTGACGTCCGTGCCGTCGACGCGCACCGAACCGTCCGCCCGACCTGTCTGCCCCCGCCCGTACGGAGCCACGCCTTGAACGACGCCGCGCACGACCTGCACGCCCCGCACTTCATCGGCATCGGCGGCGCCGGGATGTCCGGCCTGGCGAAGATCCTCGCAGTGCGCGGTGCCAGCGTCTCCGGCAGCGACTCCAAGGAGTCCGAGACCGTCCTCGCGCTGCGCGCCCTCGGCGCCACCGTGCACGTCGGCCACGCCGCCGAGCACGTGCCGGACGGCACCAGCAGCGTGGTCGTCTCCAGCGCGATCCGCGCCGACAACCCGGAGCTGGCCACCGCCCGCGAGCGCGGCATCCCGGTGGTGCACCGCTCCGACGCGCTGGCCGCGCTGATGGGCGGCCGCCGCGCGCTCGCGGTCGCCGGCACCCACGGCAAGACCACCACCACCAGCATGCTCGCCGTCGCCCTCGGCGAGCTGGGCCTGGACCCGTCCTACGCGATCGGCGGCGACCTCGACGCCCCCGGCTCCAACGCCCACCACGGCACCGGCGAGGTCTTCGTCGCCGAGGCCGACGAGAGCGACCGCAGCTTCCACAAGTACGCGCCCGAGGTGGCGATCGTGCTCAACGTGGAGCTGGACCACCACGCCAACTACGCCTCGATCGACGAGATCTACGAGTCCTTCGAGACCTTCGTCGGCCGGATCGTCCCCGGCGGCACCCTGGTGGTCTCGGCCGACCACGACGGCGCCCGTGAGCTGACCTCCCGGGTGGTCGGCCGCGAGGGCCTGAACGTGGTCACCGTCGGCTCCGCCGAGGACGCCGACGTGCGGGTGCTCTCGGTGGTCGCCCGCGGCATGACCAGCGAGGTCACCGTCGTCCTGGACGGCACCGAGCTGACCTTCACCGTCTCGGTGCCCGGCCGCCACTACGCCCACAACGCGGTCGCCGCGCTGGCCGCCGGCGTCGCGCTGGACGTCCCGGCCGCCGACCTGGCCAAGGCGCTCGGCGCCTACACCGGCGTGCGCCGCCGCCTGCAGCTCAAGGGCGAGGCCGCCGGCGTCCAGGTGATCGACTCCTACGCCCACCACCCGACCGAGATGACCGCCGACCTGGAGGCGATCCGCGAGGGCCTGGAGGGCGAGGGCCGGGTGCTGGTGGTCTTCCAGCCGCACCTGTTCAGCCGCACCCAGCAGCTCGCCGAGGAGATGGGCCGGGCCCTGGCGCTGGCCGACGCCTCGGTGGTGCTGGACATCTACCCGGCCCGGGAGGACCCGATCCCGGGCGTCACCAGCGAGCTGATCATCGACGCCGCCCGCCGGGCCGGCGCCGAGGTCACCGCCGAGCACTCCTTCGCCGCCGCCCCCGCCCTGCTGGCAGGCCTCGCCCGCCCGGGCGACCTGCTGCTCACCATGGGCGCGGGCGACGTCACCAACCTCGGGCCCGAAATTCTCGAACACCTCGCGAACGTTGCCTCCAACGTCTGACGTACGTCCACCGCGACCGGGAGCCGTGATGAGCTACGAGATCGAGAAGTCCGACGCCGAGTGGCGCGCCCAGCTCAGCCCCGAGGAGTACCACGTGCTCCGCGAGGCGGGCACCGAGCGCCCGTTCACCGGCGAGTACACCGACACCAAGACGGTCGGCGTCTACGGCTGCCGGGCCTGCGGCGCGGAGCTGTTCAGCTCCGAGACCAAGTTCGACAGCCACTGCGGCTGGCCGTCGTACTTCGCGCCGCTGGCCGAGGACCGGGTCCAGTACATCGAGGACACCTCGCTCGGCATGCGCCGGGTGGAGGTGCGCTGCGCGCGCTGCGGCGGGCACCTGGGGCACGTCTTCGAGGGCGAGGGCTACGGCACGCCGACCGACCAGCGCTACTGCATCAACAGCATCTCGCTGACGCTCAAGCCGGCCGAGTAGCGGCGGCCGCACCGAGGGCCCGGACACCACCCGCGGTGTCCGGGCCCTCGGGCCGTCCGGGCGCTACCCGGCGACCGGCTCGAAGCGGACCGGGAGGTGCACCAGGGCGCGGTGGAACGGGCCCGGGCGCCAGAGCAGTTCCTCGGCCGGGGCGGCCAGTTCGAGGTCGCTGAGCCGACTGCCGAGCTGCTCGATCGCGGTGATCGAGATCAGCAGGGCCGGGTCCCGGGCCGGGCAGGCGTGCGGGCCGGCCGCCCAGGCCAGGTGGGCGCTCTCGCCGCTGCGCAGCGCGCCGGCGTCGTCGGTGGGCGGCGCCGCCTGGGAGTTGGCGGCCGCGTAGGAGACCAGCAGGAGGGTCCCGGCCTTGATCTCGCGGCCGTGGAAGACGATGTCGTAGCGCGAGTAGTGGGCGGAGAGGTTCGCCAGCGGCGGCTCGTGCCAGAGCACCTCGTCGATCGCCTGGTGGGCGGTCATCGCGCCACCGAACAGCGAACCGGCGTAGCGGGCGTCGGTGAGCAGGCGCAGCAGGGCGTTGCCGATCAGGTTGGTGGTCGGCTCGTGCCCGGCGATCATGGTCAGGGTGATCTGGCGGATCGCCTCGTCGTCGTCCAGTCCGAGCGGGTGGGTGACGAACCAGGAGGCGAGGTCGTGCCGGGGGCGCGCGCGGCGCTCGGCGACCATGGCGGTGACGACCGCGAGCAGCTTCCCGTACGCGGCGCCGGCCTGCGCGGTGGACTCGATCAGCCCGGTGATCGCGGCGACCACCTCGGCGTGCTGCGCCTCGGGCACCCCGAACCAGGTGGTGAGCACGGAGGCGGGCAGCTGGCGGGCGTACTCGGCGATCAGGTCGGCGCGGCCGACCGCGGCGAAGCGGTCGATCAGCCGGTGGGCGGTCTCGGCGACCTGGCGCTGCAGCCGGTGCGGTTCGAACAGCGCGAGGGCGTCGGTGATCACCGCGCGGTAGCGCGCGTGCGTCTCGCCGTCGCTGAACAGGGCCGTCGGACGGTAGCCGAGGACCGGCAGCAGCGGGGAGTCCGGCGGCACGGTCCGCTGCCAGGCGCGGGAGTCCTTGGAGAAGGTGTCGCTGTCGCGCAGCAGGTCCAGGGCGGCCTGGTAGTCGGTGACCAGCAGGGCCTCGACGCCGGGCGCGACCTCCACCGGGGCGACCGGGCCGTGCCGGCGCAGCCGCTCGTAGACCAGTTGGGGGTCGGCGGCGAAGACCGGGCCGTGGATCGGGGTCGGGCGGGTCTCGACGGTCACGGGCGCTCCTGGGTGGCGGTGGAGGCGGCGGCGGGCAGGGCGTCGAGGACGTGCTCGGCCAGGGCGATCAGCGCGTCCAGGCTGGCCTCGCGCTCGCGGGCGTCGCAGAGCAGCAACGGGGTGGCGGGGTGCAGGTCCAGGTGCGCGCGGAGCACCTCGACCGAGTGGACCGGCGCGTCCGGGAAGCAGTTGACGGCGACGGCGTACGGCAGGCCCTGCTCCTCGACCATGTCCATGATCTCGAAGGAGTCGGCCAGCCGGCGGGTGTCGGCGAGCACCAGGGCGCCCAGGGCGCCCCGGGCGATGTCCTGCCAGAGCGGGAAGAACCGGCGCTGGCCGGGGGTGCCGAACATGTAGAGCACGACGTTGCCGGGCAGGGTGAGGCGGCCGAAGTCCACCGCGACGGTGGTGGTGGTCTTCTCGGGCAGGCCGGCGAGGTCGTCCACCGGCCGGCCGGTCTCCGTCATCGCCTCCTCGGTGTGCAGGGTCGCGATCTCGGAGAGGGTGCGGATGAGCGTGGTCTTGCCGACGCCGAACGGGCCGGCCACCACCAGCTTCATCAGGGTCTGGTCCCGGTCGGGCAGGTAGCCCACCCGGTCCGGCTGGTCGGCCGAGCGGTCGGCGGGCCGTCCGACGGGCTGGTCGACCGGGTCGCCGGCCCGGTCACCGGAGCGCACGGAGTCCAACGAGGAGCCTCTCGACGAGGGAACGGTCGGTCTGCTGGGCGGGCGGGATCGGCGCGCGGGCGTGCAGGCAGCCCGCCTCGACCAGATCGGCCGCGAGGAAGACGGTGGCGCTGACCGGCAGGCGCAGGTGCGCGGCGGCCTCCACCACGGTCAGCGCGCCGGGGCGCAGCAGTTCCCAGAGCCGGCGGTGTTCGGGTTCGAGCCCGGTCGGCGGTTCGGCGCGGTCGGCGAACAGGACGGTCAGCCGCTCGAAGCCCTCGGTGCCGGGGCGGCTGCGGCCGCCGGTGGCCAGGTAGGCGGGCACCATCCGCCTGCGGGGGACGGCGGTCATGACCGGGCTGTGTCGTCCTGTCGCCGGGACGGGCTCGCGAGCGCGCGGCCCAGCGCGGCGACCTGCACCTGCATCTGGTAGGACACGTTGCCGAGTTGGGCGTCCGGGGTGGTGAACACGGCGAGCGAGGTGTTCTCCCCGGCCGGGACCACGATGGCGTAGCCGAGGTCGGACTCCACCACGGTCTGGGCCAGCCGGGGCCGCTCGGAGTCGGTGAACGCGGTGGTGAACGCGCGGGCGGAGGCGTGCACGGTGGCGGTCATCGCGGCGACCCGCTCGGCGGAGGCCCGGCCCAGGCCCGCCGAGGCGCCCTCGACCAGGCCGTCCCCGGTGGCGATGACCGCGTGCAGCACCCCCGGCAGCTCCAGCAGCGGGGTCAGCACCCACGAGATCTCGTCGGTGGCGGTCGGGCTGGGCGAGCTGCTCACTGCTCGGCTCCTTCTAAGGTCGTCGGGCCGGTGGCGTGGTCACCGGTGGGGAGGTCGGCGGTGGTGTCGCCGGGGATGGTGGGCGTGCTGGTTCCGGTTCCGGTGCTGCGGGCGGGGCTCGTGCCGGCCCCGGTCGCGGCGCTCCCGCGGGCGGCCTCGGCGACGGCGGCGCGGCCGGAGTCGGTGCCCCGCTGCAGCGCCTGCCAGTGGGCGGCGGCCCGCTCGGGGGTGCGGCCGGGTACCGGGGTGGTGGCGGAGGCGGAGGCGGAGGCGGCGGCGGTGGGCGCACCGGTCTCCTCGGCGGCCAGCGGGCGGCGGCGCCGCCGGGTGGGCAGGCCGGTGCCGTCGTCCGCCGGGGAGTCCGGGAAGTCCGGGGTACCCGAGGCGTCGGGGCCGCCCGAGGAGGCCGGACGGCCCGGGAGGGGCGGGAAGCCCGGTGAGCCCGGTGAGCCCGGTGAGCCCGGGACGCCTGCCGGGCCGGCGGCGTTCGCGGCGTCCGCACCGCCCGCGCCCGGGTCGGGCACCACGTGGATGGCGGGTGCCGGGTGCGGTCCGGGCTGGTTGTGGCGGTCGGCGAGCTGCGGGCCGTCCTGCTCGTCGGTGTCGCGCATCGGCGGTACCGCGGCGACGGCGGGCGCGAGGACGGGCCCGGAACCCGCCCGCAGCGGCAGCGGGGTGAGCACCGACAGCGGCTGCTCGTCGTCGACGACGGTCACCAGCCCGGCCGGGATGCGCAGGATGGTCCGCATGCCGCCGTACGGCGAGGGCTCGATGTGGCAGGCGAAGCCGTACTGGCGGGCGAGCTTGCCGATCACCGCGAAGCCGGTCTTGGGCGGGTTGCCGAGCTCGGTGAGCAGGAGGTCCGGCGGGCCGGCGAGCAGTCGGCGGGCCCGGCGCAGCTGGTCCTCGTCCATGCCGATGCCGCTGTCGTCGACGATCACCAGCGCGCCGCGGCCGCCCTGCTGGACGGTCACCGGGACGTCGGTCTCCGGGTGGGAGTAGGCCGTGGCGTTGGCGAGCAGTTCGGCGATGGTGACGGCGATCGGCTCCGCGGCCCGGGCGACCACGGCGAGCCGCTGCTCGCGCAGGTGGTTGGCGACCTTGATCCGGGCGTAGCCGGGCACCCGGGACAGCGCGCCGACGACGACCTCGGCGAGCGGCGAGTCGGTGCGGGCCAGGCCCGGCCAGGCCTCGCAGAGCACCGCGACGGTCTGGATCCGGCGCAGCGCGACCTCGTTGCGGAAGTCGACCTCCAGCAGCCGGGGGTCGTCGTTGTCGTGCTGGAGCTGCTGGACCAGGCTCTGGATCTGGTAGAGCAGGGTCTGGATCCGGGAGGTGGCGCCGCGCATGGCGGCGCGGGCGGCGGCGTCGACCCGTTCGCGCTCGTCGGCGAGGGCGGCGGCGGTGGCGTCGAGGACGGACTGCAGCGCCCGGACGGCCTCCGGACCGACGGTCTGCGGGGCCAGCGGGCCGACCAGCGGGGCGTTGGTGTGGGTGAGCCGTACGGCGGTGGCGGCGACCCGTTCCTGGGCGAGGTGGCCGATCTCGGCGAGCAGCGCGGCGGCGCGCGCCTCGGCGGCGGTGAGGCGGTGGTCGGCCTCCTCGGCGCGGGCGGCCGCGGCGGCGCCCTGCCGGCCGGCGTCCCGGACGGCGTCCTGCGCCTCCAGGGCCGCCTCCTGGGCTTCGCGGACGGCGTCCTCGGCGGCGCGGGTGCGGCCCTCGGCCCGCCGGGCCTCGTCGGTGGAGCGCCGCGCGGTCTCCTGCGCCTCGCGCAGCTGCTGCTCGGCGCGGGCGAGGCGGCCCTCGGCGACCCGGGCGCGCTCCTCGCCCCGGGTGAGCGCGGTCTCGGCGGCCGCGGCCCGGGCGATGGCCCCGGCCCGGCCGCGGGCGAGCAGGACCGTGGCCACGGCGGCGACCAGCGCCAGGGCGGTCAGCGCGATCTGCGTCATCGGAGTCCTCGGGG
This sequence comes from Kitasatospora sp. NPDC059577, assembly GCF_042735475.1. Lineage (NCBI taxonomy): Bacteria > Bacillati > Actinomycetota > Actinomycetes > Kitasatosporales > Streptomycetaceae > Kitasatospora > Kitasatospora sp. NPDC059577. The sequence goes on along the minus strand of NZ_JBHWBZ010000008.1, from coordinate 138,868 downwards.
TGCGGGCGGGTCGGGCCGGGCAGGGGTGGTTCCGGGCCGGGGCCCGGGCCGGTTCCGGGGTCGATTCCGGCGGCCGGTTCCGGGCCCGGGGTCAGTTCCGGGCGGTGCGCGGGCGCGGGATCCGGGCGGCGGCGTCCTCGGCCAGCTCCCGGGCGACCAGGGCGACCTGTCCCATGGCGTCCAGCACGCCCGGCGTCGCCGAGCCGTCCAGGTGCCGGTACTCGGCCGCGACGGTGAGCACCAGCCGCTCGGGCAGGCCGAGTTCGGGGTGGCGCTGCTCGGCGATCACCCGCCGGGCGGCGTCCAGGGCGGGTATCCCGGCGGCGTGCAGGGAGTGGGCGCGGTCGCGGACGTACGTCAGGTAGCCGATGTGCTCGCGGACGCCCGCGCGGTCGAGCACCGGGCCGTGGCCGGGGACGAAGATCTCCGCGCCGGTGGCCAGGGCCTGCTCGCAGGCGCCGATGACGTTCTCCAGCGGGCCGGCCCAGTGCGAGGGGTGGTCGCCGGGCTGCTCGGGCGTCGAGGAGAAGATCACGTCGCCGGTGAACACCGCGCGCTGGTGCGGGAGGTGGACCATCAGGTCGCCGCCGGTGTGGGCGGCGGGCAGGCTGGTGATCTGCACGGGGTAGCGGCCGATCCGCAGCTCCAGCTCGCCGGTGAAGACGGTGTCCGGGTGGACCGGGTCGGTGGCGGACCAGTCGAAGCGCCCGAAGTGCTCCTTGAGGTAGCCGCCGAGCGGGGAGTCGGGGTCGCTGTCGGCGACCAGCGCGTGCTGCTGCTGCGGGGTGGGCTCCCAGTGAATGTGCTCCAGCGCCTCGCGGGTGGCGATCACCTCGGCGTCCGGCACCACCCCGGCGCCCCACAGGTGGTCGCCGTTGGCGTGGGTGACGACCACCCGGTCGACCTCGACCCCGGCGGGCATCAGCCGGCGGCTCGCGGCGAGGAACTCCCCGGCCATCGAGGGGTCGTAGGGGGTGTCGATCCAGAGCGCGGTCGTCTCGGAGACCAGCAGGCCGCAGTTGGCCAGGCCCCAGCCCCGCTTCGGGGGGAGCCACACGTACAGGTCCTCGGCAATCGCGCTCACGTTCGCGCGGTTGATCGTCATGTGCGCGATTATGCCCATGATGTGTCAAGAGCGGGGCAAAACCTGTACGACCGACAGGAGTTCGTGACCCGGTCTCTCCCGTGCTGTCCTGATTCGCACCACGTGGTCGAGACCAATTGTCTCACTGCTCGGGACGACTGGCGGACACCTCGCCCCGGAAGCCCGACGGGACGTCGGCCCGGGGCGCGGGCAGGGCGCGGCAGACCTCGACCGTGACGTCCACGGTGTCCAGCCCGATCACCCGGCCCTCGACCGCGACGAATCCTTTCTCCCCCGAGCGGAAGAGCGCCGCCAGCGGCGAGTTCCGGTTCGCCGTGGTCAGCGCCTCCACCGCCATCGCGGAGCCGAAGGCGAACACCCCGCAGAGCACGACACAGGGCGCGTGCCGCGGGGTGCGGGTCACGAAGACGAAGCCGTGGTCGCGGATCAGCTCCCCGGCCGGGTTGAACAGCGCCTCGAAGGTCATTCCGCCCCAGCGGGCGCGGGCCTCCTCCGGGTACTCGATCGCGAAGTCCGGGAAGACCGCGTCCAGCACGCCGGCGGAGTACGCGTTGACGCTCGGGCCGCCGATCGAGAAGGTCGGCATCCGCGGGTCCTGCGCGCCCGCCACCACCAGCTCGATCGTCGCCTTCCGGTTGACCTTGCGCAGCAGGTCGGTGAGTTCGGCTATCGCCCTGGCCTCGGCCATCGGCATGAACAGCACGTTCTTCGGCCCGCGGCTGGTCAGCTGGCAACCGTCCGAGGTGAAGGCGAACTCCGCGACCTCGATGCTCGGCGTGATGATCTGCACCCGGCCGTACGGCGCCAGCAGCGCCCGGAGGAAGCCGTAGCGCAGGAGCAGCCTGGTCCGGGCGAGGGAGCGGGCCGCGAGGAAGCCGATCACGGCCGGAACCGATGCGATCAGCACCTGGAGCAGGATGTCCATATCATCCCCCCGGAGGAAGACTCGACCACGAACGGTACGCCCTGGTTAAGTCCCCTCCCGTGGCCGGAAATACCCCCCTCGCGGCGATTCTGCACGTCAGAATCACCGTCCCGAGGGTCACTTCGGGCGCTTGCTCCCCTTGCGCTCCCCCGCACAGCGCTCGTACCCCAGCCACGCGTCGATCGCGATCGACGGATCGTCAAAGAGGTCATCGATCCCGACGCCGGACGGGTCCTGGCCGCAGCCGTTCCAGCCCCCTCGCCGCCTCCGAATTCCGCCTCGGCGGGGCGTTCTTCCGGCGGGGACGTCCGCCGCCCGGGGCCGGGGTCCCGCAGCACCGTGACGGCAAGCTCAAATAATGCTCTGAGAAGACCGGTTGAGGCTTGGCAGCCACCCCGCCCGGGGACATCCTCAGCAACACGGCCGCGTGGTCCTGGCGACGACGCCCGCACCACCCGACGGCCCTTCCCACCCCAGCCCTCCGAAGGGGGCGAACCGATGACTTCCCCTGCCCTGGACCTGCCCGCACGGGCCGCCTCCGGCGACACCGCCCCCACCCGCCTGGGCGTCGGCCTCGGCTGGCGCCCCGAGATCGACACCGTCGTCGAACGCCAGCCCGGCCTGGACTGGGTCGAGGTGGTCGCCGAGAACGTCTGCGCCGGCCACCTGCCCGACTCACTGGCGGTGCTGCGCGAACGCGGCGTCACCGTCGTCCCGCACGGCGTCGGCCTCGGCCTCGGCGGCGCCGACCTGCCCGACCCCGGCCGTCTCGCCCGGCTCGCCGACACCGCGCTGGCGCTCGGCTCCCCGCTGGTCACCGAGCACCTGGCCTTCGTCCGGGCCGGCGGCCTGGAGGCCGGCCACCTGCTGCCCGTCCCCCGGACCCGGGACTCGCTGCGGGTGATCGCCGAGAACGTCCGGATCGCCCAGGACCAGCTCCCGGTGCCGCTCGCCCTGGAGAACGTCGCCGCCCAGCTCGCCTGGCCGGACGACGAGTTCACCGAGGGGGAGTTCCTCGCCGAGCTGGTCGGGCGCACCGGTGTCCGGCTGCTGATCGACGTCGCCAACCTGCACACCAACCGGGTCAACCTCGGCGTCGACCCGGCCGCCGAACTCGACCGCCTGCCGCTGGAGGCGCTCGCCTACGTCCACGTCGCGGGCGGCACCCTGGTCGACGGGACCTGGCACGACACGCACGCCCACCCCGTCACCGAACCGGTGCTGGAGGTGCTGGCCGAGCTCTGCGCCCGGGTGGCGCCCCCCGGCGTCCTGCTGGAACGGGACGCGAACTTCCCGCCGCCCAGCGAGCTGGCCGGTGAACTGGACGCCATCCGCCGGGTGCTGGAGGGGAGCACCCGGCGATGAGCGACCCCACCACGGACCGGGAGCACCCCGGCGACCGGGACACCGCCGCCGCCCGGGAACGCCTGGCCCGCCGCCAGGCGGAGCTGCTGGCCGCCCTGGTCGCCGGCGGGCCCGTCCCGCCCGGCTTCGACCCGGCCCGGGTCCGCGCCCAGTCCACCGGCCTCGCCGCCAAGCGGCGGGACACCACCGCCAAGGTCGCCCCGGACCTGCCCCGCCTCCTCGGCGAGCGGTACGGTCCGCTCTTCCTCGGCTACGCCCGCACCCACCCGCAGACCGGCGGCTACCGCGCCGACGCCCGGGCCTTCGCCCAGTGGGTGCTCACCGACGGCGGCCCGCTCGCCGCCGACCACCGCCGGGCCCTGGAGCAGTGGCTCCACCCGGCACCCGTACGGCCGACCGGCCCGCTGGCGCGTCTGCGCCGGGCCCTGCGCGGCTAGCGACCCATCGTCACCCCGGGGGAACCGCCCATGTGGCACAACAGCTACTTCATCGTCCCGGCCGTCCTGCTGGCGGCCGCCACCCTGTACGCCGTCCGGGCCCGGCAGCGCATCGGCCACGTCCCGCACGCCAAGGGCCTGCCCGGCCGCGGTCTGCCGCTGCTCGACGCCGCGTTCCTGGCCGGCGGACCGGGCCGGGTGTTCGACACCGCGCTGGTCCGGATGCACATGAGCGAGCAGGTCGTGATCAGCCGCTCCGGCCTCGTCACGCTCGTCGGTGCCAAGCCGTACGACGCCGTCGACCAGGCGATCCAGGAGGCCGCCGGGCCCACCGGCAGCCGCGAGATCGCCCCGCTGCGCCGGATGGTGATGCGCTCCGCCGCCGTCCAGCGGGTCGGCGACCGGCTCGCCGACCGCGGCCTGCTGCGCCGCCCCGAGCGGATGCGGCGGGCCCGGACCGCCCGCCGGCTGCTCTGGCAGGCGATGCTCGTCGTCGTGGCCTTCGCCGTGGCCTCCGAACTGCTCGACGACGGTGCCCCCGGCCACGACCGCCCCAACCTGTGGATCCCCGGCTTCCTGCTGTTCGCCGGCGCCGTCGCGCTGCTCGCCACGCCGCTGGTCAAGGGCCGGATCACGCCGGCCGGGGCGCGTCAGCTGACCCTGATGGACGGCTCGCCGTGGACGCCGCACTCCGGCGTGTCGCCCAGGCTGGCGGGCGGCGCGCTGCTGGGCGCGCTCGCCCTCGGCGGACTGGCCGCCGCCGGGCTGGACGACCAGGAGCTGGAAGCCGCGATGCTGGCAGCCACGGCCGAGGAGGAGGCGATGCGGCAGGCCGCCGCGAACTCGTCCTCGTTCATGTCCTCCTCGTCGTCGTCCTCGTCCTCGTCGTCCTCCTCCTGCGCGTCGAGTTCCTGCGGCGGCTCCGCCTCCTGGTGCGGCTCCTCCGACTCCGGGTCCTCCGGCAGCAGCTGCGGCTCGTCGAGCTGCGGGTCCTCGTCCAGCAGCTGCGGATCCTCGTCCTCCAGCTGCGGCTCGTCCTCTTCCAGCTGCAGCTCGTCCTCCTCCAGCTGCGGGTCCTCGTCCAGCTGCAGCTCGTCCTCCAGCTGCGGGTCGAGCTGCGGCGGCGGCGGTTGCGGCTCCTGACAGCCGCCCCGCACGGGTGCTGGGCGGCCCCCGCGGCCGCGGCCCGTCCCCGGGCCGACGTCACAGTTCGGTATCGCGGACCGGGAAGTCGTTCCCCGCACCGGCGGGCCAGGCATACAACAAGGCCATGTGGTTGCTGTTCCTCATACCGGCCTGTGTCGCGGCGGTGCTCTCCTGCCTCCGGCTGGTCCGGATGACCGCCACCGCCGACGCCCTCGCCGAACAGGACGGGCTGCGCCCGCCGGAAGCCGTCGGCATCGGCCTGTACGAGACCGCCTACCTGGCCGGCGGCCCGGACCGGGTGGTCGAACTGGCCCTCGTCCTGATGGCCGGCCGGGGCCGGCTGCACCTGGCGCACACCGGCTGGACCACCGTCGTCGACCCCCGGGGCCGCAGCCGGCTGGAACGGGCGGTCATCGCCACCGTCGGCCCCGAGGGCCAGTGCCGCACGGACGAGCTGCGCCGCGCGATGGCCGAGCACCCCACCGTGCTGGAGATCGGCGCCCGGCTCTCACTGGCCGGCCTCGCCACCCCGGCACTGGTGCAGCGCAGCACCGTCGTGGTGGTCCGGCAGGTCCGCCACGCGCTGCTGCTCTCCCTGCTCCTGCTGGCCGCCTCGCTGGCCGTCAACGGCTTCACCGGCGGAAACGCCCTCGCCCCGCTCGCCTGGTTCTCGCTGCCGCTGGTGCTCACCTCGGGCACCCTGCTGATGGCCCGGGTCGACGTCTACCCCTACACCCGCTGGGCCTCCCCGATCGGCCAGGAAGTGCTGCGCGAGGTCCGCCCCGCCCGCCAGCGCGGCCTCGCCGACGACGAGGAGCGCGAACTGCTCACCGCCGTCGCCATGAACGGCCCCGCCGTCCTCCCCGACGCCCGGCTGCGCGCCGCCCTGCGCCCGCACCGCACCTGAGCCCGCCCCGGGACGGAAGACCGGCTGCGCCCGCCCCGACGAGCGGGGCACGCTCCCGCACACGGACGAACGCGGCCCCGCCGAGCACCGCGACCCCGGACTCCTGCCGGGTCGGCACCGGCACCGCCGCCGGGCTGCGCGAATTCGCCGGGCCGCTCCGGCAGGGACGCCCGCGGGAACGCCGGGAGGCCGGTCCCCGTGCGTACGGGGCCGGCCTCCAGGGGAACCGCGGTCGCTCAGACCAGACCGTTGAGCAGCTCGATGAGCGGCTTGCGGCGGCCGGTGAAGAACGGCACCTCCTCGCGGACGTGCAGCCGGGCCCGGGACGGGCGCAGGTCGCGCATCAGGTCCACGATCCGGTGCAGCTCGTCCGCCTCGAAGGCGAGCAGCCACTCGTAGTCGCCGAGCGCGAACGAGGCCACCGTGTTGGCCCGCACGTCCGGGTAGCCGCGCGCCATCTTGCCGTGCTCGGCGAGCATCGCGCGCCGCTCCTCGTCCGGCAGCAGGTACCACTCGTAGGAGCGGACGAACGGGTACACGCAGACGTAGTCGCGGGCGCGCTCGTCGGCGAGGAAGGCCGGGATGTGCGACTTGTTGAACTCGGCCGGGCGGTGCAGCGCCATGTTCGACCAGACCGGCTCCAGCCGACGGCCCAGGCCGGTGCGGCGGAAGCGGTTGTACGCCTCCTGCAGGTCGTCCGAGTCCTCGGCGTGCCACCAGACCAGGATGTCGGCGTCCGCGCGCAGACCGGAGACGTCGTACGTGCCGCGCACGATCACGTCCTTGGCGGCCAGCTGCTCGAACAGCCCGTCCACCTCGGCGGCCAGGGCGGCGCGGTCCTCGGGCAGGGCGTCCTTGAGCTTGAACACCGACCACATGGTGTAGCGGATGACCTGGTTCAGGTCGCGCGCCTTCTTCTTCTCGGGCCGCTGCTCCGGCTCCCGCTCAACGCTCTCAGTCATGCGCCCATTGTCCTCTCCGTGGAACCTTCCCCGGTCGCCGGGGTCAACAGTCTGTCGACGGCGGCGGCCGCGGCCGCCGCCGAACCGATGCACGCCGGAATGCCCACCCCGTCGTACGCGGCGCCGCACAGCGCCAGCCCGCCCACCCGCTCGGCCGCCGCCCGGGCCCGGGCCACCTTGTCCGGGTGACCGACCGGGTACTGCGGCAGGCCTGCCGCGAACCGTGAGACGAAGGTGTCGTACGGCCGGGCGGTCAGCCCGATCGCCTCCCCCAGGTCCGCCAGCGAGCGGGCCACCAGCTCCTCGTCCGGCAGGCCCAGCGCCTCCTCCTCGCGGTGCCGGCCCAGCGAGGTGCGCAGCAGGAACGCGTCCGGCGCGGAACGCTCCAGCCAGCCCCACTTGTTGGAGGAGAAGGTCGACGCCTTGATCCGCCGTCCGTCCACCGGCGGCACCAGGAACCCGCTGCCGCTCGGGAGTTCGGCCAGGTCGGAGCGCCGGAACGCCAGCGTCACCAGCGCCATGCCCGCGTACTCGACGGTGTCCAGCTCGGCGGCGGCCGCCGGGGCGTCCGCGCGCAGCAGCCGGGCCGCGGCCGGGGCCGGGACGGCCAGCACCACGGCGTCGGCGCGCAGCACCTCGCCGCCGGTCACCACCCGCCAGCCGTCAGGGGTACGGCGCAGCTCGTCCACCGGGGCGTCCGTCCGCAGGTCCGCGCCCGCCGCGACGCAGGCCGCGGCGACCGCCTGCGGCAGGGTGCCGAGACCGCCGCGCAGGCCGTTGAACACCGGGGTGCCGACCGTCTTCGGCCGGGACGCCAGCTCGTGCACCCCCTCGACCAGCGAACCTCCGCCCCGGGCGATCGCCAGCAGCTGCGGCACGGCGGCCCGCAGCGAGATCTCGTCGGCGCGCCCGGCGTAGACGCCGCCCAGCAGCGGTTCGACCAGCCGGTCCACCACCTCCCGGCCCAGCCGGTCGGCAACGTAGCGGCCGATCGCGACGTCCTCCCCCACCTCGGTGCTCCGCTCGTGCCGGGCCCGTTCCAGGCCCTCGGCGGTGAGCACCCCGGACGCCGCCAGCGCCTCCAGGTCACCCGGCACGCCCATCACCTGCCCGCCCGGCAGCGGCCGCAGCGCCCCGCGCGTCCAGATCGCCGCCTTCGCGGTGGTCGGCGGCTCCAGTTCCCCGCCCAGCCCGACGGCCCGCGCCAGCTCCACCGCCTCCGGCCGCCGGGCCAGCACCGACTCGGCCCCGAGGTCCACCCGGACCCCGCCGACCTCGCCGCCCCACAGCTTCCCGCCGAACCGTCCCGACGCCTCCAGCACCGTCACCCGGGCCCGGGCGGCGCCTCCGGCCGCTCCGCTCAGAAAAGCGGCCGCAGCCAGCCCCGCGATCCCACCACCGACGACGACGACGTGTGCATCCGACATGGTCCGAAGTCTCGCAGGTCCTTACGCCGGAGCCTCAATCCCCTGCACGCCCGCTGCTCGGTACCAGGCCGTCCAGGTCGATCGTGACCGGGAACGGCACCGGGCGTTCGAGCGTGCCCCGGAAGATCCCGGCCGGGGCGTAGGTGCCCGTCGCCCCGTCCAGCTCGTAGACGTGCACGACCGGCCGACCGGCCTCGTCCTCGACGATCCAGTAGTGCGGGATGCCCGCCTCGGCGTACTTGCGGACCTTGACGGTGCGGTCCCGGTGCGCGGACTCCGGCGAGACGACCTCGACGACGAGCAGTACGTCAGCCGGGGCGTACCAGGTGCGGTCGGGGTCGTACTTCGCCGTGGCGACCACCACGTCCGGTTCCGGCCGGTTGCGCCGGTCGAGCTTGATCGTCATCTCACCCTCGGCCAGCACTCCGTCCGGCACCGACCGCTCCAGCGCGTCGGTCAGGCGTCGCACGACCCGGGTGTGCCACGACCGCTGCGGGGACATCATGAAGACCAGGACTCCGTCGATCAGTTCGGTGTGCCGCGGTGCCTGCGGCAGGTGGTCGAGGTCGTCGGCAAACCAACCCTCGGCTCTGGGCGCGTACATCCAGTCCGGCAGCTCGCTCATGACCCCAAGATAGCGAGTTCGAGGGCACGACAGACCGCCGCCTACGCTGTGTGCTATGGAACCGATCGTGGTGAGCGCGTGCCTGGCCGGGATCCCCTGCCGGTACGACGGACGGGCGAGGACCTCAGCGGATGCCGTGCGCCTGGTCGAGGAGGGGCGGGCCGTCGTGGTGTGCCCGGAGGGGGCGGGCGGGCTGCCGACGCCTCGGCCGCCGGCGGAGATCGTGGGCGGGGACGGCGCGGACGTGCTGGACGGGCGGGCGCGGGTGGTGGACGCGACCGGGGCGGACTGCACCGGGGAGTTCCTGGCCGGCGCCCGGGCGGCGCTCGCGGCGGCCGAGGCGGCCGGCGCACGGCGGGCCCTGCTGATGGCGCGCAGCCCGTCCTGCGGCTGCGGGCGGGTCTACGACGGCACGTTCACCGGGGAGTTGCGGCCCGGTGACGGCGTGACGGCGGCGCTGCTGCGCCGGGCGGGGTTCGAGGTGACCGCCGGGTAGGTCGTGCTCGCCCTGCTCCCGAGCCGTGATGGAGTCGCGATCTCCCGGACGGGTCCGTACGGCAGGCTCTTCCGTCCAAGGGGGAGACCCGTCAACGGAGTTGGGGAGGGGCCGGGAATGCGGAGACGGACGAGAGCCGGGGCACTGGGGACGGCGGTGGCCGCGGTGGCGCTGCTGGTCGGGGGGTGCAGCGCGGGCGGCGCGGGGGAATCGGCCAAGGTCGACCCGGCGGTGGCCCCCGCCAGGCAGGGCGGTGCGGACGCGGCGGCGGCCGCGACCGGCACCCAGCCATCCGGCGCCCCCGCTGCGGCCGGGGTGACCCCGGCGGCCGACAGCAGTCGGCTGATCGCGTACACCGCGCAGCTCAGCCTGAGCGCCGGGGACGTCGGCCAGGCGCTGGCCAGGGCGCGGGAGTTGGCCACGACGGCCGGTGGCTACGTGAGCGCCGAGTCGGTCGCCGGCAGTGGCGCGAACCAGGCGGGCCAGCTGACGCTCAAGATCCCCTCGGCCGTCTACCAGCAGACCCTGGACCAGCTCGCCGCCCTCGGCGAGGTGTCCTCCCGCAAGAGCCAGGCGGACGACCTGACCCAGCAGGTCGCCGACGTGGCGAGCCGGGTGCAGACCCAGCAGGCGAGCGTGGACCGGGTGCGGGCGCTGATGGCGCAGGCGAAGTCGCTGAGCGAGGTCACCTCGCTGGAGACGGAACTGAGCCGCCGCGAGGCCGACCTGGAGTCCCTGCAGAAGCAGCAGAAGGAGCTGTCGGCCCGGACCTCGTACTCCACCGTCACCCTGGAGGTCCGCCGCGAGGCCGCCTCCCCGACGCCCGCCCCGGTGCCGAAGGCCGAGGCCGAGGGCTTCGGTGACGCGGTCGGCTCGGCGCTCGGCGGCGGCCTGCACGCCCTGGCGGTCATCGCCCGCGGCCTGTCCGTGGCCTTGGCCGCGGTGGCGCCGTTCCTGCTGGTGCTGGGCGTCCCGGCGGCCCTGGCCTACCGCTACCGGGCGCGCCGCCGCCCGGCGGCTGCCGCACCCGACCCCGCGGAGCCGGACCCGTGGGCGGCGAAGGACCCCGGCGCGGAGGGCTGACCGACGGCGGTGCCGGGCCCTCCGCGATCGGAGTCGCCCGGCACCGCCGTACGTCGGCGCCTCAGCGCGCGCTGGCCTCGTGGACGAAGGCGACCAGACGGCTGAGCGCGTCCGGGTCCATGGACGGCATGACGCCGTGGCCGAGGTTGAAGATGTGGCCGCTGCTGCCGACGGCGCGGGCGGCGTCCAGCACCTCGCGGGCCTTGGCCTCCACGACCCCGGTCGGGGCGAACAGCACGGCGGGGTCGAGGTTGCCCTGCAGGCCCTTGCCCGGGCCGACCCGCTCGGCGGCGACGTCCAGCGGCACCCGCCAGTCGACGCCGACGACGTCCGCACCGGCCTCGCCCATCAGCCCGAGCAGTTCGCCGGTGCCGACGCCGAAGTGGATCCGCGGCACGCCGTACCCGGCGACGGCGTCGAAGACCTTGGTGCTGGCCGGCATCACCGAGCGGCGGTAGTCGGCCGGGGCGAGCGAACCGACCCAGGAGTCGAACAGCTGGACCGCCGAGGCACCGGCCTCGATCTGCACCTTCAGGAAGGCCGAGGTGATGTCCGCGAGCCGGTCCACCAGGGCGGCCCACAGCTCGGGCTGCCCGTACATCATGGCCTTGGTGTTCTCGTGGTTCTTGGACGGCCCGCCCTCGACCAGGTAGCTGGCCAGCGTGTACGGCGCGCCGGCGAAGCCGATCAGCGGGGTCCCGCCGAGTTCGTCGACCAGGAGGCCCACGGCCTCGGTGATGTAGGGGACGTCGTCCGGTTCGAGCGGCCGCAGCCGCTGGAGGTCCTCGAAGGTGCGGATCGGGTCGGCGATGACCGGGCCGACACCGGCCTTGATGTCGACGTCGATGCCGACGGCCTTGAGCGGCACCACGATGTCGCTGAAGAAGATCGCCGCGTCGACCTTGTGCCGGCGCACCGGCTGCAGGGTGATCTCCTTGACCAGCTCGGGCCGCATGCAGGACTCCAGCATGGGGATGCCCTCGCGGACCTTCAGGTACTCGGGCAGCGAGCGGCCGGCCTGGCGCATGAACCACACGGGCGTGTGCGGCACCGGCTCGTTCCGGCAGGCGCGCAGGAACGCGGAGTCGTACGCGGCGCCGCGGCGCGCGGAGGTGGACGGGCCGCCGTGGGTGCCCGCCGTCGTGTCTGCCGTAGTCTCGCTCACGCGTCAAATCTTCGCACGCGTCCCGGGGGCCTCTCCCCGGCCGGTCTCGTCGGTTCCTCCAAGATCTGCCCGGGTTTGCCGTTCCGGCACGCCGCTGGGAGAGAAGTTGCGGCGATAACCCGGGTCTTCGACCTAGTCTTCGAGACATGGCAGCGGTCGGAGGGCACCCCGCGCAGGGTGGCGGAGCAGGTGGCGGAACGGGTCGCGAGGGGGCGCCGAGCGAGTTCCGGGCTGCCGTGGCGGCCCTGGACGGGGCCAGGCTGCGGCCCGAGGTGCAGCTCTCCCCCGCGCCGGCCCCGCGTCGGCTCGCCCCGCACTCCTTCGCGGTGACCGCCGCGGTCGAGGTGGACGGCGAGGAGCTGGCCGACGGCCGGCTGGTGCTGCTCTACGACCCGGCCGGGCAGGAGGCCTGGAACGGCGAGTTCCGCGTGGTCACGATGACCCGGGCCGAGCTGGAGCCGGAGATGGCCGGCGACCCGATGCTCTGCGAGGTCGGCTGGGCCTGGCTGCTGGACTCCCTCCAGACGCACGGCGCCGGGTACGCGGAGCCGTCCGGCACGGTGACCAGGTGCGCGTCCCAGTACTTCGGCGGTCTGGCGGAGCGCCCGTCGTCGACCGAGATCGAGATCCGGGCCTCCTGGACGCCCGCCGACGGCCGCTTCGAGCGGCATCTGGCGGCCTGGGCGGACCTGCTCTGCATCAGCGCCGGCCTGCCGCCGGCCGCGCCGGCGCCGCAGGGCCCCGCCGAGGCCCCGTCACTCGGTGGAGTGGTCCCGATGCCCGCCCGGCGACGCCCCCGGTCGCACTGACGAGTGGTGTCCGGGCCCGACGGCACCGAACGGCCGGACGCCACCCCCAGGGCTGACGGAGTGTGACTTCGGATCCGCTCTGCGTCAATTAGGCGGTCGACACCGACCGATCGGCATCGAATCTGATCGATTTTGTGCGAATACCAGGCATGTCGCATCAATCATTTGCGCGATTTGTCCGTATTGTTACTCACTAGATCGTGATCTTTCGCTAAAGCCGGGCACGGTAGCTGCCGAAGCAGACTGTGACCCTTTCCGAACGCGGAACACTCCGACCGCCCCCATCGGGGTTCCGTCCGCCACTCCCCGCAGGAGGCCTGGTGTCGGTCCTTCTTGAGCACCCCGCAAACGTGGTCGCCTACCGGCCGACCAAGCCCACCGCCATGGTGGTCATCGCCGATCCCCGCGTCCGAAACACCGTCACCCGTCACCTGTGGGCGCTCGGCGTCCGGGACGTGATCGAGGTGTCCTCGATCGCCGAGGCCCGTCCCCGGGTCTCCACCCCACGCGACATCTGCGTCGCCGACGTGCATCTGCCGGACGGTTCCGGACTGACCATCCTCGCCGAGACCCGCGCCGCGGGCTGGCCCAACGGCCTGGCACTGTCCGCCGCCGACGACATCGGCGCGGTCCGCAGCGCACTGGCCGGCGGCGTCAAGGGCTACGTGGTCACCGGCACCCGGACGAACGTCGCGATGCCGGGCCGCCCGGGCCTGCCGATCGGCGCCGCCGGGCTGGCCGGCCGGATGCGCCGCCCCGGGATGCCGGGCATGCCGGGCGCCGCCGGTGCTCCGGGCGCCCCCGGTGCCCCCGGTCAGCCGGGCCCGCAGCAGGCCGCCTACCGCGAGCTGTCCGGCCGCGAGGTCGAGGTGCTGCGCCTGGTCGCCGAGGGCCAGTCGAACAAGGCGATCGGCGTGGCGATGGGGCTGTCGGCCCTCACCGTGAAGAGCCACCTCGCCCGGATCGCCCGCAAGCTGGGCACCGGCGACCGCGCAGGGATGGTCGCCGTCGCACTGCGCACCGGAATCATCCACTGAGCCGAGCGCTCCGGACCGCCGCGGCGGCCGAGGAGGAACGTTTCCTCCTCGGCCGCTGTGGCGCTGTCCGCGCCCGGGACGTCGAGCGCACGCCGAGCCGAAGCGTCGGACCCGGAGCGTCCCGCGGGGGAGCGGGCGAGTGACTGTCTGACCAGTCCGACAACACTCCCGGCCGCGAGGACCGTCGTACCCTTGGGGGGTGACCGACGCCGTAGCAGCCATCCCAGAAGAAGCAGCCCCGGTCCCGCTCCTTGAGCCGAAGGAGGGGATCCCGCCCGTCGTGGCGGACGAGCAGGCGCTGGCCGCCACGATCGCCGCCTTCGCCGCGGGCTCCGGACCGGTCGCCGTCGACGCCGAGCGCGCGTCCGGCTACCGCTACGGGCAGCGGGCCTACCTCATCCAGCTGCGCCGCGCGGGCTCCGGCTCCGCCCTGATCGACCCGATCGCCTGCCCCGACCTGAGCGCGCTCGACGCCGCCATCGGGGACGCCGAATGGGTGGTGCACGCGGCCACCCAGGACCTGCCCTGCCTGGCCGAGGTCGGCATGAGACCCCGGCTTCTGTTCGACACCGAGCTGGCCGGCCGGATCGCGGGTTTCGCCCGGGTCGGCCTCGGGCCGATGACCGAGAACGTGCTCGGTCTGAGCCTGGCCAAGGAGCACTCGGCGGTCGACTGGTCCACCCGCCCCCTGCCCGAGCCGTGGCTGCGCTACGCCGCTCTGGACGTCGAGGTGCTGGTCGAGCTGCGCAACGCACTCGAACAGGAGCTGGATGCCCAGGGCAAGCTCGAATGGGCCCTGGAGGAGTTCGCCGCGATCGCCGCCGCGCCCCGCCCGGCCCCGCGCACCGACCCGTGGCGGCGCACCTCGCAGCTGCACAAGGTCCGCCGGCGCCGCCAGCTGGCCGTGGTGCGCGAGCTGTGGCAGGCCCGCGACCGGATGGCGCAGGAGCGTGACGTCTCCCCGGGCCGGGTGCTCTCGGACGCCGCGATCGTCAACGCCGCGCTGGCCATGCCGCTGAACATCGCCGCGCTGCAGGCCGTGCAGGGCTTCGGGCCGCGGGTGCACCGGCGTCAGCTGGAGCAGTGGCTGGCCGCCGTGCAGCGCGGCCGGGAGATCCCGGAGGGCCAGCTGCCGCCGGCCGCCGCCCCGCACGACGGTCCGCCGCCGCCGCGGGCCTGGGCCGAGAAGGACCCGGTGGCCGCCGCCCGGCTCTCCGGCGCGCGCAGCGCGGTCAGCGAGCTGGCCGAGCGGCACCACTTGCCGGCCGAGAACCTGATCACCCCGGACCTGGTCCGGCGGGTCTCCTGGGAGCCGCCGGCCGACCGCGGCGCGGAGGGCGTGGCCGCCGCGCTGCGCCGGCTCGGTGCCCGGCAGTGGCAGGTGGACCTGGTGGCGCCCGCGATGGCCGCCGCGTTCGCCTCGGCCGTGGCCGAAGGCTGATCCCGGCAGGACCGAAAGGGGATGTCGTCCGTACCGGCGGCATCCCCTTCGTCGTCCCCGGGAACAGCTCTCCTGGTCCGACGTGTTGCGGGACACACCGTCGGATCCGTCCGAGGGGCCTGGGCAGGTTGGTTACCGACCGGTAGCATGGCCGTGATGCGGCGCCGCTCGGGTCTTCGCCGGCGGCAGCCTGCCCACCTCAAATGTTGGTCCCTGGGAGGAGAGCCCCCGTGCCTCGTACCGCGAGGGACGTCGTCTTCGTCGATGGCGTCCGCACCCCGTTCGGCAAGGCCGGCCCGAAGGGCATCTACCACGAGACCCGCGCCGACGACCTCGTCGTCAAGTGCATCCGGGAGCTCGTGCGCCGTAACCCGAACCTGCCCGTCGAGCGCATCGACGAGGTCGCCGTGGCGGCCACCACGCAGATCGGCGACCAGGGTCTGACCATCGGGCGCACCGCCGCCCTGCTGGCGGGCCTGCCGAAGTCCGTGCCCGGCTACTCGATCGACCGCATGTGCGCCGGTGCGCTGACCGCCGTCACCGCGACCGCCGGCGGCATCGCCTTCGGCGCGTACGACGTGGTCGTGGCCGGCGGCGTCGAGCACATGGGCCGCCACCCGATGGGCGAGGGCGTCGACCCGAACCCGCGCTTCGTCTCCGAGAAGCTGGTCGACGAGTCCGCCCTGTTCATGGGTATGACCGCGGAGAACCTGCACGACCGCTTCCCGCACATCACCAAGGAGCGCTGCGACGCCTACGCCGTGCGCTCCCAGGAGAAGGCCGCCAAGGCGTACGCCAACGGCGACATCCAGCCCGACCTGGTGCCGATCTCGATCCGCAACACCAACCCCGAGGTCGGCGAGACCGGCTGGGGCCTGGCCACCGTGGACGAGCCGCTGCGCCCGGGCACCACGATGGAGTCGCTGGCCGGCCTCAAGACCCCGTTCCGCCCGCACGGCAACATCACCGCGGGCAACTCGGCCGGTCTGAACGACGGTGCCACCGCCTCGCTGCTGGCCGCCGAGGACGTCGCCGAGGAGCTCGGCCTCCCGGTCAAGATGCGCCTGGTCTCCTACGCCTTCGCCGGCGTCGAGCCCGAGGTCATGGGCATCGGCCCGGTCCCGGCCACCGAGAAGGCGCTGGCCAAGGCCGGTCTGACCATCGACGACATCGACGCGTTCGAGGTCAACGAGGCCTTCGCCGTCCAGGTGCTGGCGTTCCTCGACCACTACGGCATCGCGGACGACGACGAGCGGGTCAACCCGTTCGGCGGCGCGATCGCCTTCGGCCACCCGCTGGCCTCCTCCGGCGTGCGCCTGATGAACCAGCTGGCCCGCCGCTTCGAGCAGCGCCCGGACGTCCGCTACGGCCTCACCACGATGTGCATCGGCTTCGGCATGGGCGGCACCATCATCTGGGAGAACCCGCACTTCGAGGGTGGTAAGTGACCATGAGCACCACGACTGAGCTGCTCCAGCACGGCGCCGAGCTGTTCCCGGGCGAGGTCGTCACGACCGCCCACGTGCGCCACCTGGACCTGCCGCTGCAGGCCGGCAAGCTGGCCCTGATCACCCTGGACAACGGCTTCGACCACACCAAGCCGACCACCTTCGGCCCGGGCTCGCTGCTCAAGCTGTCCGCCGCGCTGGACCAGGTCGAGGCCGAGGCCGCCGAGGGCAGGATCGTCGGTGCCGCGATCACCGGCAAGCCGTTCATCTTCGCGGTCGGCGCCGACCTCAAGGGCGTCGAGCTCCTCAAGGAGCACGCGGACGCGCTGGCCATCGGCAAGGGCGGCCACGAGGTCTTCAAGCGGATCGCCGCGCTGCCCGTCCCGACCTTCGCCTTCTACAACGGCGCGGCCATGGGCGGCGGCGTCGAGGTCGGTCTGCACGCCACCTACCGCACGGTCAGCTCGGGCGTCCCGGCGTTCTCGCTGCCGGAGGTCTTCCTGGGCCTCGTCCCGGGCTGGGGCGGCTGCAGCATCCTGCCGAACCTGATCGGCCCCTCGAAGGCGATCAAGGTCATCATCGAGAACTCGATGAACCAGAACAAGCAGCTCAAGGGCAAGGACGTGTTCGAGCTGGGGATCGCCGACGCGATCTTCGAGCCGGCCGACTTCCTGGAGCAGTCGCTGCTGTGGGCCGCCAAGGTCCTCAAGGGCGACGTCGTCGTCGAGCGCGAGGAGATCGACCGCGGCAAGGCCTGGGACGACGCCGTCGCCTGGGGCCGCCTGGTCGCCGACGCCAAGGTCCACGGCGCCGCCCCGGCCGCCTACAAGGCGCTGGACATCATCGCCCGGGTCAAGGACGCCGACCTGCAGGCCGGCTTCGACGCCGAGGACGCGGCCCTGGCCGACCTCATCATGAGCGGCGAGCTGCGCAGCGGCATCTACGCCTTCAACCTGGTGCAGCGCCGGGCCAAGCGCCCGGTCGGCGCGCCGGACAAGTCGCTGGCCCGCCCGGTCTCCAAGGTCGGCGTCGTCGGCGCCGGCCTGATGGCCTCGCAGCTCGCGCTGCTGTTCGCCCGCCGTCTGGAGGTGCCGGTGGTCCTCACCGACATCGACCAGGCGCGCGTCGACAAGGGCGTCGGCTACGTCCACGCCGAGATCGACAAGCTGCTCTCCAAGGGCCGCATCGGCAAGGACAAGGCCAACCGCCTCAAGGGCCTGGTCTCCGGCTCGCTCGACAAGGCCGCCGCCTTCGGTGACGCGGACTTCGTCATCGAGGCCGTGTTCGAGGAGATGGGCGTCAAGCAGACCGTCTTCGCCGACCTGGAGAACGTGGTCTCGCCGACCTGCGTGCTGGCGACCAACACGTCCTCGCTGTCGGTCACCGAGATGGCCTCGAAGCTGAAGCACCCCGAGCGGGTCGTCGGCTTCCACTTCTTCAACCCGGTCGCGATCCTGCCGCTGCTGGAGATCGTCCGCGGCGACGAGACCGACGACGCGTCGCTGGCCACCGCCTTCGCCGTGTCGAAGAAGCTGAAGAAGACCTCGGTCCTGTGCAAGGACGCCCCGGCGTTCGTGGTGAACCGGATCCTGACCCGCTTCATGGGCGAGATCCAGGGCATCATCGACGAGGGCACCCCGATCGCCGACGTCGAGAAGGCCGTCGAGCCGCTCGGCCTGCCGATGTCCCCGATCGTGCTGCTGGAGCTGGTCGGCCCGGCCATCGCCCTGCACGTCTCGGAGACCCTGCGCGGAGCGTTCCCGGAGCGGTTCACCGTCTCCGAGAACCTCGGCAAGGTGGTCAAGGCCGGCAAGCGCGGCTTCTACACCTGGGTGGACGGCCAGCAGGTCCTCGACCCCGAGGTGCTGGAGCTGCTGACCTTCGGCGACACGGTGCTCACCGCGGAGCAGGTCCGCGCCCGCGCCCTGGAGGCCGTGGCGCAGGAGATCGGCCTGATGCTGGAGGAGGGTGTCGTCGCCGAGGCGCAGGACATCGACCTCTGCATGATCACCGGCGCCGGCTGGCCCTTCCACCTGGGCGGGATCACCCCGTACCTGGACCGTGAGGGCGTCTCGGAGCGCGTGAACGGCAAGCCGTTCCTGGCCCCGGGCGTGGCCTCGGTGCCCGCCTAAGGCGTAGCGGTACGGAGGAGCCCCGGTGACCTGCTGGTCACCGGGGCTCCTGCGTGTTCCGGGGCTCTTGCGTGTTCCGGGGGTCCCGCGCGGGCCGGTGGTGCGGGCCGCTCAGTGCTTGAGGCGGTAGACCACGGTGTCGGCGAAGACACCGACCATCTCGTAGTGGGTGTCGAGCAGGTTCTCGATCCGCGGCACCATGACCGGCTGGTACGGAGCGATGCCGGAGTCGTCGACCACGACCTCGGGCAGGCCGTTGGCCAGCTCCTTGTCGAAGGTCTGCCAGGCGTTGGAGACGCTGAACTGCTCACCGACGTTGGCGCTGCCGTCCTTGCCGCCGCTGTAGTTCGTGAGGAAGCCGGCGGTCAGGTAGCGGGAGGCGGGCTTGCGGTCGGCCAGCCAGTACAGCTCCGGGTGCATGCCCCAGACCAGCACGGTGTCCTTGGGGGTGGTCTGGGCGGCGACGGCGGTGGCGACCTCGGTGGTGCGGTCGAGCCGCTCCCCGGGCCAGGCCAGTGCCAGGCCCCAGAACACCGTGGCGGCGACCGTGGTGTACACCAGGACCGGCTTCCAGCGGACCGCCGAGGTGGCGACCGCGCCGGTGCCCAGCAGCACCAGCGGCGGGATCAGCTGCAGGTAGTAGTGGCCGAAGAAGTGGAAGCCGACGCTGACCGCGACGACCGAGGAGAGCAGCCAGACCCACAGGTCGGTGGTCGAGCCGTGCTCCTCGCCGGCCACCGGCAGCGGGCGGTGGCGGTGCTTGAGCCAGAGCCGGCGTCCGACCGGGAGCAGGAAGCCCAGGCCGGCCGCGGCCAGGATGGCGGAGTTGCCGAGCGCGCGGCCGACCATCTGCAGCCAGGCGCCGCCGAAGGAGGCGTAGTCGCCGCTGCCGGTGACCACCCAGAAGAGGAAGCCCTTGGGCTTGGTGAGGATCACCGCGACCAGCGCTATCGGCAGGGTGAAGCCGAAGGCGATCTTGAAGAGCGCGGGCGGCCAGCGCACCCCGCGCCGGCGGGTGTCCTGGAACAGCATCCAGAGCACCGGCAGCAGCACGGCGCCGCCGGTCTGCTTGGTCAGCGAGCAGAGCGCCACGGCGATCCCGGCGGCCAGCCAGCGGCGGCGTTCGGCGTAGCGGAAGGCCGCCACCATCGCGGGCAGCATGAAGACCTCGAAGGTCGCCGCCTGGGTGTCCTCCGGGGAGAGCCCGATGGACACCAGCAGGTAGAGCAGTCCGGCGCCGGCGCCGGCCCGGTTGCCCCACCGGCCGCGGGCGATCGAGGCCAGCAGGATCGCGGTGACCAGGTGGGCCACGACCGCCAGGGTGCGCAGCGGCCAGAGCGAGGCGGAGCCGAACACCGCGAAGCAGGCCTGGTAGAGCCAGGGCAGCAGCGGCGGCTTGCGGTCCACCACGGTGTCGTACAGCACTCCGCCGTCGGCCAGCATCCGGGCCTGGGTGGCCAGGAAGCCTTCGTCCGGGCTCCAGACGGGCCGGGCGAAGGAGGGGATGTGGGTGATCAGCGCGACCAGCGCGAGCACCGGCACCAGCCTGGTCCAGTACCCGACGCGGACTCGGGTCAGGACGCTCTCGGGCAGGCGCTCGGCCAGTCCGGCGGGGCGGAGGCGGGTGGGGGTCGGCACGGTTGACAACCTACCGGGCGGGATCGGCGCGGGTGGCGCCGGTCCCGCCTTTCCGTAGGATCATCAGCTTGTTCCGTGACGAACTGTTACGGAGTTACGACAAATGGTCGTCGCCGGAACAGGGGACGGCCCCGCCGACGGCCTCCGGTCAGGCCTTGACCGGCGCCGCGTCCAGCTTGGCGACCAGCGCGGTCACCTTCCGGGCGATGTCCGGGGCGTTCAGGCCGATCTCGGCCAGGATCTCGGCCCGGCTGGCGTGGTCCAGGAACTCCTGCGGGATGCCGAAGTCGCGCACCGGCAGATCCACGTCCGCGTCCCGCAGCGCCTGCGCCACGGCGGCGCCGACACCGCCCACCCGGCCGTTGTCCTCGATGGTGACCACCACCCGGTGCTCGGCGGCCAGACCCGGCAGGGCCGGGTCCACCGGCTTGACCCAGCGCGGGTCCACCACGGTGGCGGTGATGCCCTGGGCGGCCAGCAGGTCGGCGACCTCCAGGCTGGTCGGGGCCATCGCGCCGACCGAGACGATCAGCACGTCGGCGCGGTGGGCGCCGGAGGGCTCCTCGGCGGCGCGCAGCACGTCCATGCCGCCGACCCGGCCGACCGCGGGAACGGCCGGGCCGACCGTGCCCTTGGAGTAGCGGACGACGGTCGGGGCGTCCTCGACCTCGACGGCCTCGCGGAGCTGGGCGCGCAGCTGGTCGGCGTCGCGCGGGGCGGCCAGCCGCAGGGTCGGGATGATCTGCAGCATCGACATGTCCCACATGCCGTTGTGCGAGGCGCCGTCGTCACCGGTGACACCGGCCCGGTCCAGCACGAAGGTGACGCCCAGCTTGTGCAGGGCGACGTCCATCAGGACCTGGTCGAAGGCCCGGTTGAGGAAGGTCGCGTAGACCGCGAACACCGGGTGCAGACCGTTGGTGGCCAGGCCGGCCGCGCTGGTGACGGCGTGCTGCTCGGCGATGCCGACGTCGAAGATGCGCTTCGGGAAGGCCTCGGCGAACGGGGCCAGGCCGACCGGGTGCAGCATCGCGGCGGTGATGCCGACGATGTCCTCGCGCTCGTGGCCGAGCGCCACCATCTCCTCCGCGAAGACCGAGGTCCAGCTCCGCCCGCCACCGCTCTGGATCGGCAGGCCGGTCTCCGGGTGGATCTTGCCGACCGCGTGGAAGCGGTCCTCGTCGTTGTTCTCGGCGGCGTGGTAGCCGCGGCCCTTCTCGGTGAGGCAGTGCACGATCACCGGGCCGCCGAAGCCGCGCGCCTTGGTCAGCGCGGACTCCAGGGCGGTCATGTCGTGGCCGTCGATCGGGCCGATGTACTTGAGGCCGAGGTCCTCGAACATGCCCTGCGGGGCGATGAAGTCCTTGAGGCCCTTCTTGGCGCCGTGCAGCGTCTCGAACAGCTGCTGGCCGACCACCGGGGTGCGCTGCAGCGCGTCCTTGCCCCAGGACAGGAAGCGCTCGTAGCCCTGGGTGGTGCGCAGCGTGGCGAGGTGGTTGGCCAGGCCGCCGATGGTCGGCGAGTACGAGCGCTCGTTGTCGTTGACGACGATGACGACCGGGCGGTCCTTCGCGTCGGCGATGTTGTTGAGCGCCTCCCAGGCCATGCCGCCGGTGAGCGCGCCGTCGCCGATGACGGCGACCACCGGGTCGTTCTTGCCCTTGAGCTGGTTGGCCTTGGCCAGGCCGTCCGCGTACGAGAGCACGGTGGAGGCGTGCGAGTTCTCGATCACGTCGTGCTCGGACTCGGCGCGGGACGGGTAGCCGGACAGGCCGCCCTTCATCCGCAGCTGCGAGAAGTCCTGGCGCCCGGTGAGCAGCTTGTGGACGTAGCTCTGGTGACCGGTGTCGAAGAGGATGCGGTCGCGCGGCGAGTCGAAGACCCGGTGCAGCGCCATGGTGAGCTCGACCACGCCGAGGTTGGGGCCGAGGTGGCCGCCCGTCTTGGAGACCTCGGTCACCAGGAAGGTCCGGATCTCCTGGGCCAGTGCGGCCAGCTGTCCGGGCGTGAGCCGGTCGAGATCGCGCGGTCCCCGAATGCGGGTCAGCAGGGCCACCCGTTCCTCCTCGTTCAGTGTTCGCGGACCGCGGGCGGTCCGACGGGCGTCGCTGCCCGGTCCGGCGGCAGGCCGGCGGTCGCGGCCGGTACCGACCGGTCGAGTCTAATGTCCGCTTGCCGGACACCGAGCGGCGCGCCCGGTGCCACCGTTCGGTTGCGGCCATTCCGGGAGGTCGGCCGGGGTGGACGGGTCACGCCGGGTTGACGCACGGACGTTCGATCGCCTTTATCCCGGCGACCGCGGCGCCGGCCCCGCCGCCGACGGCGTCAGGCGCGGCCCAGTGCCCCGGACTCGCCCATCTCGCTCATCACCAGCGCCAGCGCGCCGAGCACCTCGGCCCGGCCGCCGAGGGTGCCGGGGACCACCGAGAGCTGCCGGGCGGCGCTGGGGATCGCGTAACGGGCCACCGAGTCGCGGATCGGGGCGAGCACCAGCTCACCGGCCTCGGCGAGGTCCCCGCCGAGGATCACCCGGCGCGGGTTGAGCAGGTTGCACAGGGTCGCGACGCCGGTGCCGATCTGCCGGCCGGCGTCGGCGATCACCCGGCGGCAGCCGAGGTCGCCCTGGTGGGCCAGCTCGACCACCCGGGGCAGCGTGAGGTCCGGGCCGAGGGTGGAGCTGAGCAGGGAGAGCAGGTAGCGGGAGCCGACGAAGGTCTCCAGGCAGCCCCGGTTGCCGCAGCGGCAGACCGGCCCGGCCTCGTCCAGCGTGATGTGCCCTATCTCACCCGCCGTACCGCCCGGGCCGCGGTAGATCTGGCCGTTGACCACTAGGCCGGCGCCCACACCGCTGGCGATCTTGATGTACGCGAGGTCGCTCAGTCCGCGGCCGGCGCCCCAGACCAGCTCGCCGAGCGCGCCCAGGTTGGCGTCGTTGTCCACGTGCACCGGCATGCCGAGCCGCTCCCCCAGCTCCCGGCCAGGGGCGATGCCCGTCCAGCCGGGCAGGATCGCGGTGGACCCGAGCGCGCCGGTCTCCACGTCGATCGGGCCGGGCACGCCGAGGCCGACGCCGATCACCTTGTCCGGCCGGAAACCGGCCTGCGTCAACAGCCGCTCGACCATCGCCTCGGCGCGGTCGAAGCCCTGCTGGGCGGAGACGTCCACGTCGATCGGGGCGCTCTCCTCGGCCAGCACCCGGTGCGCCAGGTTGCCGACCGCGACCCGCAGGTGGGTGTGGCCGAAGTCGATGCCGACGACGATGCCCGCGTCACCGCTGAGCGAGACGCTGCGGGCGCGGCGGCCGCCGGAGGAGGTGTCGGCGACCACGACGGTGCCGCTCTCCTTCAGCTCCCGCACGATGTTGGACACGGTGGCCGCGGAGAGACCGGTGCCGCGGGCGATCTCGGCCTGGGTCAACGAGCCGGCCATCCGCACCGCGCGCAGCACCCGCTCCAGGTTCGCCCGGTGCAGGGACGACTGCGAGCCCGGTGTGTCCGTCGACATGATCCACCCTCCCAGGGCGGGGAACCCTCCGCCGGGCGTCCCCTTCAATTCCTGAAGGGTACGGCCCGGGGCCCCGGGCGGGGGCGTCGACGGGGACGGCCGGGTGCGGGAGGAGCCGGGCGGCGCGGGCGGCCCGACGGCGCCGCAGAGGCGGGGGCGGGGCACCGGCCGGGGGCTGCCGGGTGCGGGGGCACCGGCGCTCGGGGCGGGCGCACCGGCGCTCGGGGTGGATGCGGGACAGGTGCGGGACGGGCCCCGGGGTGGATGCGGGACGGGCCCCGGGGCAGGTGCGGGACGGGCCCCGGGGGTTGCTCCGGACGGGTGATGCCCGCCCGGGAGACGGAGGCCGGGCCACCCGGTCCCGGCGCCCCCGGTCACGCGGCGGTGTCGGCGGTGGGGGCCGGGTGATCGGGCAGTGAAGGTGTTGCACGGCCTGGACCTGCGGGGACGGGGTTCGGCGGTCCTGGCGGCGGCCGAAATGCGCGCACCACTAGCATGGTGCCCAATTCTCACCCGTCCCACCGGAACCGAGGACGGTACCGGCAGGGGGCGCTTCCAGACATGACGGGGAATCAGATGGCAGGGGATCACCCTACGCCGGGGGCAGGCGAAGCGCCCGGCAACGGTCCGCAGGACAACCGGGGCGTCTCGTTCGGACGTCCGCCAGCGGGCGGTGTGGATCCGGCCGCGGTCGCGGACCAGATGACGCAGCTCGACGGATCGGCCGTCCCGGGACCGGCCGCCCCCGCCGGGCCGCCGCCCGCACAGCCGCCGGCACCGCCCGCGCAGCCCCCCGCCGGCGCCGACTACGCCGCGTACGCGCCGACCGCGACCGGCTTCCCCACCCAGGCCCCGCCGCCTCCGGGCGCCGCACCCGTCGGCCCGTACGACCCGGCGCCCGGCGCCCCGTACGCCACGGACGGCGGGCAGGGCTACAACACCGGCGGCTACAACTTCCCGCAGCAGCCCGGGTACAGCTACCCCGTCGCCCCCACCCCGCCCAAGCGCAACCCCGTCATGCTGTGGGGCGGCATCATCGGCGGCGTGCTGGCGATCGCGATCGTGATCGCCCTGGTCGTCCTGCTCAAGGACCCCTCCCCCGCGCCGAACCCGGGCCCGGGCCCCGTCAGCACCGACGGCACCAGCGACGGCCCGACGAACGACCCCGCCCCCGGCCCCGCCGCCAAGGGCGCCACCTTCAACGTCGCCTGGACCGCCCCCAAGGGTGCCAACACGGACGGCGCGAACCAGATGCTCGGCGTCTGGGGCACCGACAAGCTCGCCGTCCGTGCCGACAGCACCGGCATCAAGGCCTACAACCTGACGGACGGCAAGGAGGCCTGGACGATCCCCGTCCCGGCCGGCAGCAAGGAGCTGTGCACCGCCTCGTACGCGGCCAACTCCAAGAGCATCGCCGCCGTCTCCTTCAACACCGGTGACAGCGACTGCTCCACCGTCGGCGCCGTCGACCTGACCCAGGGCAAGCTGCTCTGGAGCGTCAAGGTCTCGGCCGACCGGATGTCCTCGCCGACCCTGAGCGTCACCGACAACGTCGTCGCCATCGGCGGCAACATGGTCGGCGCCCTCAACGTCACCACCGGACAGCCCGCCTGGCAGTACCAGCCGCGCGACAAGGACTGCAGCGTGCGCGGCCGCGCCGCCGGCGCCCAGATCGCCGTCAGCGACCGCTGCTACGGCGGCAGCGGCCCGAAGTCCCAGCTGGTCATCGTCAACGCCGAGACGGGCAAGGCGACCAGCACGCCGATCACCCTGACCGGCAGCATCGAGCAGGTCGACCAGGTCGTCCAGGACAAGCCGCTCGTCCTGCTGATGTCCAGCGGCCCGCAGGGCGACTACATCCTGCCGTTCGACAAGGACAACAAGCCGGGCAACCAGATGTCCGTCAAGGAAGCCGGTTCGGACAGCCTGCGCCTGTCCGGCCAGGACGAGGCCCTCAGCCGCAACGTGGTCAGCGGCTCCACGCTGTACGTCCAGGTCAGCGGCACCAAGCCGGGCATCAACGCCTACGACCTGAACACCGGCAAGCGCCTGTGGGCGGCCACCACCTCCTCGGCCACCAACGACATGCGCCTGGTCTCCGGCACCGACAAGGACGGCAAGGTCCGCGCCGTCGTCGAGCAGGGCTACGACAAGCCGGCCCGCCTGGTGACGCTCTCGCCGACCGACGGCTCGATGACCGACATCGGCACCATCGCGATGTCGAACGGCCTGGACATCGGCAGCAGCACCTCCGAGTACGTCATCTCGGACGACGGCCTCGCGGTGTACGCGTTCCGCCGCTACAGCTCCACCGACGGTCCGCTGACCAAGTGGAAGAAGTGACGACGGGAGCGATGACGGGAGTGACGTCGGGAGTGACGTCGAGGTGATGCCGGGGGCGTGACCCCTCGTCGCGGCCGACCGGGCCACGACGGCACACGGGCGGGACCACGACAGCACACGGACAGGTCACGACGGCACACACGGGCGGGGCGGGAACGGGCGAACAGCCGGTTCCCGCCCCGCCCGTGAATTTCCGGCGGGTCCGTTCACCGGACGTGCGAGGATTCGGACCACCAGCCTGACAAAGGAGTGCAGCGAGTGCCCGGCACAAACCTGACCCGCGAGGAGGCCCGCACCCGGGCCGATCTTCTCCGTGTGGACGCGTACGACATCGAGCTCGACCTCGGCTCGGCCCGTGAGGGCGGCACCTTCCGGTCCACCACCGTCGTCCGGTTCACCGCCACCACGCCCGGCGCGGACACCTTCATCGACCTCGTCGCGCCGAGCGTCGAGGAGATCACCCTCAACGGCGCGTCGCTCGACCCGGCGAGCTTCTCCGACAGCCGCATCCCGCTGCCGGGCCTGGCCGCCGAGAACGAGCTGCGGATCGTCGCCGACTGCGCGTACACCAACACCGGTGAGGGCCTGCACCGGTTCGTCGACCCGGTCGACGGCGAGACCTACCTGTACACCCAGTTCGAGGTGCCGGACGCCCGCCGCGTCTTCGCCACCTTCGAACAGCCCGACCTGAAGGCCGCGTTCACGTTCACCGTGACCGCCCCCACGGGCTGGGTCGTGGTCTCCAACTCGCCGACCCCGGAGCCGGCCCCCGCCGGCGACGGCTCCACCCAGGTCTGGAAGTTCGAGCCCACCGGCCGGATCTCCAGCTACATCACCGCGCTGATCGCCGGCCCGTACGTCGGCGTCTTCGACAGCTACGAGAACGGCGAGCAGACGGTGCCGCTCGGCGTCTACTGCCGACCCTCGCTGCGCGAGTTCCTGGACCCGGAGGCCATCTTCGCGGTCACCAAGCAGGGCTTCGACTACTTCCAGGAGAAGTTCGACTTCCCGTACCCGTTCGCGAAGTACGACCAGCTGTTCGTCCCGGAGTTCAACGCCGGCGCGATGGAGAACGCGGGCGCCGTCACCCTGCGCGACCAGTACGTCTTCCGCTCCAAGGTCACCGACGCCGCCTACGAGGCCCGCGCCGCGACGATCCTCCACGAGCTCGCCCACATGTGGTTCGGCGACCTCGTCACCATGGAGTGGTGGAACGACCTCTGGCTGAACGAGTCCTTCGCCACCTTCGCCGAGGCCGTCTGCCAGGCCGAGGCCCCCGGCTCCAAGTGGCCCCACTCCTGGACCACCTTCGCCAACCAGATGAAGACCTGGGCCTACCGGCAGGACCAGCTGCCGTCCACCCACCCGATCATGGCCGACATCAACGACCTGGAAGACGTCCAGGTCAACTTCGACGGCATCACCTACGCCAAGGGCGCCTCGGTGCTCAAGCAGCTGGTGGCCTACGTCGGCCAGGACGCCTTCTTCCAGGGCGTGCAGGCCTACTTCAAGCGCCACGCCTGGGGCAACACCCGGCTCAGCGACCTGCTGGGCGCCCTGGAGGAGGCCAGCGGCCGCGACCTCAAGGCCTGGTCCAAGTCCTGGCTGGAGACCGCCGGCATCAACGTGCTGCGGCCCTCGATGGTGCTGAACACCGACGGCGAGATCGAGTCCTTCGCCGTCCTGCAGGACGCCCCCGCGCTGCCCGCCGGCGCCAAGGGCGAGGCCGTGCTGCGGCCGCACCGCATCGCCATCGGCCTGTACGAACTCGACGGCGACACCCTGGTGCGCACCGACCGCATCGAACTCGACGTCGACGGCCCGCGCACCGAGGTGCCCGAGCTGGTCGGACGCCACCGCCCCGCCGTCGTCCTGCTCAACGACGACGACCTCTCGTACGCCAAGATCCGGCTCGACGAGGACTCGCTGGCCGTCGTCACCGAACACCTCGGCGGCTTCACCGACTCGCTCCCCCGCGCGCTGTGCTGGGCCTCCGCCTGGGACATGACCCGCGACGGCGAACTCGCCGCCCGCGACTACCTGTCGCTCGCGCTGTCCGGCATCGGCCGCGAGTCCGACATCGGCGTGGTGCAGTCCGTGCAGCGCCAGGTCAAGCTCGCCCTCGACGCGTACGCCGACCCGGACTGGCGCGAGGAAGGCCTCACCCGCTGGGCCGCCGCCGCCGAGGAGCACCTGCGCGCCGCCGACCCCGGCAGCGACCACCAGCTCGCCTGGGCCCGCACCCTCGCCTCGGTCGCCCGCACCGACGGTCAGCTCGCGCTGCTCGCCGGACTGCTGGACGGCTCCGTCGAGGTCAAGGGCCTCGCCGTGGACACCGAGCTGCGCTGGACGCTGCTCACCCGCCTCGCGGCCACCGGCCGCGCGGACGAGGCCCGGATCGCCGCCGAGCTGGAGCGCGACAACACCGCGGCCGGCCAGGAGCACGCGGCCACCTGCCGCGCCGCCCGGCCGACCGCCGAGGCCAAGGCGACCGCCTGGGCGTCGGTGGTCGAGTCCGACCAGCTGACCAACTACGTCCAGGAAGCCGTCATCGCTGGCTTCCAGCAGTCCGACCAGCGCGAACTGCTCGCCCCGTACGCGGAGAAGTACTTCGCGGCGGTCAAGGGCATCTGGGAGACCCGCAGCCACGAGATCTCGCAGCAGATCATCATCGGGCTGTACCCCGGACTGCAGGTCACGCAGGAGACGCTGGACGCGACGGACGCCTGGCTGGCCTCCGCGGAGCCGGCGCCGGCGCTGCGGCGGCAGGTCGTCGAGTCGCGGGCCGGCATCGAGCGCGCGCTCAAGGCCCAGGCCGTCGACCGCGCGGTGGGCGGGCGCTGACCGGACCGACGGTCACTGCCGGGGCCCCGCCCGATGTGCCCCGCCCGGTATGCCCTGCCTGGTACCGGGCGGGGCGCCGGGCTGGGCCGACCGGGCCCGGGCGGGCCTGGCGGGGCGCCGGGCGTGCTCTGCTGAGGGCTCTGCCCAGTCGCTGACCGGGTGCTGAAACCGCGAAGGGGCGCCGGACGGGATCGTCCGGCGCCCCTTCGGCGTTCGTGCGGGATCGGGTCCTGACGGACCCCGTACGCGTCCGGGCGGACCGGGCGCGCGATGGTCAGTTCTTCTTCTTGCCCTTGCCCCACGGCATACCGGCCAGGCCGGCGATCACCAGGAAGAGGACGAGCGGGAGAAACACGTACAGGCCGAGGGTCTGGCCGATGCTCAGGCCGGTACCGGGGTCATCGCCGTCGTCCCTGGTGTAGGCCATGGCGGGCGACGACAGCAGCATCATCAGCGTGACCGTTGCGGAGACCGCGCCGGCTCGCAAAGCGTTCCTCTTGTCCACGTTTCCAACTTACCCGCCGCTTATGGGAGGGCGCTCGTCGGGGTCGGCCTGGTGGGTCGGGAGCGCCTCCCCGAGGATCGGGAGCGCCGCTCCCGCTCAGCGGGACGCGGTGCCGGGCCCGGACGGCGGGGCCAGGAGGTGCGCGAGCAGACGGGCCGTGGGGGCGGTGGCGAGGCGGTCGAGGGTGACCGGGTCGCCCGCGCCGTCGGCGACCGGGAGGCGCCAGTTCGGGTACTGGTCCCAGGTGCCCGGCAGGTTCTGCGGGCGTGGGTCCCCGACCAGGTCCGGCAGCCAGACGCCGACCAGCTCCGCCGGCGTCGCCCGCAGGAAGCGGTACAGCACCGGCATCGACAGCGGCTCACCCGGCGTGAGCAGCCCCCGTGCGGCCAGCTCCGCCCGCCAGTCCGCCAGCTCCTCGACCGCCTCCTCCTGCTCCTCCCCCAGCGGCCGGGCCAGCAGGCCCAGCCGGTGACGCAGCTCGACGTGCTCGCCGGAGAGGCGGGCCGCCGTACTCGGCAGGTCGTGGGTGGTGAGGGTGGCCAGACAGCCCGGCCGCCAGCGGTCCGGGGCCAGGATGCCCCCGCCGGCCTGCCAGTCCCGTTCGAACCAGAGGACGGAGGTGCCGAGCACGCCGCGCGCCGCCAGTTCCTCCCGCACGCCCGGCTCCACCGTGCCCAGGTCCTCGCCGATCACCGCCGTCCCGGCCCGGTGCGCCTCCAGCGCCAGCACGCCCAGCATCGCCTCCGCGTCGTAGCGGACGTACGCGCCCTCGGTCGGTGAATGGCCCTGCGGGACCCACCAGAGGCGGAACAGGCCCATCACGTGGTCGATGCGCAGGGCGCCCGCGTGCCGCGTCGCCGCACGCAGCAGCTCGGCGAACGGGGCGTAACCGGCCTCGGCGAGCGCGTCCGGGCGCCAGGGCGGCAGACCCCAGTCCTGGCCGTGCGCGTTGAAGGCGTCCGGCGGGGCGCCGACCGAGATGCCGCCGGCCAGCACGTCCTGCAGCGCCCAGGCGTCCGCGCCGTCCGGGTGGACACCGACCGCCAGGTCGTGGATCAGGCCGAGCGCCATCCCGGCCTCGCGGGCGGCGCGCTGGGCGTCGGCGAGCTGCTGGTCGACCTGCCAGGCCAGCCAGCGGTGGAACTCCACCCGCTCCTGCAGTTCCTTCTCGGCCTGCTCGACCTGTGGGCCGTCCGGGTGACGCAGTCCCTTCGGCCAGTGGTGCCAGTCGGCGCCGTGCACCTCGGCCAGGGCGTTCCACAGCGCGTGCCGGCCCAGCCACTCGCCCTCGCGGCGATGGAACGCCTCGTACGCGGCCTGCCGGCCCGGCCCGCGCGGCACCTCGTGCAGCAGCTCCAGGGCCTCGCGCTTCACCGCCCAGACGGCGTCCCGGTCGATCAGACCGTCATGGCCCAGGACCTCCTCACGGAGGCGGGCGGCCCGGACGGTCAGGTCGTCGGCCCTGCGTCGTTGCTCCGCGGTCAGGTAGGCGTACTCGGGGACCGCCTCGATCCGCAGGTGCACCGGGTCCGCGAAACGGCGCGAGGACGGGCGGTACGGAGACGGGTCGGACGGGGCGCCGGGCAGGCCCTGGTGCAGCGGATTGATCTGCACGAAGCCCGCGCCCAGGCCGGCGCCCGCCCACTGGGCCAGCTCGGCGAGATCCCCGAGGTCGCCCATGCCCCAGGAACGGTCTGACAGGACGGAGTACAGCTGGGCGAGGAAACCCCAGCTGCGGCCCGGGAGTTGGGGCAGACGCTCGGGGGCGACGATCAGCGGCGCCTGGGCCCTCCGCTCACCGGTCTCCGCCCTGAGGGTGTGCCGCCCCAGCGGCAGATCGGCGGGCAGCCAGTGCGAATGCCCACGCGGCAGTTCCCAACTCCCGCCGCCCTCCAGCTCCACGCACAGCCGGGCGTCCGCCGGCACGTCCAGCGCCGTCCGCCGCCCCTGCCGCACCACCACGCACGGCGGCAGCAACCGGGCCCTCTGCTCGGCCCGGTGACGGTCCAACGCCTCACGGGCCTCCCCGGGCGACCCGGCCGCCACCCCCAGCGCGGCCAGCACCGCCACCAGCGTCCGCGCCCCCACCCCCTGCCCACCGGGCCCCGGATACCGGGCATCCACCCCGTACGCCTGCGCCAGCGCCACCAGTTCGGCAGGCGGTGGTGGCGCGTCCTGCGCCGGTACCTGCTCGGCTCCGTCACTGTCGTGGTAAGCGGCCACTCGCGGCTCCTGCGATGTCTCGGCGACTCCCGGGTAGGACAGCCACAGTCCTACCCGGGTAACCGCTCGGCCACGCTGCGCGACACGACGGCGCCAGGTGGATCAGTCGGGCCGGCGCCGCAGGGGCAGCCGGCAATCCAGCGCCGCGGAGCTCGAATCTCCAGATCCGACAAGACACGCGGGGCCCGGCTCGACGGATCGAAACCGCGGCCCCGCGCCCCTTCCGGCATCTCGGACCCCTCTCGGCCAGCCCCACCCGATCCTCCACCTCGCGCTGGGGCGACCCCTTTCGAGTGTTCTCACCGTTGACATGCCGGTAGCCCTCCGTACGCATGTCGAGGCACGATTCGAGATTCATGGAGAACCCTGTGTTCGTCACCGCCGACCTCATGGAACCCAATCACTGTTCGCCACGCGCTTACGCGGTCGCCACACCCCGCATCACCCGACGCCTTCGCCCCTTACGCGAACGAGGACGGCAGTAGCCTCCCGAACAGCGAGGAGGAGGGCGCTCAACGGTGATGGGGTCGGGGCTGATGAAGCGGCCCGTCGTGGGGTCGTACTCGCGTGCTCCGAGGAGGGTGAAGCCGGTGGACTTCTCCTTGATGGAGGTGGTGTTGCCCGCGGCGTCGTAGGTGTAGGAGGTCGCCGCGGTGCCGGCCGGGCTGGTCCGGGTGGACTTCACCAGCGCGTGCGGACCGCCGGTGCCGCCGCCCGTCTTCGGGTCGGTGGACGGGGTGTTGGGGCCGGTGCCGAAGGTCTGGGTGGTGGTGACGTCCTTGATGCCGTCGCTGTCGGTGCCCTTCTGGGCCGGCTTGGTGCCGGGACGGTACGCGGCGCCGTCCCAGACCTCGGCCGCGGACGGCCGTGCCGCCCGCTCCGCTGCCTTCCTGAGTACCGCTCCCCGGTCGAGTGCCCAGGCCCGCTTCGCCAGGCAGCGGGGTGGCCGGGGTGGCTTTGGGGCAGGCCGTGGTGACGGGGGTTCAGGGCCTCCCCGGGATCGTCACGGAATCGTCACGGACCGGACCTGACCAGCGGCGGAGTGGTTCGGGCGGCGGAGTTCCGGGCGCTCGGGGCGGGGCTGTGCGCGGGCCGCGGGGACGGTCCGACATGGGCTCGAACACGGCAAAACGGTCATAGCCGTCAGTGGCGTTGACACCGGGTTGGGTAGCTGGTGGGGTTGCGGCGATGTCGTTGTGCCTGGCGAGGAGGCTCCTGTGCAAGCCCGAGTGTCCGTCGCCGCCGGGCGGCGTCTGAGGTCGCAGTTGGAGCAGAGTCCGGCGTTGCGGGAGGTGCTGCAGCACCCGGCGGCGTTGGTGGCTCGGCGGGCCACGGCGCGGACGTGCCGTCAGTTGGCGCCGCGGACGGCGGACCGGCTGATCGCCGATCTCAAGGGGACGGAGCCGCTGCTGGCGTCGGTGCGCGCGGAGCGGGCGGCGGGGCGGCCGGGCCGACGGGCGATGCAGATCGCGGCCGGGGTGGCGGCGGCTGCGGTGGTCGGCGGGCTGTTGGCGGGGCCGCTGCCGTCGGCGGCGTACGCGGCGACGCCGGGGACGGACGTGGTGAGCACCGCCCCGCAGACCCCGTTGGGGAGCGTGACCGACCCGCAGGTGTTCCCGCGGCCGCAGGAGCAGACGGTGGCGGGCAAGGCGGTCGTGGTGCCGGGCGCCGTGACGCTGGTGGCGTCGCCGAAGGCGGACATCGGCGCGGTGTTGGCGGTCCGCGAGGTGCTGGCGGTGGCCGGGACGACGGACGTGACCTCGCAGGGGGAGGGCGGGACGCCCGCGGCCGGCTCGCTGGTGGTGTACGTCGGCGGGCCCGCCGAGGGTGCCGGCGGCGAGGTGGACCGGGTGCTGCGGCAGTTGACCGCCGCGGCCGGCGGCAAGGAGGGCGCCGCGCCCTCGACCGCGAACCTGCCGTCCGGCGGGTACGTGTTGTCGGCCGGTCAGCTGCCCGCGCAGGGTGGCGGGACGTACGGCGCCGTGGTGCTGGCGGGTGTGGACGCCACCGGGACCTTCTACGCCGCGCAGAGCCTGCGCCAGCTGCTGGCCGCCGTGCCGGCCGGGCAGGGGCAGGCGGCGGGCGCGAACGGGCTCGGCCTGCCGGGGATCACGCTGCGGGACTGGCCGAGCGGCGCGCCGGTGCGCGGCACCGCCGAGGCGTTCTACGGCACCCCGTGGACGGCGCAGCAGCGGCTGGACCAGGTCGACTTCCTCGGCCGGTCCAAGCAGAACTTCTACCTCTACGCGCCCGGTGACGACCCGTACCGGCTCTCCCGTTGGCGCAACGCCTACCCGGCGGCGCAGGCGGACGAGTTGCGCGAGCTGGCGGGCCGGGCGCGCCGCAGCCACGTGACGCTCGGCTACGCGATCGACCCGGGGCAGTCGCTCTGCTTCAGTTCCGGCAAGGACGTGGACGCGCTGGTGGCGAAGCTGGACGGGCTGCGCAAGATCGGCTTCACCGCGTTCCAGCTGCAGTTCCTGGACGTCAGCTACGACGAGTGGCACTGCGACGACGACCGCGACGAGTACGGCACCGGGCCCGCCGCGGCCGCCAAGGCGCAGGCCGAGCTGGTGAAGACGGTGCAGGACCGGCTGATCGCGAAGAACCCGGGCCTGGCACCGCTGTCCGTCGTCCCGACCGAGTACCACCAGCAGGGCGCCACGCCGTACCGCAAGGCGCTGGCCGCGGCGCTGCCGGCGGGCGTGCAGGTGGCCTGGAGCGGGGTCGGGGTGATCCCGGAGAAGATCACCACCGCGCAGGCCTCCGACACCGCCGACCTGTACGGCCACCCGCTGGTCACGATGGACAACTACCCGGTCAACGACGCCAATCCGGACCGGCTCTTCCTCGGCGCCTACACCGGGCGCGACCCGGGCGTGGCCACCCGCTCGGCGGTGATGCTGACCGGCGCGATGCAGCAGCCGGTGGCCTCCCGGATAGCGATCTCCACGGCCGGCGACTTCGCGTGGAACCCGGTCGGCTACAAGTCGGACGAGTCCTGGCAGGCGGCCGTGCGTTCGCTGGCCGGGCCGACCGGCGCCGGTGCGACGCCCGCCGGGACGGCGCTGCCCGCGGTCACCGCGCTCGCCGGCAACAGCACCTCCTCGCCGCTGTCCAAGCAGGAGTCCGGCTACCTCACGCCGC
The DNA here is from genome assembly GCF_042735475.1 of Kitasatospora sp. NPDC059577. Taxonomy (NCBI): domain Bacteria; kingdom Bacillati; phylum Actinomycetota; class Actinomycetes; order Kitasatosporales; family Streptomycetaceae; genus Kitasatospora; species Kitasatospora sp. NPDC059577. The sequence continues at coordinate 104,154 of NZ_JBHWBZ010000008.1, read as the reverse complement.
TGCTCGACCGCTTCTGGGCGATCGCCGAGCCGACCTCCGGCGTGGCGCCCGACCTCGCCAAGCTGATAGAGGCCGCCGCCCCGCTGCGGGAGTCCTTCGCCGCGATGGCCACCGCCCAGCAGACCCTGGTCGGCACCCCGGCGACCGCCCAGCTGGCCGGTGAGGCCGCGCCGTGGCTGGGACCGCTGCGCGACTACGGGCTGGCCGGACAGGCCGCGCTGAACATGCTGCTCGCCCAGCACGGCGGCGACGGTGCCGCGGCCTGGAAGGCCCGGGTGGAGCTCAACCAGCTGCGCGAGCAGCTCGACCGCGCCCCGGCCACCATCGGCGCCGGGGTGCTCGGCCCGTTCCTGGAGCGCGCCGTGCGGGCCGCCGACAACTGGGCGGGCGTGGTCAGCGGCGGGGTCACCGCGACCACCACGATGGGCACCGCGCAGGACCACCTGCCCGCGCTGATGACCGACGGCGTCGCGGACACCTTCTACTGGAGCTCCGCTCCGCCGCAGCCCGGCGACGCGGTCGGCCTGGACCTGGGCGCGGGCCGTCCGGTCAGCAACGTGACCGTGCTGATGGGCAGCTGGGGCAACGGCGCGGACGCCCGGACCGCCGTGGACGACTACATCCGCGACGGCGTGCTGGAGTACTCCACCGGCGCGGGCGGCTGGAAGCAGCTCGCCGTCGTCAAGAACCAGAAGACGGTCAGTGCCCAGCTCCCGCCGGGCACCGTCGTCCGGGCGGTGCGGCTGCGGGCCACCGCCGCGCAGAAGACCGCCGTCGCGGTGCGCGAGTTCACCGTCAGCGCCCCGGACGAGTCCCCGGCGAGCGTCACCGGCGGCCCCGACGCGCTGCCGGGCTCCTCCGCCGCCGCCGTGCTGGACGGCAATCCGGACACCGCGTACCGGGCCGCGAAGGCCCCGACCGCGCAGGACGAGCCGCTCACCGTGGAGCTCGGCGCCGCCCGTCCGCTGGACCGGCTCACCGTGCTGACCGACCCGGGCGTGCGCGCCACGGCCACCGTCGCGGTGCGCCGGGCCGACGGCACCTGGGCGGACATCGGCACCGTGCAGCCCGGCTACAACGAGCTGCCGGCGGGCGGGCAGGTCGCCGACGCGTTCCGGATGACCTGGAAGCCCGGCGGCGACCCGCCGGTCGTCAACCAGGTGATCCCCTGGTACGCGGACGCCCCGGCGGCCCGGCTGAGCCTGTCCGACCCGGCCCTGGACGTGGTCACCGGTGCGTCCGCGCCCGCCCAGACCCGGGCCACCGTGGAGGCCGGACGCCCCGAGGGCACCACCGGCGAGCTGCGCACCGACGTGCCTGCCGCCGCCAAGGGCCTGACCGTGACCCCGGCCGGGCCGGTGACCGTGCCGCGCGGCGGCCGGGTGGGCGTGCCGCTGTTGGTCAGTGCCGCGCCGGGCACGCCGTCCGGGACGTACCAGGTGCCGGTGCAGTTCGTGGCCGGGACGACCACCGTCAGGCAGGTGCTCCAGGTGCACGTGGTGCCGCCGACCGGCGGCGCGGACCTGGCCCTCGGCGCGAAGGCCACCTCCTCGGGCGACGAGGCGGCGGGCTTCCCGGCCTCGGCGGTCACCGACGGCGACCCGAAGACCCGCTGGTCCTCGCCCGCCAAGGACGACGCCTGGGTGCGGCTGGAGCTGCCGCAGGCGACCAGGCTGGGCGCGGCGGTGCTGCACTGGCAGGCCGCGTACGCCGCCTCGTACAAGATCCAGGTCTCGGCGGACGGGAACTCCTGGACGGACGCGGCGACGGTGGACAACGGCAAGGGCGGCGACGAGACGGTGCGCTTCGACGCGCCCGGCGTCCGGTTCGTCCGGGTCCAGGGCGTGGCGCGGGCGACCAAGTACGGCTACTCGCTGTGGGGGGTCGAGCTGTACGCGGTGACCCCGCCGGCCCAGCCGCAGCCCCCGGCCGGCCAGCCGGCGCAGCCGCCCGCGCAGCCGGCCGGCGCGCCGGGCACCCCTGCGACGACTCCGCCGGCGGCGCCGCAGAAGCCGTAGCCGGAGGCGGGCCCGGTACGAGAACGGCGGCGGGCCGCCGTGCTCCCCGGTGCGGGGGGCGCGGCGGCCCATGAGGCGCGTGCCGACGGTGTGACGGGCGGGCCCTTTGTGTCGCTTCGGTCAGGCGGAGAGCGGTTCGGGCTGCTCGCCGCGGCGGACGGGAGAGGAGTGGGCGCCGTGCGCCCGGCCGATGGGGACCGAGTGGTTGGCCTCGGTATGGTCGTGGTGCTCGTACTCGCCCCACTGTGGGGCGCGCAGTTGGTCCCCGCCGCCGTAGGGCTCCAGGTAGGGGCGCCAGCGCGGGTCCTTGATGCCGGTGCCGATGATCCGCCAGGCGAGTCCGCTGGGCGGTGCGGGCGGGCGCTTCATCCGCCACCCCAGTTCGGTGAGGTGGCGGTCGGCCTTGGTGTGGTTGCAGCGGCGGCAGGCGGCCACCACGTTGTCCCACCGGTGCTGGCCGCCCCGGCTGCGCGGGATGACGTGGTCGACGCTGGTGGCGGCGGCCCCGCAGTAGACGCAGCGGCCGTGGTCGCGGGCGAACAGCGCCCGGCGGGTGAGCGGGACGGGCCCGCAGAACGGGACCCGGACGAAGCGGGTCAGACGGACGACGGACGGCGCCGGAAGGGCGCTGGTGGCGCTGTGCAGAGTGACTCCCGAGTCCTCCAGGCTGACCGCCTTGTGGTTGAGGACCAGGATGAGTGCGCGGCGCATCGATACGACGCCGAGTGGCTCGTAGGACGCGTTGAGGACCAGGACATGCGGCACGGATGCCTCCTTGGACGCCTGCGGCGCGTGGCTCGCGCCGGGACGAGCGGTTGGATCGCACAACGAGTGCGCGATCTACCCCAGTGTCGCCTTACGCCGTTGTACGGCGCCACCACTCCTGTGTAACGGACCTGACGTGAACTCCGGGTGTGGTCTCTGTCATAACCGGTATGCCCGGGGAAGGTCGGGTTGCACCCGGGTGCCGCCCGGGCACCCTCCGGTGGCCCTCCCGGGGGACGACTCGGCCGGTCGGAGCAGTGCCGGGCCGGGCGGGACGGCCTCCGGGCCGGGGTCCGGGGGGAGCGCACCGGGGCGTTGACGGGGCGTCCGGGCCGTCCTGTACGCCCTCGGGCGGCTTCCCGCAAGGCCGCGGACGGCCTCCGGCGTGTCCGGGCGGGTGTGCGGCGGCGGATAGGCTAAGGCGCACGGTCCCCCGGGCCGCTTGCCGGCGGTGCGGGCCCGACACGCAATCCAGCAAGGAAGGTCCGCACGTGTTCAGCTCCGGCGCCACCGGTCTGTCCGACGCGTCCTCGACGCCCTCCGCCCCGACGCCGGCCCCCAGCCCCACCGGGCAGCTGCCGAATCTGGACCTGCGGATCCCGACCAGCGCGCAGGAGGTCTCGGACACCACCAAGCAGGCCGCCAGCTGGTTCGACACCCACTGGCAGGGCTGGCTGGCCTCGGGCCTGCGGATCGTCTTCATCGTGCTGCTGGCCCTGGTGCTGCGGGCGATGGTGCGCAAGCTGATCACCCAGCTGATAGGGCGGATGGCCCGCTCCCCCGAGCACCAGGAGGAGAGCCGGCTGGGCGGGCTGCTGGCCAACACCGGGGTGGTGAACCCGGAGCGGCGCCAGCAGCGCTCGGAGGCGATCGGCTCGGTGCTGCGCAGCGTGGCCTCCTTCACCATCCTGGGCACGGCGGCGCTGATGGTCCTCTCCGCGCTGGGCGTGAATCTGGCACCGCTGCTGGCGAGCGCCGGTGTGGCCGGTGTGGCGATCGGTTTCGGCGCCCGCAACCTGGTCACCGACTTCCTCTCCGGGGTCTTCATGATCATGGAGGACCAGTACGGCGTCGGCGACGAGATCGACACCGGGGTCGCCACCGGGACGGTGCTGGAGGTCGGCCTGCGGGTGACCAAGCTGCGCGGCGCCAACGGCGAGATCTGGTACATCCGCAACGGCGAGGTGAAGCGGATCGCCAACATGAGCCAGGGCTGGGCGACCGCCTCGGTGGACGTGCAGATCGGCTACAAGGAGGACCTGCTGCGGGTCGAGGACCTGATCCTGCAGACCGCCGAGGAGCTGGCCAAGGAGGCGCCGTACGACGAGCTGGTCTGGGCGCCGGTGTCGATCCTGGGCGTGGAGTCGGTCGCGGCGGACTCGGTGATGGTGCGGGTCGAGGCCCGGACCGCGCCCGGCAAGTCGGCGGCGGTCTCCCGGGCGCTGCGGCAGCGGCTCAAGGTGGCCTTCGACCGGGCCGGGATCAAGGTCAAGGAGGAGGCCCCGGCGGCGGCCGGTACGGCGGGCGCGGCGACCGGAGTGGTGATCGCACCGGCGCCGGCCCCTGCGGCCGAGCAGGCGGCACCGTCCGCGCTCGCCGACCCGAACTCGGCCCGGTTCCGGGCGAGCGAGCCGATCGCGGTGCCGAAGTCCGAGCTGTAGGACTTCCCGGGTGCCGGGCCACCGGCCACCGGTACGGCGGGGCCGCGGGCGGGGGCCGCGTGAACGAGACGATGAGCCCCGCTCCCACGGTCGTGGGGGCGGGGCTCCGTGGTGTCCGGTAACGCTTCGGCATCCTCCGTTCCGCCGACCATTGACACCCCGCTGACGCGGCCCTTACCGTCCTTGCCAAGCGACTGGAAAGTTTCCTAACAGTTCGCCCGGAGCTCGCGCCCGTCCGCACGGAAGCCGTCCGACAGCCACCCGGCGGCATCCCCGACCAGCCGAAAGAGGAGGATTCCGGCATGACGAAGAGCACCGCCAAGGCCCCCCTCGCCGGCACGCCGAGCCTGCTGCGGGCCATCAACGACCGGGCCGCCCTCGAACTCCTGCTGGAGAACGGCCCGCTCTCCCGCACCCAGATCGGTGCCCTGACCGGGCTGTCCAAGCCCACCGCCTCCCAGCTGCTGGCCCGGCTGGAGGCGGCCGGGCTGGTCCTGCCGGTCGGCACCACGGCGGGCGGGCCGGGGCCCAACGCGCAGCTGTACCAGGTGAATCCCGCCGCCGGGTACGTCGCCGGGCTGGACGTCACCAACGGCGGGATCCGGGTCGCGGTCGCCGACATCACCGGCACCACGCTGGCCGAGCACGCCGTCACCACCAAGGGCGTGCCGGCCGCCGAGACCGTCGCCACGGTCGCCGCCGCGGTCGCCGGGGCGGTCCGGACGGCCGGGATCACCGGGACCGGCCTGCGCGCCGTCGCGATCGGTCTGGGCGGCGCCCCCGACCCGGTCACCGGCAAGCTGCGGTACGCCTCCCACCTGCCCGGATGGCACTCACCGCGACTGGTCGAGGAGCTGTCCGAGGCGATCGGCGCACCGGTGTCCATCGAGAACGACGTCAACCTGGCCGCGGTCGCCGAGCAGGCCTCCGGCGCGGCGGCCGGGTTCGAGGACTTCGTCCTGCTCTGGGCCGAGGCGGGCGTCGGCGCCGCGATCGTCATCGCCGGGCGGCTGCACCGCGGCTTCACCGGCGGCGCCGGGGAGGTCGGCTACATGCCGGTGCCCGACTCGCCCGTCGAGTGGGACTCCCGCCGCCGCAACTTCGGCGGCTACCAGGCCCTGGTCGGCGCGCCCGCCGTCCGGGCGCTGGCCCGCGAGCACGGGCTCGGCGCGCCCACCGCGGAGGAGTCGATCGCCCGGGCGCTGGCCACCCCGGGCGCCGGCGACGCCTTCCTCGCCGAACTGGCCGGGCGGCTCGCGGTCGGGCTGACCGTGATCGTCGCCGTCGTCGACCCCCAGCTGGTGGTCCTCTCCGGCGCGGTGCCCAGCGCGGGCGGCGAACGCCTGCGCGCGCTCGTCGAGGACGAACTCGCCAAGCTCTCCATCGCCCGGCCCGAGGTGCGCAGCAGCGCCCTGCCCGACTCGCCGGTGTTGCTCGGCGCCCTGCAGCGCGCCCTGTCGGACGCCCGCGAGGCGGTCTTCTCCACCCACTGACGCCACCCACCGACGCCACTCACCGCCGCCGCCACCGCCCACCGACGTTCCCGCCCGCGGCCGCCCCCGCCGCTCCCACCCACCGACGCTCCCCTGCGCCCACCTCTCCCCAACCCCCGAACGCGGGAACCGAGGCAACGACGCCTGCCCGCGCACTCCCAGGAGGACCTCGAAGTGCACGCCACCACCTCCCGCCGAGGCCGCCGCACGATGGTCGCCGTCGCCGGCAGCGCCGTCCTCGCCCTGCTCGCCACCGCCTGCACCGGTTCCAGCGACTCGGGCGGCAACGACGACTCGGCCAGCGGCAAGGACGTCACCATCACCTTCTGGCACGGCTGGAGCCAGGACAACGAGACCAAGGCGATCGACGACAACATCGCCGCCTTCGAGAAGGCCCACCCCAACATCCACGTCAAGGCCGTCGGCAACATCCCGGACGACAAGGTCAACCAGGCCCTGCGGGCCGGCGGGAACGACGCGCCCGACGTGGTCTCCTCCTTCACCACCAACAACGTCGGCATGTTCTGCTCGACCAAGGCCTTCGTCGACCTCAAGCCCCTGCTGCAGCAGAGCGGCATCGACGCGGCCAAAACCTTCCCGGCCGCGATGCTCAACTACACCCAGTTCCAGGGCAACCAGTGCTCGCTGCCGCTGCTCGGCGACGCGTACGGCCTGTACTACAACAAGACGGCCTTCGCCGCCGCGGGCATCGCCCACCCGCCCAAGACCTTCAGCGAGTTCGCCGCGGACGCCGCCCTGCTGACCGTCCCCGACGGCGACTCGTACAAGCAGCTCGGCTTCATGCCGCTCTACCACGGCTACGAGTCCACCACCGAGCACTACCTCGGCCAGTACGGCGCCACCTACTTCGGTGCCGACGGCAAGTCGAACATCGCCGCCGACCCGAAGGTCGCCGCGATGCTCAAGTGGCAGAAGGGCATGGTCGACCAGCTCGGCGGCTACGCCAAGCTGGAGAAGTACCGCTCGACCTTCGGCGAGGAGTTCAGCGCCAAGAACCCCTTCCACACCGGCCAGCTCGCGATGGCCCTCGACGGCGAGTGGCGCACCGCCTCGCTCGCCGAGAACAAGCCCGGCTTCGAGTGGGCCACCGCCGCGTTCCCCGTCCCGGACGACCAGGCCGACACCTACGGGCGCGGCTACCAGACCGGCACCATCGTCGGCATCGCCAGCACCAGCAAGAAGCAGGCCGCCGCCTGGGAGTTCGTCAAGTACCTGACCACCGACACCGACGCGGTCGTCAGCTTCGCCAACGCGATCCACAACGTGCCCAGCACCTTCGCCGCGCTCGACTCGCCGAAGCTGGTCAGCGACGACAACCTCAAGACCTTCCTGGACATCGCCAAGAACGCCAACTCCGGCACCACCCCGCCGGCCGTCAACGGCAGCGGCTACATCGTCTCCCTGCAGAACCTGGGCTACGACTACGAGTCCGGCAAGCAGACCGACCTCCAGGCCGGTCTGACCGCCACGGCCAAGCAGATCGACACCGACATCGCCCAGGCCAAGTAAGCGCCGCGAACGGCCCACGGAGCTCCCATGTCACTCACGTTCGGCACCCGGAAGGGGAACGGCGGCAAGGCCGGCGCCGGACCGTCCCGCCCGGCGGCGCCCTCCACGCAGCACCTGCTGCGCCGGAAGCGCCGCCGGGAGGCGGCCCGCACCCTCGCCTTCCTCTCCCCCTGGCTGGTCGGGTTCGGCGTCTTCTTCGTCTACCCGCTGGTCTCCACCGCCTACTTCTCCTTCACCTCGTACAACGGCTTCGGCCAGCCCACCTTCAACGGACTGAAGAACTGGGACTACGTCTTCGACCAGCTGCCGACGTTCTGGCAGGGCCTGCGCAACACCCTGTGGCTGGTCGTCGTCATGGTGAGCCTGCGGGTCGCCTTCGGCCTCGGCGTGGGGATGCTCATCACCAGGGTCAAGACCGGCGCCGGCTTCTTCCGCACCGTGTTCTACCTGCCGTACCTGGCCCCGCCGGTGGCCGCGACCGTCGCCTTCGCCTTCCTGTTCAACCCCGGCACCGGCCCGGTCAACCACCTGCTGGGCGAGATCGGTCTGCCGCAGCCCGGCTGGTTCGCCGACCCGGACTGGTCCAAGCCCGCACTCACCCTGCTCGCCATGTGGGGCGTCGGCGACCTGATGGTCATCTTCATGGCCTCGCTGCTGGACGTCCCCAGGGAGCAGTACGAGGCGGCCGAGCTGGACGGCGCCGGCCCGTTCCAGCGGTTCCGGTACGTCACGCTGCCGAACATCTCGCCGATCATCATGTTCGCGGTGGTCACCGGGGTGATCCAGACCATGCAGTACTACACCCAGGCGATCGTCGCCGGGAAGGTCGCCAGCGGCATCGCCGGCAACTCCGGCCAGCAGTTCGAACCGGGCTACCCGGGCGGCTCCACGTGGACCCTGCCGCAGATGGTCTACAACCTGGGCTTCCAGCGCTTCAACTACGGCGCGGCGTGCGTGGTCGCCCTGGTGCTGTTCGCCATCTCGATGGCCGTCACCTCGATCCTGCTCCGCCGCAAGTCCGGCTTCATGGCGAACGACGACTAGCGGGCCAGTGAGGACCTGACCATGACTCCCAGCAACACGCTCACCGAGGCGCCGGCCCCGACCGGCCCCACCCGCCCCGCCACCCGCCCCGGCAGCCCCGCCGCCCGGGCCGCCCGGCGCCGCGCACTGCTCGACTGGGTGGCCGTCCACTCCCTGGCCGTCGCCGCCGCGCTGTTCTTCCTGCTGCCCTTCGTCTTCGTCCTGCTCACCTCGCTGATGGACGACCAGCAGGCGCTCACCACCGACTACTGGCCCACCCACTGGGAATGGGGCAACTACGGCAAGGTCTGGAACACCCCCGGCTTCCTCACCTGGTGGCGCAACACCCTGCTGTACGCGGGCGCCGGCACCCTGCTGACCGTCGTCTCCAGCCTCCCGGTCGCCTACGCGCTCGCCAAGTTCCGCTTCCGGGGCCGCAACCTGGCACTGATGGCGGTCATCGCGATGATGATGCTGCCGCCGCAGGTCACCGTCATCCCGATGTACCTGTTCTGGTCGAAGCAGATGGGTCTGAGCGGCTCGCTCTGGCCGCTGATCATCCCGATGGCGTTCGGCGACGCGTTCTCCATCTTCCTGCTGCGCCAGTTCCTGATGACCATCCCCAAGGAGTACCTCGAGGCCGCCCGGATCGACGGCTGCGGCGACCTGCGCACCCTGCTGCGGGTGGTCCTGCCGATGGCCAGGCCGGCCATCGCCGCGGTCGCGCTGTTCCAGTTCTTCTACTGCTGGAACGACTACTTCGGCCCGCAGATCTACGCCAGCAACAACCGCGAGGCCTGGACCCTGTCGTACGGGCTGGAGTCCTTCAAGGCCGCCCACCACACCAACTGGAACCTCACCATGGCCGCCACCCTGCTGGTGATGGCACCGGTGATCGTCCTCTTCTTCTTCGCTCAGAAGGCCTTCATCGAAGGCGTGACACTGACAGGGGTCAAGGGCTGATGTCCGCACCGAAGACGTCCGGCGCCACCGCGCTCAAGCTGGCCATCGTCGGCGGTGGTTCGACGTACACCCCGGAACTGGTCGACGGCTTCGCCCGGCTGCGCGACAGCCTGCCGATCGGCGAGCTGGTACTGATCGACCCGGCCGCCGAGCGGCTGGAGCTGATCGGCGGGCTCGCCCGGCGGATCTTCGCCAAGCAGGGCCACTCCGCCGCGGTCTCCGTGACGACCGACCTGGCGGCGGGCGTCGCGGACGCCGACGCCGTGCTGCTGCAGCTGCGCGTCGGCGGGCAGGCGGCCCGCGACCAGGACGAGACCTGGCCGCTGGAGTGCGGCTGCGTCGGACAGGAGACCACCGGCGCCGGCGGGCTCGCCAAGGCGCTGCGCACCGTCCCGGTGGTGCTGGACATCGCCGAGCAGGTGCGCCGGGCCAACCCGGACGCCTGGATCGTCGACTTCACCAACCCGGTCGGCATCGTCACCCGGGCGCTGCAGACCGCGGGCCACAAGGCCGTCGGGCTGTGCAACGTCGCGATCGGCTTCCAGCGCAAGTTCGCCGCGCACCTCGGGGTGGCCCCGGAGCTGGTCAGGCTCGACCACGTCGGACTCAACCACCTCACCTGGGAGCGCGGGGTGACCCTGCTGGACGGCCCGGGCGCCTCCGGCGGACGGGAGGTGCTCCCCGAACTGCTGCGGGACTTCGGCAAGGACATCGCGGACGACCTGCACCTGCCGCTGCCCGTCATCGAACGGCTCGGCGTCGTGCCGTCCTACTACCTGCGGTACTTCTACCAGCACGACGCGGTCGTCGCCGAGCTCAAGGAGCAGGGCTCGCGGGCCGCCCGGGTCGCCGAGATCGAGCGGCAGCTGCTGGAGATGTACGCCGACCCGGCCCTGGACACCAAGCCCGAACTGCTCGGCGAGCGCGGCGGCGCCTTCTACTCCGAGGCCGCCGTCCAGCTGATCGCCGCCCTGCTCGGGACCGGCGGCGGCTTCGCACCCCAGAAGATCGGCGGCGCCGCAGCCGTCGCCGGCCTCGCCCCGCTCGTCCGGCAGGCCGCAGCCCAGGCCGGGCACCCGGCCTGGAGCGGCGTGCTCACCAGCCACGTCAGCGCCTGCCTCGCCAACGCCGACCTGCCGGTCGAGGAGCGGGCCCTGCACGACGCCCTCGAATCCCACCCCTGGGGCGTCAGCAACACCGTCGCCAACGACACCTTCGGCCTGCTGCGGGCCGGCACCGACGGCCCGCGCGGCGTCGCGGTCGTCTGCGGCGCCGGGATCAACTGCGTCGGCCTGGTGCCGGACGGGCGCACCGCCCGCTTCCCCGCCCTCGGCGAACTCACCGGCGACTGGGGCGGCGGCTCCGGCCTCGCCATCACCAGCATGTGGCACGCCGTACGGGCGGAGGACGGCCGCGGCGGGCCCACCGCGCTCGCCCCCGCCATCGCCCGGCACTTCGGCCTGGCCAGTGCGGGCGCCGTCGCCGAGGCCGTCCACCTCGGGCACCTGCCGGTCGAGCGGCTGCACGAGATCGCCCGGGTGCTGTTCGCGGTCGCGGAGGGCGGGGACGCCGTCGCGCTGGAGCTGGTCGACCGCCAGGCCGACGAGATCGTCCGGCTCGCCGTGGTCGCGCTGAGGCGCCTGGGCCTGCTGGACTCCCCGACGCCGGTCGTGCTCGGCGGCGGCGTGCTCGCCTCCGAACAGCCGCTGCTGCTGGACAACCTGAAGGACCGTCTCGCGCGGGCCGCGCCGCTGGCCGAGCCCCGGGTCGTCGTCGCGCCGCCGATCCTGGGCGCGGCCCTGCTCGGACTCGACCACCTGCGGGCGGGTGCGGAGGCGCAGACGCGGCTGCGCAAGGCGTACGAGCGGCCGCGGACGGTGGCGGCCTGACGCCGCCTCGAAGACTTCCTCCCCCGCCGGACCCGCACGTCCGGCGGGGGAGGGAACCTACTCTCGGTAGTTGTCGTAGACCTATGTACCGACAACCGACGCCGCCCGGGGAGACTTGTGCCATGGCCGTGCCCCGCAACCTCCTCGCCGTAGCCCTGCTCGCCTGCGGCACCGCAGCCGTCGCCACCGGCTGCACCCCCGCCGAGTCCCGCCCCACGGTGACCGCCGCCTCCGCCGCCGCCGTCGCCGACGAGGCCGCGGACGACTTCCTCGACGAGGACTACCTCCTCGACGACGAGGAGTACGGGGTGGAGGGGGAGGACGGGGAGGAGGCCTACGCACCCGCCGAGGACCCGTCGGCCACCGCCACCGCCACCGCCCCCTCCTCCGACTCCGCTGCCGCCTCCGACTCCGCCGCCGCCTCCGCCACCTGCACGGCACCCGCCGAACGTCCGGGCCACGAGGTCCTCGTCGTCGTTGCCGCGAGCACCGCCGAACTCACCGCCCGCCCCGCCCGCCACGGTTGCGGCCCTGCCCGCTACACGGCCACCGGCAGCGCCGTCCACTACGGCTTCTCGGCGGACGGCGTCACGGCCACCCTGGTCGACCGGTCGCACGGCGACCCGGCCCGGCCCGTGCCGCTGGAGGACCTGGTCGTCCACCTCAACGACTGCCTGGCGGAACGGGATCCGGCGGATCCCTACGGGTGCCACGGCAACGCGTACGACGTGGCGCTGGACCCGCACGGACGGATCACCTCGATCGGCGAGGTCGCGGGTTCCTAGCGGCAGCGGGTCCGCGGTCCACCCGGGCGGTCCCGGTGGCCCGGGTGGACCGGGCGGTCCCGGTGGCTCGGGTGGACCGGGTGGCCGCGCGGGCCCGCCCCGGTGCTCCGCGAACGCGCGGTCCCTACGGGCTGACGAGTCCGAACTCGTAGGCCTGGATGACCAGGTGGACGCGGTCGCGGGCGGCGAGCTTGGTGAAGAGCCGGGCGACGTGGGCCTTGGCGGTGGCCACGCTGATGGTGAGCTCCTCGGCGATCTCGGCGTTGGACAGGCCGCGGCCGACCAGGGTGAGCACCTCGCGCTCGCGCTCGGTGACGGCGCCGACGACGGCCCGCCGGGGCCGGTCCGCGGCGGCGGCGTCCGGACGGGCGGCGAACTCGCCGATCAGGCGGCGGGTGATGCCGGGGGCGATCAGCGCGTCCCCGGCGGCGACGACCCGGACGCCGTCCAGGATGGTCTCCAGGGCGAGGTCCTTGACCAGGAAGCCGCTCGCGCCGGCCCGCAGCGCGCCGTACACGTAGTCGTCGTCGTCGAAGGTGGTGAGGACGAGGACGTGGGTGGGCAGGTCCGGGTCGGCGGTGATCCGGCGGGTGGCCTCGATGCCGTCCACGCCGGGCATCCGGATGTCCATCACGGCGACGTCGGGGCGCAGCCGGGCGACCAGTTCGACGGCCTCGGCGCCGTCGCCGGCCTCGCCGACCACCTCCAGGTCCGGGGCGTCGGCGATGAGCACGCGCAGGCCGGTGCGGATGAGCGGCTGGTCGTCCACCAGAACGACACGGATCACGGTCCCACCTCCACGGGGATCGGCAGTCGGGCGGCGACCCGGAAGCCGCCTTCGGGGCGCGGGCCGGCGCTGAACTCGCCCCGCAGCAGGGCGACCCGCTCGCGCATGCCGGCGATGCCGTAGCCCGTCCCGGGGCCGGCCGCCGCCGGTCCGGCGCCCAGGTCGACGACGGCGACGGCGAGTTCCTCCGGCCGGTAGTCGACGGTGACGTGGCAGTCCCGGGTGCCGGAGTGCTTGACCACGTTGGTCACCGCCTCCTGGACGATCCGGAAGGCCGCGAGGTCGACATCGGCGGGCAGTGCGCGCGGCTCGCCGTCGCGGGTCAGCGCGACCCGGACGCCGGCACCCGCGCTCCGCTCCACCAGCCGGTCCAACTCGGCCAGCCCCGGAGCGACTTCGAGCGGGGCGGACTCCTGCTCGCCGGCCCGCAGGGCGCCGAGCATCCGGCGCAGGCCGGCCAGGGTCTCCCGGCTGGTCGCCTCGATGGCGTTCAGCGCGTTGCGGGTCTCGGCGGGCTGGGTGTCCATGACCCGGCTGCCCATGCCGGCCTGGATCGCGATGATGCCGATGTTGTGCGCGACCATGTCGTGCAACTCGCGGGCGATCCGCAGCCGTTCGGCGGTCACGGCCTGCTCGGTGGCGCGGCCGCGCAGGGCCTCGGTGTGGGCGCGCCCCTGGTGCACGGTGTTGCCGACCAGCCAGGCGATCAGGACCGTCCCGGCCAGGGCCCCGAAGGCCATCGGGTTGACGGGGTACCCGTTCCAGGCGCCCCAGGACAGCATCCCGGCGGCCACCGCGACCGGCATCGCCGCCGCGCACAGCGACACCGCACGGGACCGGGTGGCCGCGGTGTGGCCGACGACCACGTCGGCGATCAGGAACTGCGCCACCGTCGTCTCCGGGACCCTCGTCATCCCCAGGGTGAAGAGGAACCCGGCCAGCGCCACGGCGATCGCGGCCAGCGGCAGCCGGACCAGCAGCGCCGTGACCAGGGTGGTGACCACCGCGGTGACCAGCAACGGCATGGACTCGATGTTGCCGTCGTACTCGAAGAGGAGGCGCAGCTCGTCCTCGCGGGTGAACACCCGGAAGACGATCACGAGCGTCCAGAGCGCCCCCACCCACACCCCGGCGGGCAGGCGCTTGAGCAGCGGCCGACGACCTTCGATGATCATGACGCGATGGTAGCGGCGGCCCGCACGGGGACACATCGGCCCGCGGGCGTAATCCCCGGGGCCAGTGCCACGGCCCGCGGTTGTGGCCCGGCGCCCGATGCCGAGGCGGGGCGCCGACCGGCAGCGTTGTCCCCGTGATCGAGATCGAGCGACTGACCAAGCGGTACGGCGCCACCACGGCCGTCGACCAGGTGACCTTCACCGTCCGGCCGGGCACCGTCACCGGCTTCCTCGGCCCCAACGGGGCCGGCAAGTCCACCACCCTGCGGATGATCCTGGGCCTCAACACCCCCACCGCGGGCACCGTCACCGTGGACGGCGTGCCCTTCGCCGGCCGCCCGCGCGGCCTGCGCCACGTCGGCGCCCTGCTGGACGCGGGCGACGTGCACGGCGGGCGCAGCGCCCGGGCCCATCTGTCGGCGCTGGCCCGCAGCAACCGGATCCCGCTCGGGCGGGTGGACGAGGTGCTGACGGAGGTCGGGCTCGGCAAGGCCGCCGGTCGGCGGATCGGCGGCTACTCGCTGGGCATGAAGCAGCGGCTCGGCATCGCCGGCGCCCTGCTCGGCGACCCGCCGGTGCTGCTGTTCGACGAGCCGCTCAACGGCCTGGACCCGGAGGGTGTCCTGTGGGTGCGCGGACTGTTCCGCCGCCTCGCCGCCGAAGGGCGTACGGTCTTCGTCTCCAGCCACATGATGGCCGAGATGGAACACACCGCCGACCGCCTGGTGGTCATCGGCCGCGGCCGACTGATCGCCGACGAGAGCCTCGCCGAGTTCTCGGCCCGCAACGCGGCCACCTCGGTGACCGTACGGGCCACCGAACTGCCCCTGCTGGCGCAGGCGTTGCGGGCGCAGGGCGCCGACGTGACCGAGGTGGAACCGCAGCTCGGGATCGTCACCGGCCTGTCCGCCGAGCGGATCGGCGAACTGGCCCGCCGGCACGACGTGGTGCTGACCGAGCTCGCCACCCGGACGTCCTCCCTGGAGTCCGCGTTCATGGCCCTGACCGCCGACAGCGTCGAGTACCCGGCTGGAGAGACCCGATGAGCACCACCGCCACACCCCGCTTCGCCGAGCCGGCACCCCGGTTCACCGACCTGCTCGCCGCCGAGTGGATCAAGCTGCGCTCCCTGCGCTCGACGTACTGGGTGCTGGCCCTGGCCTCACTGGTGGCGATCGCGGTCAACCTCAACGCCGTCCACTCCGACCTGCCGTACCTCGACCACCCGCCCACGCCGATGCCCGGGCAGTCGCCGTACACCTACGACCCGCTGTTCCACGGGCTCAGCAGCATCTCCGGCGACCTGATGGCGATCGCGGCCGGCAGCCTCGGCGCGATCACCGTGTTCGGCGAGTACACCACCGGCCTGATCCGCACCACCTTCGCCGCGGTGCCGGACCGGCGCGGGGTGATCGCGGCCAAGGTGGTGCTGATCGGCGGGATCACCACGCTCGCCGGGGCGGTGGTGTCGGTCGGATCCTTCCTCGCCACCAACGCGATGCTCGCCTCCCGGCACGTCGGGCTCTCCCTCACCGACCAGGGCTGCCTGCGGGCCGTCCTCGGCTACGCGGCGATCGTGCCGGCCTGTGCGCTGATCGGCATGGCGCTGGGCGCGCTGCTGCGGCACGCCACCGCGTCGATCGTCTCGCTGGTGATGCTGATGTTCATCCTGCCGATGATGTTCGGCGGCGACCGCTACCGGTGGCTGAAGGAGATCGGCACCCACCTGCCGCTGGCCACCGTGCAGCGGCTCACGATCAGGCCCGGCTCCTCGACGACGATGGGGAAGTACGCGCCGAGCGTGCTGGACTCCTGGATCACCATGGGGGTGTGGGCGGTCGCCGCGGTGGCGGTCACGGTGGTCGTGGTGCGGCGCCGGGACGTGTGAGGGACCGGTCCGGCGTCGGGGCGACCGTGCGGCGGGTAGGCCTGGTAGGCCCGGTAGGGCACGATCGTCCGGTCGTTGCGGTCGGCTCGGTCGGCGCTGTCGTCGCTGTCGTCGCGGATCTCGCGCAGTGCGGTCATCGGCACCCCCGCCCCCGGCGGGGGCCCCGCGGGGCCCGGCGGGGGGCGCGCCGCCCACAACAGCGGGCCGCCCCGCCCCCGCGTCCGGCACCGCGCCCACCCCGCCACGCT
>NZ_JBHWBZ010000008.1:56172-87919 GCF_042735475.1 Kitasatospora sp. NPDC059577 | reverse complement strand
GGTGGGGGGGGGGGGGGGGTGGTGCGGTTGGGAGTCTCTTGACGCGGCGTGGGCGCCCGCCCCCCCCCCCCCCCCCCCCCCGCCGCGCGCGGGCGGGGGCGGGGGCGGCGCGACGCTATGGCGCGGGCGCTCCGGCGCGGGTGCTCAGACCGCGGCCACGCCCGCCTTGGTGCGGAAGGCGGTGAGGGTGGCCGCCGGGACACCGCAGGTGGGGAGGAAGGAGGCGGCGCCGCCGTGGTGGGAACGGACGCGGTCGAGGAAGACCGCCATCGCCTCGGCCGGGGCCTCCAGCAGGGGCGCGGGGATGGTGAGGTTGCGGCCCCGGGAGTCGGTGACCCGCGAGGTGGTGCGGTCGTTGAGGGCGGTGCGGTGGCGTTCGGCGAGGCCCGCGAAGATCTGCGGGAGGGCGTCCGTGGTGCGGGCGTAGTCGGCGACGATGCGGTCGGCGGAGGCGCCGAGCAGGTCGAGGAGGAGGGCGGTCAGCAGACCGGTGCGGTCCTTGCCGGCCGCGCAGTGCAGCAGGACGGCGCCGGGGCGGACGGTGGCCTCGACGGCGGCGGCGACCGCCTCGGGTGCGGACTCGGCCAGCAGCACGTAGAAGTCGCCGAGGTCGGCGGCCGTGGCCATGGTGCTCATCCGCGCGGTGAGGGCGTCGGTGGCCGGGTTCACCGGGGCCGCGACGACGGCTATCCCGGCGGCCTCGGCGGCGGCCCAGTCGGCGGGGTCGGTCTCGCGCGGGTCGCGCAGGTCGACGACGGTCCGGATGTCGCAGGCGCGCAGCTGGGCGACGACGGCCTCGTCGGCGGCCGGGAACGGCTGGGCGGAGCGGTACAGCACGCCGGGGCGGACCCACCGGCCCTCTGGGTCACCGAGGGCGGCGGCGTCGCGGAAGTTGACCAGGGACATGCGGGAGGCCTTTCGGTGGAGCCGCGCTCGGGAGGGGCGGATGTCCGGGCGGACATCTAGACGTCTAGATGTCTAACCCCTCCGGGGGTCGCCGGGCAAGCGGCAACCGACGGCGCTCCCTCCATCCCACCCCCGCCCGCGCACCGGGGCGACCCGAACGGGACGGGTGACAGGAGCCGGGACGCGGCGGGCACCGGCCGGTGGGCTTCGTAGGATCGAGCGTGTGGCGACCAACCCCCCGAACCCCGCGGACACCCCGAGCACCCCGCTGTACCGCCGCCTGGCCCGCCGGCTCCAGGAGCGCGTCGACGCGGGGACGTACCCGGCGGGCACCCGGCTGCCGAGCGAGCCGGAGCTGAGCGCGGAGTTCGGCGTCAACCGGCTGACCGTGCGGCAGGCGGTGGCGGAGCTGGAACGGGCGGCCGTGGTGGAGATCCGCCGGGGCGTCGGCACCTTCGTCCGCCCGCCCGCCGTCCGCGTGTCGATCGCGGTGGACCCGCGCAGCCAGCGCTTCGACCTCGGCAGCGTGCACGCGGCCCTGCCCGACCGCGGCCGGGACGGCGACCCGGGCGGCGAGGGCGACCCGGGCGACGGCGAGTTCGTCGTGGCCGCGCCCGGGGTGACCGGCTCGGCGGAGGACGCGGAGGCGGCCCGCCGGCTCGGCCGCGAGCCCCGGGAGCTGTTCCGGGTGGACTCGGTGATCCGGCTGGGCGGGCGGCCCCGGGCGGCCTGCAGCTACTGGGTGCCGTTCGGCCCGCTGCCCGCCGACCTGGTCCGGCCGGGCCGTCCCGGGAACCTGGTGCTGGACCTGGCACGGGCCGCCGGGGTGGAGCTGGAGTACGACTGGCGGGCCTTCGGCGCGGTCGGCGCGGACCTCGCGGACGCCGAACTGCTGGGCGTCCCGCCGGGCACCGCGCTGCTGGTCCGCGAGGGCGTCAGCTGCACCCCGGACGGCACGCCGACCCTGTACGTGCGGCGGCGGATCGACGGCAGCAGCGCCCGGTTCGTGCTGCACTTCCGGGACCGGTAGCGGCGGGTGGCACCCGGGCCCGGTACACCTGCGGTCGGCGCCCGGTCCCACACTCCGTCCCGCGCCCGGTCCCGCATGGGTTCCAGGGTCGGCCGCACCCGGCCCCCGGCGGACCGTTCCTGCTAGTGTTCAGCGCCGAAATACCAGGTCGTACGGGGGATGGCAGGACACGGTGACCGAGGGCATCGAGCACGACGTACCCACCGAGCTGGCCGAGGCCTACCTCGTCCTGCTCGCCGACGCCTCCCGCACCGGACGGCTGCTGCGGCGCGACGAGCTGGAGGGTCTGCGCAAGCTCGGCGAGCACTGCGCCGAGGCCGGGTACGGGATGCGCGAGGTGGTGGCACACTGCCTGGCGGCGGCCCGCCGGGCCTGGCAGACACTGCCCGGGACGGCCGCCGCGAGCAGCGTCAACGAGCTGCGCCGGATGGGCGACGCCGTCCTCGCCGCCACGGACGCCGCGCTGGCGGCGCTCGGCGAGGGGCACGAGCGCGCACAGCGCCTGGCGGTCCGTCAGGAGGAGGCGGCCCGGCGGGAGTTCATCGACGACCTGCTGTTCGGCCGCAGTGACCTCGGCCTGCTCGCCGAACGGGCGGAGCGGTTCGGGCTGCGGCTGGCGAGCGCGTACACGGTGGCGGTCGCGGTGGGCGACGAGCCGTTCGCGGACGTGCATCCGCTGGTGCACCGGGTGGAGCGGGAGCTGGCCGGGCGGTTCGGCGAACGGGACGTCCTGCTGGCCGGCAAGGACGGTCGCCTGGTCTGCATCGCCCCGGACTCCGAGCGAGCCGTGCTGGAGGCCTTCGCCGACCTGTCCCTGCATCCCGGCCCCGGCTACCGCCCGGTGCTGCGGGTGGCCACCGGCCGTCGGCACTCGGGGCCGAGCGGGGTGCTGCGCAGCTACGAGGAGGCGCTGGACGCGCTGGACTACGCGCACCGCCTCGGCCTGCCGACCGAACTGCTGAAGGCCGAGGACCTGCTGGTCTTCCCGGTGCTGATGCGCGACCGGGCGGCGATGGCGGACCTGGTGCGCAGCGTGCTCGGCCCGCTGACCGAGGCGCGCGGCGGCGCCCGTCCGCTGCTGGACACCATCGCCGTGCAGGCGGAGGCCGCGTACGTGAACGCGGAGGCGGCGCGCCGGCTGGGGCTGAGCGTGCGCACGCTGGGCTACCGGCTGGAGCGGATCAAGGCGCTCACGGGGTACGACCCGGCGGACGCGCTGCAGCGCTTCACGCTGGAGACGGCGGCGATGGGCGCGCGGCTGCTGAACTGGCCGGAACAGCCCCTCTAGACCCGTCCCCGCCAAACCCGCGCGGGCCCGCTGCGACAGCCCGGCGGTCGCCCTGTTGCCCGGCTGTTGCAGTGTCACGCGGGTCGCGCGTACCAGGGTGTCAAAGGGCCGTAAAGATTGCCGGATCCTGGCAATGTGCGGCGGGCTCCCCCACTGTCATGATCTCCCCGGCGCCGAAGTGCGGTGCCGTGGGGGAGGCGGGGGAGCGTGGCCGGGACGGGGGGATTCTTCGCGGCCGCGCTGGCCTTTCCGACGGCGCTGTTCAGCTTCGCGCTGGTGGTGGTCGTCGGGTACTGGCTGCTGATGCTGCTCGGCGGACTGGGGTTCGACGCCCTGCACGGGGGACACGGCGTCGGGCACCACCCGGGTGCCGGGCACGTCGGCCATGCCGGGCACGTCGGGCACGTGGGTCACGTCGGGCATGGTGCCGGGGGGCACAGTGCCGGGGGGCACGTGGCGCACGGGACGTCCGGCGGGCACGGCACCGGCGGGCACGGCACCGACGGGGGGAACGGCGGCAAGGGCGCCCAGGCGGGCTCCGGCCACCACGGGGGCGTGCTGGACGCGCTGGGGCTGGGCGGGGTGCCCGTGACGGTGGCGGTGTCGCTGCTGGTCGCGCTCGCCTGGTTCGTCAGCCTGGCCGGCACCGTGCTCACCTCGGGGGCGCCCGCGCGCGGCGGCGTGTTCGCCGTCGCGCTGGTCGCCGCCTGGGCGGGCACCCGGGTGCTCGTCAAGCCGCTGAGGCGGCTCTTCCCGCAGGACCGGCCGACCACGCGGGGGGACTTCGTCGGCCGGGTCTGCGTGATCCGGACCGGCCGGGTGACGGCCGACTTCGGACAGGCCGAGGTCGCCGCCGAGGACGGGTCCAGCGCGACCGTCCAGGTCCGCACGGCCACCCCGGAACCCGGGCTGACGGCCGGGCGGACCGCCCTGATCTTCGACTACGACGCCGAGGGCGAGCACTTCCTGGTGGCGCCCTTCGACCCGTCGCCGCCGGGCCTCGACTGAGGCAACGCACCGCACCACGCCACACCGTCCAGGATCCGACGATCCGTCACTTCGTTCTGCTCGCTTTCCACTTCGCACCATCTCGTCATCTCGTCAAAGGACTCCGTGATGGACACCATCGCCGTGGGTTTCGGCGTACTCGTCGCCGTCGTGCTGCTCATCGTGCTCGCCATGCTGCTCTTCGTGGGCCGCCTGTTCCAGAAGGTCGAGCAGGGCAAGGCACTCATCGTCTCCCGGACGAAGAAGGTGGACGTCACCTTCACCGGCACGATCGTCCTGCCGATCCTGCACAAGGGCGAGCTGATGGACATCACCGCCAAGACGGTGGAGATCCACCGGGCCGGCCGGGACGGCCTGATCTGCCGCGACAACATCCGCGCGGACATCCGGATCTCCTTCTTCGTCCGGGTGAACAAGACCGTCGAGGACGTCGTCAAGGTCGCGCAGTCGATCGGCACCGGCCGGGCCAGCGACCCGCAGGCGATCCAGGACTTCTTCGCCGCCAAGTTCGCCGAGGCGCTCAAGACCGTCGGCAAGCAGCTCGACTTCACCGACCTGTACACCCACCGGCACGAGTTCCGGGACCAGATCATCGCGGTCATCGGCACCGACCTCAACGGCTTCACGCTGGAGGACGCGGCCATCGACCACCTGGAACAGACTCCGATGAGCCAGCTGGACGGCGACAACATCCTGGACGCCCAGGGCATCCGCAAGATCACCGAGCTGACCGCGATCGAGCACGTGCGCACCAACGAGTACCAGCGCACCGAGGAGAAGGAGATCACCCGGCAGAACGTCGACGCCCGGGAGACCGTCCTGGAGCTCGAACGCCGCCAGGCCGACGCCGAGATCCGCCAGCGCCGCGAGATCGAGACCCTGCGCGCCACGGAGGACGCGGTGATCGCCCGGGTGCAGGAGGAGGAGCGGCTCAACGCGCAGACCGCCTTCCTGCGCACCGAGGAGCTGCTCGGGGTCCAGCGGGAGAACCAGGCCCGCGAGGTCGCGGTGGCGCAGAAGAACCGCGAGCGGGTGATCGCGGTGGAGAACGAGCGGATCGAGAAGGACCGCCTGCTGGAGGTCGTCGGCCGCGAGCGGGAGACCGAACTCGCCACGATCGCCAAGGTGAAGGAGGTCGAGTCCGCCAAGCGGGAGGTCGCCGACGTGGTCCGCGAGCGGGTCGCGGTGGACCGCACCGTCGCCGAGCAGGAGGAGGCCGTCAAGACGCTGCGCGCCACCGAGGAGGCCGAGCGCGTCCGCAAGTCCGTCGTCATCCAGGCCGAGGCGGAGGCGCAGGAGAAGCTCGTCAAGGACATCAAGGCCGCCGAGGCCGCCGAACAGGCCGCCACGCACAAGGCCCGCGAGGCGCTGGTGCTGGCCGAGGCCCGGCAGCGAGCCGCCGAGCTGGACGCGGCCGCCAAGATCCGGATGGCCGAGGGCGTCCGGGCCGAGGCCGCCGCCGAGGGCCTGGCCCGCGTCCAGGTGCGGGAGCAGGAGGCCGCGGCGGTGGAGAAGGTCGGCCTCGCCGAGGCCGTCGTCCAGGCCGAGAAGGCCAAGGCCGCCGCGCTGGAGGTCGGTGCCAAGCTGAAGGCCGAGGCCGAGGGCCTGACCGAGAAGGCCGCGGCGATGGCCAAGCTGGACGAGGCCTCGCGCGGGCACGAGGAGTACCGGCTGCGGCTGGCCGCCGAGAAGGACGTCCGGCTGGCCGGGCTGGACACCCAGCGGCAGATCGCCGAGGCGCAGGCCGCGCTGGTCGCGGCCGGCCTGGAGAAGGCCAAGATCGACATCGTCGGCGGGGACTCGGTGTTCTTCGACCGGCTGGTGCAGTCGGTCACGGCCGGCAAGAGCGTGGACGCCTTCGTCGGCCACTCGCAGACCGCGCAGGCCCTGGCCGGCCCCTGGCTGGACGGACGGGCCAGCTTCACCGAGGACCTCACCCGGGTGCTGTCGTCGGTCTCCACCGCGGACGTGCAGAACCTGACGGTGTCCGCGCTGCTGATGAAGCTGATCGGCTCGGGCGCCGGCGAGCAGTCCGGGCAGCTGCGCCAACTGCTGGACTCGGCGCGGAAGCTGGGCGTCGCCGAGACCCCGATCGGGTCGCTGGCCGGTGGCCTCGCCCCGGTGAACGGCTCCAAGTAGCGTACGGACCCGGGCGACGCCGCTCCCAGCGGCACCACTGCGGACGGCGTCGCCCCGGGCAGCCCGGCTCGGGGCGACGCCGCTCCGGACGGAGCCGCCCCGGGCAACACCACTCCGAGCAACGATCCGCCGAGTACCTGAGGAACTGACCGTGGACGCCCTCGACGCCCGGCTCGACGCCGGCACCTACGAGGTCCTGCGCGACCGGCTCGCCCGGTCCGCCGCCGAACTCGCCGACCGCGCGACGGCGTTGAACGCCCGCCGGGTCGAGGAGTTCGGCGGCGGGGAGCTGCGGCTGACCGGCACCGGGCGGCTCACCACCGCCCGGGCCTGCCTCCCGCAGGACCTCACCGCCGCCGGCGGGCTGCTGCTGCTCGGCACCCGCCCGACCGAAGTCGAGGACGGCGCCGGCGACTTCGCCGACGTCCTCGGCCTCCACGGCCCCGACCTCTCCCCCGCCCCCGCCGAGGGCACCCTGCTGGACGACCCGCGGCTGCGCCAGGACCTCGCCGACCTGCGCCGCTACTTCCGCGACGCCCGGCTGGAGCGGCTGCGCCCGGTGGAGGGGCGGCTGCTCGCCGTCTTCCGCACCGGCCCGGCCCCCACCGACGTCCGGGTGCTGCGCTGGCGCCTCGACGACGGCGCCGACGACGCCCGGCCCGCCTACCTGGACGGGCGCGGCGAGCGCGACCACACCCCCGCCGACGGGCAGCAGCTCCCCTGGACGGCGCTGACCCGCGACGACCAGCTGCCGGCCGGCCCCGGCCGCCCGCCCCGCGCCGACCTGGCCGGCGAACTCCACCTCGGCGTCGACGGCGGCCGGTTGACCCTCACCGCCCCGGACGGCCGGGAACTGCACCGCGAACCGCTGGCCGAAGCCCTGCAGACCCTCGCCGACGCGCAGGTCGCCCACGCCCGGCTCGGCACCCTGCTGCTGGTGCGCGTGCGCCCGTACCAGGAGGAGACCGTCCGGCACCTGGTGGTGCACCTGCCGACCGGCACGGTCACCCGGATCGACGCGCTCGGCCAGGCCTGCCTGCGGCTGCCCGCCGACCAGGGCGTGGCCTTCCCCGGCGGCTGCCACCTGGTCGACGGCACCGTGCGCACCTTCGACCAGCCGGTGGACGGCCTGGCGTACGAGCGCACCGTCGTCTCGCCCAACGGCGAGGACGTGCTGTACGAGTTCCGCTCCCCCACCGACGGCCGCGCCCTGCTGCAGCCGTACAACAGCGTCCGCCAGGAGGCCGCCGCACCACTGCCCTGCCAGGGCTACGCGCTGCTCGCCGACGGCACCCTCGTCGCCCTGCGCCCGGCCGAGGACGGACCCACCCGGCTGCACCCCGCACAGCTCTGGCAGACCCCGTTCACCAGCGAACGATTCGCCGCCCACCAGCCGCCCGGCACCGGGCCGTTGGCCCGGATCGGCAACGCCGACCTGGTCCGCGGCCTGGCCGACTGCCTGGCGCTCGCCCGGCTGGCCGCGGCCGGCACCGACAGCCCGGCCGGCCACCGGGCCGTCCTCGCCGCTTGCACCCGCACCACCGACCGGCACCACTGGCTCGGCCAGAGCGGCCTCGGCGACCTCGCCGCACCGCTCGCCGAGATCCGCGACACCGCCCGGCAGGTCATCGCCGAGTACGAGGCGACCGCCCAGCTCACCGCACACGCCGCCCGCCAGGCCGACGAGGCGGCCGAGCACGTCGAGGGCCTGCTGCGCACCGCCCGCGGCGAGACCTTCGCCGACGCCGCCGAGTGGGTCGACCGGCTCGCCGGACTGCGCCGCGCCCAGGGCCGGGTCGAGGCGCTGCGCGACCTGCCGCGCGCCGACCCGCAGCGGATCGACGCGCTCGCCGCACACCTCGCCGAGGGCCTGGCCGAGGCCGCCGCCCGGGCCGTCGTCCAGCTCGCCGAACCCTCGGCCTTCGAGCCGCACCGGCGGCGGGCCGCCGAACTGGCCGAGCACTGCGCCGCCATCGCGACCGCCACCGAGGCCGAGCCGCTGTCCGAACGGCTCACCGGGCAGAGCGAGGCCCTGCAGACCGTCTCGGAGCTGGTCGGCACCCTCGACCTGGCCGACGCCACCACCCGCACCGCGATCCTGGACCGGCTCGCCGACGTCCTCGGGCTGCTCAATCGGGCCCGGGCCGCGCTCACCGTGCGCCGCCGGGAGCTGCGCACCCGCGAGGCCGCCGCCGAGTTCGCCGCCGAGACCGCCCTGCTCGCCCAGGCCACCACCGCCGCGCTCGCCGCCGCCGACACCCCCGAGGCCTGCGACGACCAGCTCGGCCGGCTCCTGCTGCGGATCGAGCAGCTGGAGACCCGCTTCGCCGACGCCGACCCGGCCCTCGGCGAACAGCTCGCCGACCGGCGCACCGGGATCCACGACGCGCTCACCGGCCGGCGCCAGCACCTGCTGGAGGAACGGGCCCGCCGCGCCGACCGGCTGGCCGCCTCCGCCGCGCGCATCCTCGACACCCTGCACCGGCGCCTGGCCGCCCTGGACACCGCCGCCGAGATCGACGCCGCGCTCGCCGCCGACCCGACCGCCGTCAAACTCCGCGACCTGGCCGGCCAGTTGACCGCGCTCGGCGACCGGGTCCGGGCCGAGGAGCTGACCGGACGGCTGCGCGCCGCCCGGGGCCGCGCCCAGCGCGCCCTGCGCGACCGCGCCGAACTCGCCGGGGACGGCCCCGGCACCCTGCGGCTCGGCCGGCACCTGTTCGCCGTGACCACCCAGCGGCCCGAACTCGCCCTCGTCCCCTGGCGCGGCCGGCCCGCCTTCACCCTCACCGGCACCGACTACCGCTCCCCGGTCACCGACCCGGCCTTCGCCGCCACCGCGCGCTACTGGGACCGGCCGCTCCCCTCCGAGACCCCGCAGCTCTACCGCGCCGAGTACCTCGCCGCGAGCCTGCTGCTGGCCGCCGAAGCGGGCACGCTCACCGCCGGACCGGGCTCGCTCACCGCCGACGCGGACCTGCTGGAGTACGTCCGGCGGGCCGCCGAACAGCGGCCCGACGGGGGCTACCAGCGCGGAGTGCACGACCACGACGCGGCCCTGCTGCTCCGCGCCCTGCTCGAACTCGGCACCGAGGCAGGACTGTTGCGCCACCCGGCGGGCGCCAGGGCAGCCGCACAGCTGTACTGGGCGTACGGCGCCGACGAGCGGCAGCGACGGCTCTGGCACACCCGGGCCCGCTCGCTCGGCCTCGCCCGGCAGGCCTTCGGCGGCGTCCCCGCGCTGGACGCGCTGGCCGCCGAACTCTCCGCCGCCGTCGCGGGTTTCGTCCCGGGCGCGGAGGCCGACGGCCCGGCCGGCCCGTACCTGGTCGCCGAACTCGCCGCCGAGAAACCCGCGTTCGCCTACTCGGCGGGCGCCGCCACGCTGCTCGACAAGTTCCGCGCCGCCCCCGAGTCGGCCGGCCTCACCGAGGCACTGGCCGCCCTGCCCGACGAGCCCGGGCTGCTGTCCGTACGGCGCCAGCTCGCCGCCGCCTGGCTGGAGGCGGGCGCCGGCGACGCCGACCCGGCCGACCTCGCCGAGGCCACCGCCGTCCTGCTCTGCCCGGCACTGCCGCGCCGTCCCGCCGAGGGCGCGGTGAGCACCCGGCTGACCGGGCTGGTCGGCGACCACCCGCGTCTGACGGGCGGCGCGCTCGACCTCCGCCTGGACGAACTGCTCTCCCGAGTACGGGAGTTCGAGGAGGTCGAGGTGCCCGGCCACCGGGCCTACCGGAAGCTGCGCGGAGAACTGCTGGCCGCCGAGCACGCCCGGCTGCGGCTCGACCAGTACCGGCCGGCCCCGCTCAACGGCTTCGTCCGCAACCGGCTGATCGACCAGGTGTACCTGCCGCTGATCGGCGACAACCTCGCCAAGCAGCTCGGCACGGCGGACGCCGGCGGTCCGGTCGACCGCAGCGGCCTGCTGCTCCTGGTGTCCCCGCCCGGCTACGGCAAGACCACCCTGGTCGAGTACCTCGCCGAGCGACTCGGCCTGCTGCTGGTCTCCGTCAGCGGCCCGGCGCTCGGCCACCGGGTCACCTCGCTGGACCCGGCCGAGGCCCCCGACGCCACCTCCCGCCGCGAGGTCGAGAAGCTCAACTTCGCCCTGCACGCGGGCGACAACGTGCTGCTCTACCTGGACGACGTCCAGCACACCTCGCCCGAGTTCCTGCAGCGTTTCATCCCGCTGTGCGACGCGCAGCGCCGGATCGACGGCGTCCACGACGGCGAGGCCCGCGAGTGGGACCTGCGCGGCAAGCGCTTCGCCGTCGTGATGGCCGCCAACCCGTACACCGAGTCCGGCCGGCTCTTCCGGCTGCCCGACATGCTCGCCAACCGCGCCGACGTGTGGAACCTCGGCGACGCCGTCGCCGGACGCGACGACCTCTTCGCACTCAGCTTCGTCGAGAACGCCCTGCCCGCCAACCCCCACCTGGCCCCGCTCGCCACCGCCGAACGCGCCGACCTGGAGGTCCTGCTCGCCCGCGCGGCCGGCGCCCCGGGCGGCACCGGCACGACCCTGGCCGGCGCCTGGCCCGCCGCCGAGGTCGAGCGGATGACCGCTGTCCTGTCCGGGCTGCTCCACCTGCGCACCACCGTCCTGGCCGTCAACCGCGCCTACCTGGACTCCGCCGCCCAGGACGACCGCACCCGCACCGAGCCGCCGTTCCTGCTCCAGGGCTCCTACCGCAACATGGCCAAGCTCACCCAGCGCCTCGACCCCGCCCTCACCCGGCCCGAGCTGGACGCCCTCCTCGCCGACCACTACCGCGCCGAGGCCCAGCCGCTGGGCGCCGACGCCGAGGCGCAGCTGCTGAAGCTGGCGCAGCTGCGGGGAGTCCTGACGGAGGAGCAGGCGGAGCGCTGGGAGGAGCTGAAGCGCGTCTGGCGGGAGCGGGGCCGGGAGCGCTGACCACCGGCGGGGCGGCGGGGCGGCGGGGCGGCGGTCAGCTGATCGGCCGGTCACACGACCAGACGACCACACGACCGAGCGGCCGGTCACACGACCACACGACCACACAACACGTCCCGCCGGGGCAACCCCCGTGGCGCCGCCCGGAGCGGGACCGCACCCGCCGCTAGCGTGTCCGCATGGGCGCTCAGCAACTCGATCTGGCCGGGCTGCGCCGGGTGTACGGGCGGTCCGGGAGCCGGTGGTTCTACACCCGCGTCGCACGCAACGCCCGGCACTGGGGATGGACGGAACCCGGGCAGTCCAAGTGGCGGCTGTGGCGGGCGCAGCGGCAGCTGCAGGACGTGCTGGGGCGCAAGCTGGCGCTGCCGGTGGGCGCCCGGGTGCTGGACGCCGGGTGCGGGGCCGGGGTGGTGGCGCGGGCGATGGCCGCACGCTTCGGCCTGGTGGTGACCGGGGTCGACGTCCTGGACTTCCACCTCGCCGAGGCCCGTCGGCTCAGCAACCGCGCCGCGCTGGACGACCGGACCGCCTTCTCCTGGGGCGACTACCACGAACTCCCCTTCCCCGACGACACGTTCGACGGCGCGTACTCGATGGAGACGCTCGTCCACTCCTACGACCCGCCGCGCGCCCTGGCCGAACTCCACCGCGTCCTGCGCCCGGGCGGCAGGCTGGTACTCCTCGGCCCGATGAGCACCGTCCCGCTGGAGGAACTGGAGCCGGACGCCGCGGCGTTGCTCGTCCCCTACCTGGACGCGATGACGATGACGGGCGCCAAGCTCTACCACGCCCGCAACCTGCCCCGACTGCTCGCCGAGGCCGGGTTCGAGGTCGAGGAGGCACTGGACGCGACGCCCTGGTACACGCCCACCTCGGAGGCGGTGTACGCGTACTTCCGGCTGCCGTGGGAGGTCCTGCGCCGCTGCGGCGACCCGGCGAAGTGGCTCAACCTCCGCTCCACGGTGGAGATGTACGGCGTCCGCGAGTACGTCGCCTGGTACGTCCACACCGCCGTCAAGCCGACGGCGTGACCTCCGCCGCGAACGGACCCGGCGCACCGCTGCCGTACCCGAACGGCTGGTTCTGCGTCGGCCGGGCCCGGGACCTGCCGCCCGGGCGGGTGCGGACGGCCCGGCTGATGGGCGAGGACGTCGTGCTGTACCGGACCCGCGGCGGCGCGGTGCGCGCGGTCGGGCCGCACTGCCCGCACCTGGGCGCGCACTTCGGGGCGGGCGGCACGGTCCGGGGCGAGGAACTGGTCTGCCCGTTCCACGGTTTCGCCTTCGGCCCGGACGGCTCGTGCACCGGGGCGCCGGACGGCACCCGACTGCGGGCCTCGCTGACGGTGCGCCGGATCCGGGAACGGGACGGCGCGCTGTTCGTCTGGCGGGGCCCGGACGGCGAGCCGCCGGGGTGGGAGCTGCCGCCGGCCGTCGGGGTGCGTCCGCTCGCCTGGTGGAGCGGGGAGGTGCTCTCACACCCGCAGGAGGTGATGGAGAACAGCGTCGACTTCCGGCACGTGAAGGTGCTGCACGGCCTGGACACCCGGGAGACCGCCCCGCCGGACGTGGACGGGCCGCTGTTCACCGTCCACCAGCGCACCACGACCCGCTTCCCGGGGCTGGGGGCGGTCAGCCTGGAGCAGCCGGTGACGCTCGCCGGGCTCGGGATGATGCGACTGGTGGCCGAACTGCCGGAGCTGGGCGCGACGCTGCGGGTCTGGGTCCTGGCGACGCCGGTCGCGCCGTGGCGCACCAGGGTGCGGTTCGCGGTGGCCTGCAGCGTGCCGGTGTCGGTGCCGGTGCCGGGCGGCGGGTCGACGCGGGCGCTCGACCGGACGGCGTCCTGGCTGGCACTGCGGGCCTCCGTGCGGATCATCAAGCAGGACCGGCCGGTCCTCGCCCACAAGCGGTACCTGGCGCAGCCGCGGCTCGTGCCCGGGGAGCGCTCGATCGGGCTGTTCCGCCACTGGGCCCGGCAGTTCTACCCGGACGCGAACCCGGTGGAGTAGGTCACGGTGGAGTAGGTCCCGGTGGGGTGAGTCCCGGTGGGGTGGCTCACGGTGGGGTAGGTCCCGGTGGGGTAGGTCCCGGTGGGGTGAGTCCCGATGGGGTAGGTCCCGGTGGGGTGAGTCACGGCCGAGTGCGGCGCCGCAGGGTGCGTCACCTCGGGGTGACGCACGCCGCGGGGCGCGGCCAGGGTCTCCCACACCGGGTCGGGCAGTCCGGGGACGGCCCGACCCTCCGCCTGCCACCGCCGGGCCAGCGCGGCGTAGATGGGCGCCTCCGCCCCGGGAACCTCCGCCCCGGCGGCCTGCGCTTCGGGAGCCTCCATAGCGGGAGCCTCCGTATCGGGCGGCGCCCCGGGTGGCTCCACCCCGTGCAGGATCGTTTCTTCGGCCGGCCGCCACCGCGGTACCGGCATCACCCCAAATCCACTCACACCCACCCAACGCACCCCGCCCACGTCGGGACACGGCCGCGTCAACCCGGCGGCCCGCACATCAACCCCTGGCGGGGCCCCGCACCGGCGCCGCGCGGAGAGCCGGCACCGGGCCGACGTCCCGCGCGGCCCTTACGCGCGCCAGCCGTCGCCCGTGGACACCAGGCTTCGTACGCGCCAGCCGTCGTCCGTGGACCACCGCACTTCGTACCCGGGCCAGCCGTCACCCGTGGACCACCGCACTTCGCACCGTCAGCCGTCGCGACCCGGACGGGCTTTCGACGGCCCGTCCGCCTCGGCCGGACAGGGCCTATCGGCGCCGGCCCGCCGCCAGCAGCTCGGGCACCGTGGCGAGCTTCACCCGGGGCCGCCCCTCGGCTTCGCCCCGCTCCCGCTCGGCCCGGTCCACCGCCCTCAACTCCTTCAGCCCGACCGCGTCCGGCCGCCGGCGCCGCACCAGCCGGTCGAAGTCCTTGTGGTCCGCCTCCGGAACGGGCAGTGCCCGGGCGACGGCGTCGTCCAGCAGCGCGTCGACGGTCTCCCGGGCGCAGGCCCGGTTGGCGCCGATCCCGCCGGACGGCCCGCGCTTGGCCCACCCCACCACGTACGCCCCCGGCAGCGGCCGCCCGGTCGCCGGGTCGACGATCCGGCCGCCCCGGTGCGCGACCGTCCCGGTGCGCTCGTCGAACGGCAGCCCCGGCACCGGCACGCCGCGGTGCCCGATGGAGCGCACCACCAGTCCGGCCCGCAGCACCTCCCGCTCACCGGTGCCCTCGGCCCGGTCACCGTCCACGAGCGCGGTCCGTTCGACGGCCAGCGCCTCGACCCGCCCGTCCCCGGACAGCCCGACCGGCGCCGACAGGAACCGCAGCACGATCCGCCGCCCCGCGCCCGGCGCCGCGGCCCCGTCGTACGGGACCAGCGGCAGACCGGCGAGCAGGGCGGCCTGCGAGCCCGGCACGGCCCGCCGGTCCGCGGCCGCCGCCTCGATCGCCGCCCGCACCTGCGGATGGTCCTCGACCACCACCTCGACACCCGGCAGCTGCCGCAGCGCCAGGAACTCCGCCCGGGTCCACGCCGCCTGCTCCGGACCGCGCCGGGCGAGCAGCACGACCTCCCGCACCCGGCTGCGGCGCAGCGCGGCGAGCGCGTGGTCGGCGATGTCGGTGGCGGCGAGCCGGTCCGGGTCGGTGAGCAGGATGCGCGCGACGTCCACGGCCACGTTGCCGTTGCCGACCACGACCACGCGCTCCGCCGAGAGCTCCACCGCGTCGGCCGGCACGGTCGGATCGGCGTTGTACCAGCCGACGAAGGCGGTCGCGGGCAGGCTGCCGGGCAGGTCCTCGCCGGGCACGCCGAGCCGGCGGTCGGAGGCCGCGCCGACCGCGTAGACCACCGCGTGGTGGTGCGCGGCGAGTTCCGGGTGGGTGACGTCCGTGCCGACCTCGACGTTCAGGTGCATCCGCAGCCGCGGGTCGTGGAAGACGCTCGCGAAGTTCTCCGCGATCCGCTTGGTGGACTGGTGGTCGGGCGCGACGCCGTGCCGCAGCAGTCCGCCGGTGACCGGCAGCCGGTCGATCATGGTGATCTCGGCGCTGGTGCTGCGCAGCAGTTCCTGCGCGGTGTACCCGGCGGACGGCCCGGTGCCGACGACGGCGATCCGCAGCGCACCGACCTCGCCCGGCAGGCTGCGCGGAAAGCTGGGCCGGCCCCAGGCGTGGTCGCTGGGGTGGTCGCGGAACCAGTCGCGGTTGAGGTCGCCGAACACGGTGTCCGGGCCGCGCAGCCGGTCGACCGGGAACACCGCGTCCACCGGGCAGGCGTCCGCGCAGGCGCCGCAGTCGATGCACGCCTGCGGGTCGATGTACAGCATGTCCGTGGTGCCGAACTCCGGCTCCTCCGGGGTCGGGTGGATGCAGTTGACCGGGCAGACGGACACGCAGGAGGCGTCGTTGCAGCAGGTCTGGGTGATCGCGTAGGCCATGGCCGGAGTGGGGTCCTCGCTGCGCGTGGGGGAAGGGTGGCGGGGCTCGACGTGACCTGACGGTCCGTCAGAGCATGTGCACGCGGCGGTAGACGGCCGCCGAGCGACCGGTGAGCAGCCCGGTCTCGGCGAGGAAGGCCATCAGGTGCCGGGAGCTGGTGCGCATCATCGCCTTGCGGTGCTCGTTGGCCCGCACCTCGGCGAGCGCCCGCTGCACGTCGAGGCCGGCGGCCTTGTAGACGCCCGGGTGGACCATGCTGCTGACGATGACGTACGCGCCCACGGCGATGCCGGTGGCCGAGGCGCGCCGGCGCGCCGGGCTCGCGTGCCGCATCCGCTCGCGGATCTCCTGCCGGGCGAACTTCATGTGCCGCGACTCCTCGACCACGTGGATCCGGGACGTCCCGCGGACGATCTCCAGCACGTTCTCGCCGCGCATCCAGTCGCGCTGCATGACGTCGAGCACCTCTTCGGCCACCAGGATGCCACCGTACGCGAGTTCACCCTTGGCGAGCGCCTTGAACGCGCGTCCGGCCTGGGCGATCACCTTGTTCGGGCGGTAGGCGGGGACGCCCATCTTCTCGCAGGCCCGGGCGAACATGATCGAGTGGCGGCACTCGTCGGCGATCTCGGTGAGCGCGAACCGGAACTCGGCGCTGGCGGGGTTCTTGAGGTACTGGTCGCGCAGCACCATCTGCTGGAGGATCATCTCGAACCAGATGCCGGTGTTCATGATCGAGCAGACCTCGTGCCGGGTCAGCGTGACCCGCTGCCGCTCCGTCATCTCGTCCCACAACCGGGTGCCGAAGAGCGTGCTCCACTCCGGATTGAGGCCGTAGTGCTCCTCGGGGAGCGGGGCGTCCCAGTCGATCTCGGTCGAGGGGTCGTAGGAGAGGGTCGCGGCCGACTCCAGCAGCCGCTTCGAGACGTCGTCGTCGGCCGTGGTGTGGCGGTCGTCCGGACGGTGACCCCGCCTCCGCGCCACCGGGTCGGTGAGAGCCATGGCTGCCTCCTGGTGCCTGCCCTTGCGGGTTCCCGCTCACCCGCTTATTAGACGGACAGTACAATAAGAGCCCGCCGCCGAGAACCCCCCGCGCACCGACGAACCAGTCCGGGCGGGACGGTGTGGGTGGGGCGGAGCGGGACGGCGCGCACCGCACGGCCCGGGCCCCGGCGGCCGGACGCGGCACCAGGCACGGCGCCCGGACACCGCCGCCGCACGGACGGCACCCGGGCACGGCGAAGGGCGGGACCTCCGGAGGTCCCGCCCTTCCACCCGTACCGGGTTCTTCACCTTCCGCCGCATCACGACCGGTCCGCTGTACGACTGTCCGGTTCTCCGAGTGCCAGGCTGCCCGACCGCCAGCCTCTCCGACTGCCCTCCTGCCGTCCCGCCGGAGCGACCGGCTCTGCGGCTGTCCGCTACGCCGCGCCCAGCGCCTTCCGCAGCGCCTCCGCCGCCTCGGCCATCGCCTCCCGGAAGCGATGGCCGATGCCGATGTAGTTGGCGTACCCGTGGATGAGGTCCGGCTGCCGGCTCAAGCGCACCGCCACCCCCGCCCCCTGCAGCGCCCGCGCGTACGCCTCGCCCTCGTCGCGCAGCGGGTCGAAGCCCGCGGTGCCGACGTACGCGGGCGGCAGGCCGGACAGGTCCCCGGCGAGCAGCGGCGACAGCCGCGGGTCGGTGCGGTCGGCGGGCTCGGGCGCGTACCGCTCCAGGAACCAGTCCATGTCGGCGTCGGTCAGGAAGAAGCCGTCGGCGAACAGCTCGCGCGAGGGGCGACGGGTCGAGGCGTCCGTCGCCGGGTACAGCAGCAGCTGGAACACCGGCGCGGGACCGCCCCGCCGCACGGCCTCCTGCGCCGCGACGGCGGCCAGGTTGCCGCCCGCGCTGTCCCCACCGACCGCGATCCGCTCCGGGTCCGCACCCAGGTCGGCCGCCTTGGCGTACGCGTAGTCGAACGCGGTCAGTGCGTCCTCGGCCGCCGCCGGGAACACGTGCTCGGGCGCCAGTCGGTACTCCACCGACAGCACCCGCACGTGTGCGCGCTGCGCCAGGAACCGGGCGACGTGGTCGTGGCTGGACCGGCTGCCGACCACCCAGCCGCCGCCGTGCAGGTACACCAGCAGGCCGGATCCCGCCGCCAGGCCGTCCGGCGTGTACAGCGTCGCCGCCAGCTCCCCGTGCTCCTGCGGGATCCCGACGGCCCGCGCGGCCACCGACCCCAGCGTCGGCCCGCCCACCAGGTGCCGCGCGTACTCCATCGCGGCCCGCGAGGGCCCGACCCCGCCCGGCATCACCAGGGCCGCCTTCGACTGCCGCTGCAGTTTGAGGATCAGCTGCGCGTCCAGCGCGAGCGTCTGCCCGTCCCGCACCACCGGCTTGCCCGCGATCGCCCGCCGCAGCCCCTCCGGCAGGGCGTACATGCCCCGGACGACGGCGGCCTGGATCCGGACGGGGAGTGGGATCGTCATCTCTTCTGCCTCCTGGGGACGGTTCTGCCCGAACGGGAGCCCATGATGGGGCCGTCCCAGCGGAGTTGGAAGCCCCCTCGACGCCCCCTGAACCCACCCTCGACCCACCACTCCGCCCCACCGCGGCCACCACAGGGCCGGCCGGGGCAGAAATTATGCAGACCGGTCTACACATTTACCGTTCGAGAACCTGGCACCAGGGGGACCGGTTTGCGCGAAAAGTCGGCCAGGCCGACTTCCTGCGCACTCCCGACCCGCCAGGCAGCGAATCAGTAGACCGACCGACATAATCCCGCCCCCATCACCACCGCCCGCCCCTCACCCACCGGGCACCGGGCACCGAGCACCGAGCACGAAAAGTCGACCAGGCCGACTTCCTGCGCACACCCCGCCCGCCGGCCCATGAATCAGTAGACCGACCTACATAATCCTGCCCCGACAATCCCTCCTCCGAGCACGAAAAGTCGACCACACCGACTTCCCGCGCACCCCAGACCCGCCCGGCAGCGAATCAGTAGACCGACCGACATAATCCCGCCCCCACCACCACCGCCCGCCCCTCACCCACCAGGCACCGGGCACCGGGCACCGAACACCGAGCACGAAAAGTCGGCCAGGCCGACTTCCTACGCGCACCCTGCCCGCCGGCCCATAAATCAGTAGACCGACCGACATAATCCCGCCGCGACCATCCCCCTCCGGGCACGAAAAGTCGACCACACCGACTTCCCGTGCACCCCCGACCCGCCAGGCAGCGAATCAGTAGACCGACCGACATAATCCTGCCCCCACACCACCGCCCGCCCCTCACCCACCGGGCATCGGGCACCGGGCACCGAGCACCGCGCGCAAAAAGTCGACCAGGCCGACTTCCTGCGCGCACCCCACCCGCCGACCCGTGAATCAGTAGACCGACCTACATATGTGACCCGGCTTCGACCCGATGGGCCCGGGCTGTCAGGTAGCGGCGCTCCGGGGCGCTGGAGGTGCGGGCGGCAGCCTCGCGGTACGTCCGGGCGGTGGCGGACGGGTCGGTGCCGAGCCGGTCGAGCAGGTGCGCGCGGACGGCGAGGAGGCGGTGGTGGCGGGCGAGGCGCCGGTCGGCGGCCAACTCGTCGAGCAGGGCGAGCCCGGCCGACGGGCCGTGGACCATCGCCACCGCGACGGCCCGGCCGAGGGCGGCCATCGGGTTGGCGTCGAAGCGCAGCAGCAGGTCGTAGAGCGCCAGGATCTGCGGCCAGTCGGTGTCCTCGGCGGTCGCCGCCTCGCTGTGCACCGCGGCGATCGCCGCCTGTACCTGGTAGGGCCCGGGCTGCCCGCCCGGGAGCGCGGCGTCGATCAGCTGCAGCCCTTCGCCGAGCGGTCCGCGGTCCCAGCGCCCGCGGTCCTGGTCCTCCAGCGGCACCAGTTCGCCGTACGGTCCGGTGCGGGCGGGCCGGCGGGCGTCGGTGAGGAGCATCAGGGCGAGCAGTCCCGTCGTCTCGGCGTCGCCCGGGGTGAGGCGCAGCAGCAGCCGGGCCAGCCGGATCGCCTCGGCGGCGAGCCGCGGGGCGGTCAACTCCTCACCGCCGCTGGCCGTGTACCCCTCGTTGAAGATCAGGTACAGCACCTGCCGGACCTCGCCCAGCCGGGCGGCGCCGTTCTCCCCCTCCGAGAGCGCCAGCCGTCCGCCCGCCGCCCGCAGCGTCTGCTTGGCCCGGCTGATCCGCTGCGCCATGGTGGCTTCGGGTACCAGGAACGCGGCGGCGGTCTGGGCGGTGGTCAGGCCGCCGACGGCGCGCAGGGTGAGCGCGATCCGGCTCGGCACGGACAGCGCCGGGTGGCAGCAGAGGAACAGCAGCGCGAGCGAGTCGTCCGCCGCCGGGTCGGGGGCGTCGGCGGCCGGGGCGAGCAGTGCCGCCTGCGGTGTGGCCAGCGCCAGTGCCTCCTCCCGGCGGCGGCGCGCCGACTCGCTGCGCACCCGGTCGATCAGCCGACGGTCGGCGACGGTCACCAGCCAGCCGCGCGGATTGGCCGGCACCCCGTCCGTCGGCCACTGCAGCGCGGCGGCCAGCAGCGCCTCCTGCACGGCGTCCTCGCACGCGTCGAACGCCCCGCCGTGCCGTCGCACCAGCACGCCGAGGACCTGCGGCGCCAGTTCGCGCAGCAGGCCCTCGACGGAAGCGCCGCCGACGGTCACCCGTTCACCGAAGGGCCGCTCGCCGGAAGGCCGCTCGCCGGAAGGCCGTTCACCGGGAGGTCGTTCACCGGCGACTCGTGCAGGATCGGCCACAGCTCCACCGGCTCCACGTCCGCGAACGGCATGTCGGCCGCGATCCGCTGTGCCCGCTCCAGGCTCTCGCAGTCCAGGAGGTAGAAGCTGGCCAGGTACTCCTTGGTCTCCAGGTACGGCCCGTCGGTGACCACCGGCACCCCTTCGGCCCGCCGCACCAGCTGCGCGGCGGCCGCGTCCGCCAGCCCGTACGCGCCGACCAGTTCGCCGCTCTCCCGGTACTTGGTGTTGAACGCCTCCTGCTTGGCGATCGCCTCCGGCCACGCCTCGGCCGGGAAGGAGTCCCACTTGGCCTGGTTGCCGTAGATCATCGCGACGTACTTCATCTCGGGTGTTCCCTCCGGTCCCGTGCGCCCCTGTGGCGCGCTGTCACCTCTCGGTCGGAACCACGGAGCGGTCCCTCGACATCGGCCGGGACTCTTCTCCGAGGAATCCGTCCGCGCCCCCGCAGCACCCACGGCACCCACGGCACCCACTCGGGAGGTGCCGGTGGTCACGGTACGACGGGCGTCCCGAGCAACCGCGACGCAGCCTCGGCCCGCGGTCCGACGGGGAGTTCCGCCCGGGCCAGTTCCTCCACCGTCGCTCGGACATCGACCAGCACCACGCTGGCGCCGGGTTCGGCGAGGAACTCTCCGACCAGGGCGTCCGGAGCGGTGTCCCCGGCGACCAATCCGTGAAGCAGCTCTGCCGATGAGGATTCGCCGGCGCTCCCGGAACCGTGCGCGGCCTCCCGGTATTCGTTCCAGGCGGCGAGGGACGCCGCCCGTCCGTTCTCCGTCAACTGCAGCAGGGCCGATTCCGCCAGCAGGCCGACGTCCTCGGGGTCCACCCGTGCAGCGCGGTGGAGGGCGGCCCGTGCGTCCTGGAGCCTCCCGTTCCGGCGGTGAACCGCGATCAGTGCGCAGGACATCCACAGGCTCGCCGGTGTGTCGTCGACGGCCTCCGAGAGGTTCGCGGCCGCCTCGTCGAACCTGCCCAGCAGCCCTTGGGTCTGTCCCAGGCACCCGCGCGCCAGCTTGTCCCGGGGATCCAGCGCCAGGGCGGCGGTGAGGTCCGTCACCGCTTCGTGCAGCCGACCCGCCATCCGGTGAGTATCACCCCGGGTCACAAGTGCTCCCCTGCTGTGGTCGGGACACCTGTCGATGACCGTGCCGTAGTCAGCCACTGCCTCATCGAACCGGCCCGATTCCACGTACGCCATGGCACGCGTGGTCAATGTCCATGCGTTCGCGGGATCGGTGTCGCACGCGGCGGTGAGGTCCGCCAAGGCTTCGTCGTACCGGCCTGACAACCGGTGGACCTCACCGCGCTGGGCGAGCGCCCATCCGTCGCGGGAGTTCAGTGCGACGGCTGCCGACAGGTCTGCCACCGCTTGGTCCAACCGCCCTGCCAGCCGGTGGGCTTCACCTCGCTGGGCGAAGAGCCGTCCGGCCCCGGGCTCCGATGCCAGGGCGGCGCTGAAGTCGGCGACCGCCTCGTCCGGGCGCCCCGCGGAACGATGAGCCTGTCCCCTGAGCTCGAACACCCAGGGCAGACGGTGCGGATCCTGCTCCAGGGCCGCATCGAAATCGGCCATCGCTTCGTCCGGGCGCCCCGCCGACCAGTGGGCCTGCCCTCGGAACCCCAGCAGCCATGTCAACTCGGGGTCCAGTGCCAGGGCTGCGCCGAAGTCGGCGACCGCCTCGTCCGGGCGCCCCGCCGAGCGGTGGATGTCCCCGCGGGTTGCGAGCGCCC
The DNA here is from genome assembly GCF_042735475.1 of Kitasatospora sp. NPDC059577. Classification (NCBI taxonomy): domain Bacteria; kingdom Bacillati; phylum Actinomycetota; class Actinomycetes; order Kitasatosporales; family Streptomycetaceae; genus Kitasatospora; species Kitasatospora sp. NPDC059577. The sequence continues at coordinate 65,720 of NZ_JBHWBZ010000008.1, read as the reverse complement.
AGGCGTCTCCCGGATCCAGCTCCAGGCTCGCCGTGAAGTCGGCCAGTGCCTCGTCCGGCCTGCCTGCCGAGAGATGGACCTCACCCCTGCGCGCCAGCAGCCAGCCGGCGCCGGGGGTCAGTCGGTGGGCTTCGGTCAAGTCGGACACCGCTCGGTCCCACTGCCCCACCAACCCGTTGGCCTGCCCCCGGAACCAGAGGATCCAGGTCATCTCCGGGTCCAGTGCAAGAGCCGCGTCGAAGTCCGGCACCGCCTCGCCGGGTCGGCCCGCGACGATCTGCGCGACACCGCGATATCCCAGCGCCCACGGGAACACCGGGTCGATCCCGAGAGCGACGTCGAGATCGGCCAGGGCTTGCTCCGTACGGTTGTTCATCGCGTGGTTGCGGCCGCGGAACGCGCGTGCCTCGGGCAACCCGGGCGAGAGCGCGACCGCGCGGTCGAGATCTGCGGTGGATTCCTCGTACCGGTCCAGCGCGAAGTAGCGATCGCCCCGGTGTGCGAGCGCCCAGGCGCGTACCTGTGGAGGCGATTGCGAACCACAGAGCGCGGTGAGCGCTTCCAGCTCCGGCTGCTCGGCTTCTGCGGCATCACCCAGGCGTGAGGCCCACTCCGCCAGCTCCACGTCGCCGCTGTCCTGCGCCGCACGCGTGAGCATGGTGCTCCATGCCGCCAGATCCGTGGGTGCGTCGCCGACGATCCTGGCGAGATGTTCCAGTGCCTGTGTCAGGTTCGCCGGCGCGTCCGCGCACAGTCCGTGGTACGTCTCGTTCAACGCGTGCCGACGCCACCGTTCGTCCCCCCTGTACCGCCACCGGGGCAGTTGCCGCTCCACCGCCTCCCGGGCAGCGGAGAAGTGCTGTACCAGTCGCCCGTGCGCCGCGGACCACTGCACGGGCGAGTGCATCCGCTGGCGGCGCAGCATGCTCGCCCGGACCACGGCGTGGTACTGCCGGTAGGAACCCCGGCCGGACACGAAGGGCTGGTTCAGCAGCCAGTCCCAGGCGTCCCCTGCGGCCTGCGGCACCGCACAGGTGAACAGATCGTGGTTGAGCTGGAGGGGCAGCGCCGCCGCCAGGACGGTTTCGCGACGTTCTGGCTCCGGGATCCACTGGAGGAAGCGCCGGACCGCGTGGTCGGTGAGGTCGGCGCCCGCCTCCGCGACGTCGTCGACGGCTTGTAGGTCGGTCTGGGCCAACAGCGCGACCAGAAGCGGCAGTCGCATCGACATGCCCGTCACGGCCTCGACGACCTCGGGGGCGGTGACGCCCCGGGCTGCGAGGAGTTCACGGGTCTCCTGCTCGGTGAAGACGTCCAGAGGGACGTCCACCACGGCCGGACGCAGCGCGCCCCAGTCCCGTTCGCTCAGCTCCTCGCGGCCGGCCAGGACCACCACGACGTCGAGCGGGACCTCGCCGTAGGCACCGTCGAGAAGATCGCGCAGCCATCCGTCGAGGTACTGACCGGTCAGCTCCCAGGTGTCCAGGAACAGGACGACCCACCGCCCGCCCCGTCCGCACAGCTTCGTCAGCTCCGCGACGAACGCCCGGCTGAGCGCCGCTTCCTCGCCGTCGTGACTGCGTCGTCGTTGGCGCATGCCCGCGATGAGGCGGTCCGCGCCGAGGGCGACGTTGTCGGGGTTGGCGATGGCCGCGACGACGCCCGCACCCGGCAGCATCGACGCGGCCCCGAAGGCAGCCTGCGTCACCATCCGGGACGGCAGGGAGGCGGCCCCGCCGCCGACAGGCTGTTCCGGCACGTGGTCGGCGGCGGCCTGCGACGCCCGCCGGAACTGGTCGAGAGCGCGATCGAAATCCTTCAACGGACCAACTTGTTCGGCCAGTTGTTTGGCAAGCGCACCCAGAGCGGTTTCCACGCCGCGGACGTCGTTCTCGTCCACCACCGCCGTCAGCGCCCCGGATCGCTGAGCCGCCTCGCGCCATTCGGAGATCAGCGCGGACTTTCCGACGCCCCCGACACCACGCACGTGGAACAGGAAGTCGGCCGGGTCGTCGGTGGCCTCCGGGTCGGGGTCCTTGCGCAGGTTCTCCGCGAAGAGGGCCAACTGGGCGCGCCGACCGACGAACTGCGCCCCGGAACGCCGTCGTAGCGCCTCCGTGCGCGACAACCGCTTCCTCGTCTGAGCCATTCCGCTCCCCACGGTCAGGAGTTGCGCCGTCCGCGCCGATCCTGCGCGTCGAACGACGCCAGCGTACGTGCTGCGGGCTCCAGGGCCAGGCGCAATGCGGTCAGCGCCGGAGTGTCCAACCCGCCCAGAGCCTCGGCGAGTTCGTCCGTCACGTCGTGGGTGATCTCCGCCGCGACCGCGTCGCCGCCGGCCCGCGGTCCCAGCTTGCTCACCGCGGCCGCCGCACGGGCCGGGGTGAGCAGTGCCGACGCCTGGACCAGCAGCCAGGCCGGCACCCCGGCCGCGCCCTCGGGCGGGGGCAGGTACGGGCGGGCGCCGCCGTAGCGCTCGTCCTCGGCGAAGGCCGGTTGCTTGACCTTCACCAGCGGACGGGCCACCGCCCCGGCCGCGCCCGTCTCCTGCCACTGCCCGGCCGGTTTGAGGACGTAGCCCTCCGCGTGGTTGTCCGCCAGTGCGGGCAGCCCGAACAGGGCCGGCACCCGGGTCGGGAACAGCACCGGCAGGTCCTGCAGGGAGTTCAGCGCGCCGTGCCCGAGGAGCGGGACGCAGGTGAGCCCGGCGGCGTTCGCGGCCGTGCGCAGGTCCCGGTCGGCGATCCACCAACGGCCTTCGGGCGTCAGGACGGTGGCGTCGAAGGGCAGCCAGCGCAGGCCGAGGTCGTAGCAGACGCCGGTCTGCACCGGGCCGGTCCCCTCAGGGCCGGTCCCGGCGGTGGCGGGCACGTCGGGGTGCGGGTAGTGGCCGCCGGCCAGCTCGCCGTAGACGGTCACCACCGCGGCGGGGCCCCACGCCCCGCGCACCTCGGCGGCGAACCGGGCGGCGGCGACGGCGAGTCCGGGCCAGATCCGGCTCACGCCGAAGAAGCCGTCCAGCCCCTCGTCGTCCAGCAGTTCGCGCCGTTTCGCGGGCCGTACGGAGTCGCCCTCGCAGACCACCGCGAAGTGCGCGCCGTGCACCTTCTCCGCGGCGGTCCACTCGCGGCTGCCGGGCCCGCCGGGGCGGCCGCGCGCGGGGATCTTGGGATAGGGCCGCAGCTCGGACCCGTCGAACGCCGTCGTCTCGGACACGGACTCGATCCTCACCGGCCGGCCCGCCGGGCGGCAACCGGATTCCCGGCGCCACCCGCCCCGGCTGGCCCCGCCGCCGCCCGTGCGCGCCACCGCCCGTGGGCCTCCGGCGGGTGCGGGCCGGGCTCCCGTCAGAGCGCCCAGTCCGCCCGCAGCCGCGCGAAGGCCTCGTGGAACCCCGGGAAGGTCTTCCGCACGCACCCCGGGTCGTCGAAGGTGATCCCCGGCGTGCGCAGCGAGGTGACGGCGAAGGACATCACGATCCGGTGGTCGCCGTGGGTGGCGATCTCGACCGGGCGCGGGGTGCCGGGGTGGATCTCGATCCAGTCGTCCCCGGTCGCCACGGTGACGCCCATCGCCCGCAGGTTGGCGGCGCAGGCCTCCAGCCGGTCGCACTCCTTGACCCGGGTGTTGTGGACGTCCTCGATCCGCACCGGCCCGGAGGCGAAGGGCGCGATCGCCGCGAGGGTGGGCATGGTGTCGGAGATGTCCCGCATGGTGACGGTGGTCCCGGACAGCGTGCCGTCTCCGGTCACCGTCGTGCGGTCGCTCCCGATGTCCGCCCGGACGCCCATCCGCCGCAGCACCTCCACGAAGCGCAGGTCGCCCTGGAGGGCGTCCCGGCCGAGGCCGGGGACGGTGACCTCCCGGCCGGCGACGGCCGCGGCGGCGAAGAAGTAGCTCGCGGTGGAGGCGTCCGGTTCGACGGCGTAGCCGGTCGCCCGGTAGCCGCCGGGCGGCACCTCGAACACCTCGCCGTCCGACGTGAGCTCCCGCGTCACCTCGACCCCGAACTCCCGCATCATCGCCAGGGTGATGCCGACGTACGGGGCCGAGACCAGCCGGGTGACGGTGATCCGCAGGCCGTCCCGGGTGAGCGGGCCGAGCAGCAGCAGGGCGGTCAGGTACTGCGAGGACTCACCGGCGTCCAGGGTGAGTGCACCGCCCCGGACGCCGGCGGCGACGACGGTGAGCGGGTGGTGGCCTTCGGCCTCCTCGTGCCGCAGGTCCACGCCGAGTTCGCGCAGCGCCCGGGTCAGCGGGGCGACCGGGCGGCGGCGCATCTGGGCGGAGGCGTCGAAGCGGTAGGTGCCGTGACCGGCGGCGGCGAGCGCGGGCAGGAAGCGTGCGGTGGTGGCGCCGTCCCGGCAGTACACCTCGGCGTTCGCCACGGCGGGCCCGGCCGGCCGGCCCGTGATCCGCCACCGGTCCGCCGCCTGCTCGACCCCGTACCCGAGCGTCTCCAGCCCCTGGGCGAAGCCCTCGGTGTCGTCCGAGGCCAGCGGCCGGTGCAGGGTGGTCACGCCGTCGGCGGCGGCGGCCAGGAACAGCGCCCGGGCGGTGATGGACTTGGACCCCGGGATCTCGACGGCAGTCACGGCAGGTTCTCCCAACACAGGTGTGTCCAGCGGCGTCGGCCCCGATCCTGCCGCAAGGGCCCCGTTCCGTTCCGGACCTTCCACGGACCGGACGGCAACGGACCGGACGGGGACGGACCGGACGGGGACGGACGGCACCGCAGCGGCCGACACCGCAGCGGCCCGACCGACAACGGACCGGCGGACGCGCGCCCCGGCCCCGGCCGTGCCCCGCCCCCGGTCGTGCCCGTCGGCTCAGCAGCGCCCCCAGAGCCCGGCCAGGTGCGCCTGCAGGACCTCCTCCGCCTCCGCCTCCGTCAGGTGCCCGATCAGCACGTGCGCGGTGAGCCCGTCCGCCAGGGCCAGCAGTGTGCGGGCTTCGACCCGCCCGGCCGGCGTCCCTCCGGAGGCCTCCGCGACCAGGCGCGCCACGAGGTCTTCCAGCCCCGCGTAGCTGCTCCGCAGTGTCCGGGCGAGTTCCGGGTTGACGGCGGCCCCGGCGACGAAGGCCAGCCAGATCCTGGCCTCGGCCCGGTGTTCCTCGCGCAGCAGTGCCACTTCCCCGGCGACCAGGGCGAGTTCGTCGGCGGCCGACGGCGCCGGGCCGGGTTCACCGGCGGCCGACTCCGCCGGGCCGGCCGCCAGGCGGCTCCGCACCCGATCGGTGACCCGCTCGCCGATGTGCGCGAGGGCGAACCGCAGCATCTCCTCCTTGGTGCGGAAGCAGCGTTGGACGGCTCCCATCGACACGTCGGCGCGGGTGGCGACGTCCCGCAGGGTGACGCCTTCCAGGCCGTGTTCGTCCACCAGCAGGCAGACGGCGTCGGCGATCCGCCGGCGCCGGCCCTCGTGGTCGACCTGCTTCGGCATGTCCGGTCTCCTCGCCGTCCCGCTACCCCACGTTATTTCGATGCAAGCGTATCGCCTCCCGGGCTATGGTTCCGATGCAATCGCATCGGAACCAGTCGGAACCAGTCGGAACCAGTCGGAACCAACCGGAACCCATCGAGGAGACCACCGCCGTGCCCCTGTGGAGCAAACCCGCCGCCGAACTCGCCGCCGCCGTCCGGGCCGGCGACGTCTCGGCCCTCGACGTCATCGACAGCCACCTGGACCGCATCGCCGAGGTCAACCCCCGTCTGAACGCCGTCACCCAGCTCCTCGCCGACCGCGCCCGCGACGCCGCCCGGCACACCGACCGCCGCCGCGCCGCGGGCGAGGAACTCGGCCCGCTCGCGGGCGTGCCCTTCACCGTGAAGGAGTGCACCCCCATCGCGGGCGTGCCCACCACCTTCGGCACCCCGCACCTGCGCGGCCACGTCGCGGCCGCCGACGCCGTCCCCGTCGCCCGGCTGCGCGCCGCGGGGGCGATCCCCATCGGCCACAGCAACATGCCGACCCTGATCCTCTCCGGGATGCACACCGTCAGCGAGCTCTACGGCGACACCCGAAACCCCTGGGACCCGAGCCGCACCCCCGGCGGCAGCAGCGGCGGCGACGGCGTCGCGGTCGCCGCCGGCATGGCCCCGCTCGGGCTCGGCAACGACTCCGGCGGTTCCGTCCGGATCCCCGCGGCCTTCTGCGGTGTCGCCGCGCTCAAACCGACCACCGGCCGCTTCCCCGCCGACCAGCGCCTGATCGGCCCGGACGACCCCGGACCGGCCTCCCAAGTCCTGGTCACCGACGGCCCGTTGGCCCGCACGGTCGCCGACCTGCGGCTCGCCTACGAGACCCTGGCCGGCCCCGACCCCCGCGACCCGCGCGCCGTCCCGGTCCCCCTCTACGGCGGTCCGGTCCCCCGGCACGGCGGCCCGCCCTCCGCGGAACCGCACGACGGCCCGCTCCGGGTCGCCGTCGTCGCCGACCCGGGCGGCCTCGGCGTCCACCCCACCGTCCGCCGGGCCGTCGAGACCGCCGCCGACGCACTGCGCGCCGCCGGGTACGACGTGCAGGACGTCCCCGACGTCCCCCGGCTGGACGAGGCCCTCGACGTCTACCACCGCCTCGCCGTCACCGAGTTCGCCTCGAACTGGCCCGCCGTACGGCGCCTGCTGGGCGCGGGCGGCGAACGCTACATCGAGCTGACCATGCGCAGCACCCCGCCCGCCGACGCCGCCGGGCTCATCCGCCTCATGGGCGCCTGGATGAACATCCGCCGCTCGTGGACGGAGTTCCTGCACCACCACCCGCTGCTGCTCGGCCCGGTCTTCACCGAGCCGCCCGTCGAACCCGGCCTGGAATCTCGGGACCAGGAGGGCCGGGACCGCGTCGCCACGGCCATGCGCCTCTGCTCGGTGACCAGCTTCGTCGGCGTCCCCGCCGTCGCCGTCCCGACCGGACTCGCCGCCGACGGCCTCCCCACCGGCGTGCAGATCGTCGGACGGGCGTTCCGCGAGGACCTCTGTCTGGCCGCCGCGCAGGCCGTCGAGGACCGCCTCGGCGTCCTCACCCCCGTCGACCCGAGGCCCTGACCCGTACCACCGCCCGACGGCGGCGGCGGGGCGGGGGCGGGCGGCGGGGCCGGCGGCAGGCCCCGGGGCGGTCACGCGCCCGGCAGGCCCGGGACCACCAGCCCGGACTCGTACGCGAGCACCACCGCATGGGTGCGGTTCTGCGCGCCGAGCTTGGTCAGCACGTTCCCCACGTGCGTCTTCACCGTCTCCAGGCTCACCGTCAGCGCCACCGCGATCTCCGGGTTCGACGACCCCGTCGCCATCAGCCGCAGCACTTCTTCCTCCCGGCCGGTCAGCGCCGCCCGGGGCAGCGCCTCCGCCGCACCCAGCGGACGGGCCGCCACCATCCGGCGCAGCGCCGCCGGGAACAGCACCGCCTCCCCGGCCGCCACCACCCGCACCGCCTCGGCGATCTGCGGGACGGGCCGGCGCTTCAGCACGAAGCCGCTCGCGCCGGCACTGAGGGCGGCGGTGACGTAGTCGTCGTTCTCGAAGGTCGTGATCACGACCACCTTCGGCGGGTCGGCGCTGTCGGCGAGCAGTTCGCGGGTCGCGTCGATCCCGTTGCGGCGCGGCATCCGCACGTCCATCAGCACCACGTCCGGCCGCAGCTGCCGCACCCGCTCGACCACTTCGACACCGTCCGCCGCCTGCCCGACCACGGCGATGCCCGGCTGGAGGCCCAGCAGGGTGCTCAGGCCGCTGCGGGTCACGGCGTCGTCGTCCGCGATCAGGACGGTGACGGGGGCTTCCGGGCTGCTCACGCGGCCCACCGTATCGGCAGCCGGACGGCCAGCCGCCAACGCCGCTCGCCGGTGCCGGTGCCGCTGCCGCTGCCGCTGCCGCTGCCGTACGGGCCCGCCTCGAACTCGCCGTGCAGCAGCCGCACCCGCTCCGCCAGGCCGGGCAGGCCGTGGCCTGAGGTCGGGAAACCGCTCGGCCCCGGCTTCGCCTCGTTGTCGACGCTCAGGTCCAGCCCCTCCTCGGCCACCGCCACCCGGAGCAGGATCGGCCCGCCCGCGCCGTGCCGCAGCGCGTTGGTCAGGCCCTCCTGCAGGATCCGGTACGCGGCCCGGGACAGCGTGCCGTGCACCCGCGCCCCGTCGCCGAGCACCTCCGCCTCCACGACCGCGCCCGCGTGCCGCAGCCGGTCCAGCAGCTCCGGCAGGTCCGCGAGGGTCCGGGTCGGCGCGGCGGCCGCCTCCTCGTCCCGCAACACGCCCAGCACGTAGTCCAGGTCCTCCAGCGCCGCGCGGGTCGACTCCTCGATGCTCCGCATGGCGGCCCGGGCCGCCGCCGGATCGGCGGCCAGCATCTCACCGGCGACGGCGGCCTGGATCGTGGCGGCGGTCAGCGTGTGCCCGATCGAGTCGTGCAACTCGTGGGCCAGCCGATTGCGTTCGGCCAAGGCCCGCTCCCGCTCCGCCGCCATCGCCAGCCGCTCCGCCGGCGACGGCCCGAGCAGCCGTGGCGCCAGCCACCGCAGCGCACCCGACACCGCCACGAACAGCACCACCGCCAGCACCAGGCAGGCCGCCGACACCACCCAGCTCCAGCCGCCCGTCAGGTCCGTGGCCCACCCGAACAGGCTGACCCGCGCCTCACCCGGCACCCACTTGCCCGGCAGCGTCACCGCCATCGTCAGCAGGACGCTCCCGCCGAACAGCACCGCCCACCCCAGCGCCACGTGCAGCACCAGGAACACCGGCGTCCGCCACCGCTCCCCAGCCGCCGCTCCCTTCACCGGATCCGGCACCGCCACCGCGAGCAGCCGCCGCGCCGACCGGACCAGCACCCGCCGGGTGGCCCCGGCGAGACCCACCGCCCCGATCAGCACCACCCACAGCGCGAGCGACAACACCGCCGACAGGAAGTACGGGTCCGCCTGCATCCCGGCCACCGGCACCAGCGCGACCAGCGCCAACGGCAACCCCGCCAACGCCCCCAGAACGGCGAACAGCACACCCGAATACGTGGAGCCGCGCAGCAGCGGCCGAAGAACGTTGATCATGGACGCAAGTATTGCCAGGCGCCGGGGAGCCGACCTCCCCCGATCGAGGGAGCAGTCCCGATCACTGCCAGGCCCGCTCGCCCACCACGCAGTGGTAGCAACGCGCGACGACGCCGTCGTGGTTGTACCACTCGTGGTTCCCGCAGTCCCGACGCCCCTTCCCGGCCACCTCCCGGTCGACCAGGAACCACGGCAGGCGGCCGCGCAGCCGGGTGCGCCACCGGTAACGGCCCGTTCGATTCATCCCGGAAGGCTAGCGCGGGTATTCGGCGGTCCCGGCGATCGGTGAGCGCTGGCCGGGGCCCGCCGAGCAGCTCCGACCTCGACCCGGTGGTGGCGCCGGGCGGCCGGGGCGAGCTTGGCGAGGACGGCGGCTCGGCTGGACAAAACAAAGCGGCCGGGGGGGAGGGGAATTTACCCGCGCGGGGGGGTGTGGGCCGGGGGGGGTTTTAACCCCCCCCCCGTATGGGCGCGGGGAAGGAAAAAAAAGCGGCGGGGGGATATACCCCC
>NZ_JBHWBZ010000008.1:0-56162 GCF_042735475.1 Kitasatospora sp. NPDC059577 | reverse complement strand
GCTCGGCGGGTCGTGCGCGACCAAACACCCCGCGGGCCGGCGCCTCACCCCCCCCCCCCGGCCGTTCGCTGTGCGCGAGGGGGGAGTTGAACCCCCACGCCCTTTCGGGCACTGGAACCTGAATCCAGCGCGTCTGCCTATTCCGCCACCCGCGCATCTGGGTGATGGGTTAACTATAGACCATCCCGAGGGGTACCTCCGACCACCTCCGGGCGACGGGGTGCACTACTCCGCACCCAGCACGCGCAGCCCGTGTTCCTCCCTGAAGTACGCATAGTCCTTCAGGTTCAACGTCGCCAGCGGAAGGTCGTAGGTGAGACAGCAGGCCGCGATCCACATGTCATTGACCGGACGCGGAAGGCCGGCCTTCAGGCCTGCGGCCGAGAGCCTGCCCCAGGTAGCGGCCACCGCCTCGTCGCCGGGGAGTACCGGGATGCCCGACAGCCAGTCCGCGAGCTCCTGCCGGCGCCTCCCGCCCCAGTCACGAACCTCGCTCCACTTCGCCAGTTCGCCGAAGGTCACGAACGTGATCACCGGTCGCCGACCCACCAGGCGGCTCGCCAGCGGATCGGCCAACCTGCGCTTGTGAGTCAGCGAAGCAACGTCGGTGTCCAGGATGACAGGTTGCACCTTGCTCCCTCAGGCCACATTCCGCTGACGTTCGGCACGCACGAATGCCAGGAACTCGTCCAACTCCTCGTCCGACTCGAAGGTGTCGGCTTGGAGATCGTCGAGAGAGCGGATCGGCTGCGTGTTCTTGGCAGCCAGCAGTTCTTCCACCGTGACCCGGGGGCGCACGGACGGGTAGATCGGGCGTTCAGCTTCCGCAGCGCTCATGGGTGACCTCCCGCTGGCGATCGGCTGGGACTTACGGGAACCATGATAGGGCCCCACCACGGTGGGTGACTTCGTCGGCACTGAACGCGAAGGCATCGGGGCCGAGGAGTCAGTCGCTGCCGGAGAGGACGCCGGTGCGGACGGCGCAGAGGAAGGAGTTCCAGGCGGAGGCGGGAAAGACGAGGACCGGGCCGTCCGGGTCCTTGGAGTCACGAACGGGGATGAGGCCGGGAAGTCCGGGGGCCACCTCGATGCAGTTGCCGCCGTTGGTGCCGCTGTAGCTGCTCTTCCGCCAGACCAGCATGGCCAACTCCCTGGTGAGCCCTACGCCGGAAAGTCGCCCTCACGGACGGCCGTCACGAAGGCTTCCCACGCGGCGGCCGGGAAAACGAGCGCCGGACCCTGCGGGTCCTTGGAGTCACGAACGGGGACGAGGCCGGGGAATCCGGGGGCCACCTCGATGCAGTTGCCCCCGTCGTTGCCGCTGTAGCTGCTCTTCCGCCAGACGGTCACGGCGAGCTCGTTGCTCATCATCTCTGAACCCCTCCAGCGCATCGGCGATCAGCCGAAGCGAATCGCGCTCCGACAGGCATTCGGCACGGAGCTGATCATAGTGGCGCTGGTACTTGGCCACAGTGGCGGAAGAATCGCTCAGATGCCCCTGTTCGAGGCTCTCCGAGTAGACCAAGTGCTGTCCATCCGGCAGCTCCAACAACACCATAGCCGTCTTGATGAGCCTCCGCCGATGCGCGAACGGCATCACATGCACGATGATGTTCCGGAGCTGAGCCACCCTCAACAGGTGCTCCATCTGGCATCTCATCACACTCGGCCCACCCACGACCGAACGGATGGCACTCTCGTCGAGAATGACGAGCAATAGCGGCCCATCCGGAACAAGGAACCGGCTCTGGCGACCGAGTCGAGCCCTGGTCAGCTCCTCGATCTCCTGGGGCTTTCCAGCTGCGTCGCCAGTCTCGAAGAGCGCACGCGCGTACCGCTCACACTGCAGCAGGCCGTACATGGTGCCGTCCTGCCACACCCTCATTCCGATGGAGATGGCCTCCACGTCCGCATATGCCTGGAACCAATCCGGGTGCTCGATCGATGCGCTCCAGTCGACCCGGCCGTACAGCCGCATCAGCAGGTCCCCGGCGTTCAACAGCTGCGAGACCTCCTCGACTTCCTCGATCGACGGCTTCCGCTTGCCGCTTTCGATCCGCGAGAGCACCGTCCGGTCGCAGTGCAGGAGCCTGCCGACCGCTTCCTGCGTGTAGCCCGCCGCCTCGCGGGCGTACTTGAGTTCCTCGCCGAACATGATCGCGGAGCTGGCGGTCGTCCCCCGCTTGGTCTTCCGCTGTGCCATGACTGCCCCCAGTTGTGCTCCGCACGTCCCGCACGTCGTTCTGGCGTCACCGTACCTCCGCAGCCTCGATGATTGACACCAGAACGCAGTCATTTGCATGCATAGCGTGATTGCGCACTACTCTCGCGCTCCCTCATACGCCCCCTGAGGTACTTCGCCATGCCCGTTTCGCGCCGCCCCCGCATGTTCTCTGCCCGGCTGGACTCCCGCACCGCCTCCACGCCGCTGGCCCGTCTCTTCCTGCGGGCCTACCTCGCCGGCCTCCCCTCCGGCGAGCGCTACGCCGACACCGCCGAACTCCTCCTCGGCGAACTCTTCGCCAACGCCGTCCAGCACTCCGACGCGCCCGACGACCGGTTGATCGGGGTCCGCTTCGCCGTCATCCGCGACCGCCTCCGCATCGAAGTCCACGACGCCGGCACCGGCCGCCCCTCCCTCTCCACCGCCCCCGCCGACGCCGACGCGGAGTGCGGACGCGGGCTGTTCCTCGTCAACGCGCTGGCCGAGCGCTGGGGTTGCTGCCCCCGCTCCGGCGGCATCGGCAAGTTCGTCTGGGCCCTGATCGCCCCCGCCCCCGCACCCACGCCCGCCCCCGCGCCCACGCCCGCCGCCCACGCCGTCTGAACGGAGGCCCCCACCATGCGACTCGCCCACACCGCCCGGCACCTCCTCGACGCCGCCGTCACCCCCGCCGCCGCCTACGCCACCCTCGCCCGCCGCACCGGCCACCCCCTGCGTGCCGCACAGGCGGTCTGCGCCGCGCTCGGCATCCCCGCCGCCGAGGCCACCCGCCGCCTCGACGACTGCCACGCCGCCCTCCTCGCCCACCCCCGCCCGGGCTCGGAGGCCGACACCGGCGAACTCCTCGAAGCCCTCGGCGTCTTCGACGTCCCCGCCGCCCTCACCGACACCGACCGCGCCGTCATCGACCTCTTCCTGACCGCCATCGACGCCATGGGCGGCATCCGCCCCGGCCACCGCCACGGCCTCGACCGCTGGTTCACCACCGGCAACCTCACCACCGCCTACCTCTCCCTCGCGGCTGCTCACCCCATGCCCCGCACCGGCAACCCGGCCCGCTACTGGACCACCCTCGTCACCGCCGGTGAACTCCTCGCCGCAGCCCCCACCCCCGACAGTCGCATCACCTACGCCCTCACCCACTGCCGCGCCCAAGCCACCACCCACACCACCCACACCACCAACCCCTGAGCCGGATCAGCCGCCGGAGATTCCCAACCCGCCCCGGGTGGTAGGCACTTCCACAACCACACCGGATCGGGAATGGGGCTGTGGCGTGCAGTGGGTCGAGTCGATGGTGCTGGCACTGTTCCCGCCGTTCGTGGCAGGGGTGCTCTACCGGCCCGTCATGGCGGTGTTCGACGTCCTCGACGTGTGGAAGGGGTGGTGGATCCCGCCGCAGATCGCCGGCCGCGTGCCGCGTGCCATCGTCCCGAGCACGGCCGACATCAGCGGTTACGGCCGCGACCTGCCGGCGCCGGTCGGATCAGCCCCGGCAACACTGCAGGAGCACTGGTGCCGTGGAATCCGGCGGTCCTGGGGAATCGAGACCTGGCTCCTGGTCTTCGCCATCCTTCCGGCAGCAGTGGCCGCCATGTTCGCCCTGACCGGCCTCTACCTCATTGTCTTCCCGAGCAGTGCGGAGGAGGCGGCGCTCTTCCGGGGCAATCTGCTGCAGACCTTCTCCTTCTGTGCCGGGATGGGCAGCGCGGCCGTGCTGTGGGTCTACCGTTCGATGCTCCTCTACCGGCGGCGGGTCGGCGAGAGTCTTCCGCTCACCTCAGCCGTCGACCTCGCCCGGCTGCTCCGCAAGTGCCAGGAGGCCTCCGTCGGGACGCTCCCCCTGCTGGAACTCGACCGACACGTCGCGCGCCACACCAACCGGCTGGGCTGGTTCGCCACGTACGGTGTCGACCGCGAACGGAGGCGCACCGCTCTGCGTCCGCACATCGCCGGGGTGCAACAGGCCCTGGAACGGGAGATGTCGACCGTCCTCCGGGAAGGGCCGGACGCCGTCCCCTGCCTGGCCCGGCTGGTCGCCACCCTGCTCGACCGGTCGGTGCAGGGCCGGTGGATGGGCCTGCTGGACGAGGCGGACCTTCCCGAGACGCCCACCGAACTGGTCACCGCTCGGGAGGACAGGCACGATCGCGTGGTCGTTCTGGCCGGCAGCGTCGCAGCGGTGGTCATCGTGGCCGCCGCGACCGCCGCCGACCTCCCGGCTTCGGTGGTCGCGCCGGCCGCGCTGACCGCTCTCATCGGCCCCGCCGCGATGTGGGGAAGCGAGAAGCTCGGCAGCCTGCGTGAACACCTGGGCACCGTACGGTCCGGCATCGGCACCCCAGCCGCCGAGCCGGCGGCAGGCACCCCGGAACCGCCCGCGCCCGCCACCTGACGGATCCGGTGTCGGCTCACCCATGCGTGGGCAGTCGACCCCGCCGACTTCCCACGCGTCACCTCGGCCCGGGCGTCGCCGTCCGGAACACCTCACCCGCCTCAGTGGGGCAGGCTCGCGTGCCTCTCCAGGAACGCGTCCACCTCGGCCGGGTCCTCCAGTGGCAGCGGGTAGACCAGCAGCCGGTCCACGCCGAGTTCCGCGTAGCGCAGTGCGGCGTCCGCTTCCACCTCGACCGGGTCGATCTGCACGAAGTTGATCTCCAACCGGCCGAGCCGGGCCGGGCGGGGCACCTCGGCGGCGGCCTTGCGCAGCCCGTCGAGGTGGGTGGCCAGGGCCTCCGGGGAGGGGCCGGCGCCGATCCAGCCGTGCCCCTTGGCGACCGCCCGCCGGTACGCGGCCGGGCTGTGCCCGCCGATCACGATCCGCGGGCCGTCGGGCCGCACCGGGCGCGGATGCGCGTCCACGTGGTCGAAGTTCGCGTACCTGCCGTGGAAGGCCGGCTCCGGTTCGGTCCACAACTGCCGCATCGCGTCCAGGTACTCGTCGGTCCGGCCGCCACGCTCGGAGAGCCGGACGCCCACCGCGGCCATCTCCGGTTCGAGGTAGCCGGGTGCGACGCCGAGGAGCACCCGGCCGCCGGACAGCACGTCGAGACTGGCGACCTGCTTGGCCAGGACCACCGGATTGCGCTGCGGGAGGATGAGGATCCCGGTGCCCAGCTCGATCCGCTCGGTCAGCGCGGCCACGTAGGACAGGTGCACCAGGGGGTCGAGGATCGGGTCGGTGGGTTCCATCGGCGATTCGGACACCCGGGGGCTGGGCAGCACCACGTGGTCCCCCACCCACCAGGACCGGTACCCCAGTTCCTCCGCCCGACGGGCCAGCCGCGCCGTGTCCGCCGGCCCCACCGTCGCCTTGGCACTCAGTCCGAACACACCCAGTTCCACGAGCCCCTGCCTCCGTCGATTCCCGTCCTGCGGCCGCCGGACGGCCTTGCACACGCCGTGCCGTCCGTCGACACGACCAACCGGCCGACTCGACCGCCCATTCCCGGCCGGCGCGCGACACTGACTCCAACCTGCCGTCCCCGCCCGTCCGTTGGGAGCGCGCCGGGTATCGCGACGACAGCCCGCACAAGCTGATCGACTCCCTCACCACCGCGCAGTCCCGACCCGCCACCATCCTCGCCGACCCGGGCCGTATCGACCCCCAAGCGACGCTCGTGCCGCCCGACACCGTCACCACCCCCGGCGTGCTCCGCCTCGACCGCGCCCCCACCGCCGTCGAGGTCCACCACGGCCCCGGCTGCCGCAGCGCACTGCTGCCCCGGCTCCCCTACCAGCCGGGGCACGCGATCGTCACCGCCCCGGACGAGCACTGGGCCGCCGTCACCGAGCACGCGTTCCCCTCCCCCTCGGCGTTCTGACCCGGACGGGCGAAAACTCCCGATCGGATACGAAGCACGGGGCTAGTCTGTGCCCATGGTTGCGAACGAAACACACCAAGTAGCCACCGAAGAGCCGGAGTTCGTCAGCGCCCCGGCCCTGATCCTCCGCTCCCTCGGCGCCGATCCCGGCCGGCCGGCGATCACCACCGCCGACGGCGACGTGATCACCGCCGGCGACTTCGCCGCCGCCACGTACCGCCTCGCGCACGAGTTCCTCGCCCGGGGCGCGGCCCGCGGCACCACCGTGACCCTGCTGACGGGCAACACCGCCGAGGCGCTGAGCGCCCGCTACGCGGCGGGGCTCGCGGGGGCCCGGGTGGTGAACCTGTACGACGGCATGAGCGCGCCGGTGCTGGCCGAGATCACGACGAGCGTGGACACCGGCATCCTGCTCGTGGACGCCGAACGGTACTCCACGGCCGCCGAGTTGCTGCCGCTCGTCGACGTCCCGACCGTCCTCACCCTCGGCCCGGGCCCCGAAGCGGCGGGAAACGGGACGGCGGGGAACGGAGCGACGGGGAACGGGGCAGCGGGGGGCGAGCCGATCGGCGAGGACGTCGTCGCCGCCTCCGCCCGCCGGCCCGCCGAGCCGCCGGCCGTCCGGATCGGCCCGGACGACGACCTCGGCATCCGCCACACCGGCGGCACCACCGGCATCCCCAAGGGCATCCGCAGCCTGCACGGCCCGTACCGGAGCGCCTTCGACGTGGCGTACGGCGGCGGCCGCGACGACGTCCCGCCCCGCCTCCTCGCCGCCACCTCGCTCGCGCACCTCGCCGGGGTGCTCGCCGACCTGACGTTCCACAGCGGCGGCACCGTGGTCATCCAGCGCTCCTTCGACCCGGGCGAGGTGCTGGCGGCCGTCGAACGCGAACGCATCACCGACCTGTGGGTCCTGCCGCCGCTGCTCTACCGGTTGCTGGACCACCCCGCGATCGGCCGCACCGACCTGACCAGCCTGCGCCGGGTCTCCTACGGGGGCTGCGCCGCCTCGCCGAGCCGGATCCGCGAGGCGATCAAGGTGTTCGGGCCGATCCTGGTGAGCGGCTACGGGCAGTCCGAGGCGCAGAACATCGCCGTGCTCCCCCCGCACGAGCACGACCGGATCGGCCACGGCGGCCGGCTCTCCGTCGGCAAGCCCCTCCCGGGCGTGGAGGTGGCGATCCGCGCCGCCGACGGCACCGGACTGCCGACCGGCGAGCAGGGCGAGATCCACATCCGCTCGACCACGGTGATGGCCGGGTACTGGAAGCGGCCCGACCTCACCGCCGAGGTCCTGCGCGACGGTTGGCTGAACACCGGGGACATCGGTTACCTCGACGAGGACGGCTACCTCTACCTGGCCGACCGCCTCAAGGACAAGATCATCGTGGTCGGCGGGCACGTCTACCCCGCCGAGGTGGAGGAACTGCTGCTCACCCACCCGGCGATCGCCCAGTGCGCGGTCTACGGCGTGCGCGACGCCCAGGAGGCGGAACACGTCCACGTCGCCGTCGTCCCCGCACCGGGGCAGCGGCCCGAACTCGACGACGTCCGCGCGTTCGTCACCGCCCACAAGGGCCGGATGTACGCGCCGGAAGCCCTGCACCTGCTGCCCGCGATCCCGCTGACCGCCGTCGGAAAGCCCGACAAGAAACTGCTGCGCGACTCCCACACGGGCTGACGACCACCCATGACGGCCGTACCCGTCGGCAAGCCCCGACGGTTACGCCATCATGGCGCCATGGCAGATGAAACGATCACCGCTCGCACCATCGCCGACCGCCACCTCGACCAGGTGGCCGCCCACGACCCCCTGGACGCAGCCTGGTTGGGCCTGCACCCGGGCGACGACCGGCAACCGGACCTCTCCCCGGAAGGACTCGACGCACGCGCCGACATCGCCCGCCGCACCCTCACCGCACTCGACGCCGCCACGGCCGGGCCCACCACCGCGGACCCCACCGCGGCCGGCACCGCCGCCGACCCCGCCGACCCCGCCGACCCCGCCGACCGCACCTGCGCCAGGCTGCTCCGCGAACGCCTGACCGCCGAACTCGCCGTGCACGACTCCGGCGAGAACTACCGCCAGCTGCGCAATATCAGCGGGCACGTCCACCAGGTCCGGGACATCTTCACCTACATGCCGACCGCCACCGACGACGACTGGGCCGCGGTGGCCGGCCGGATGCGCAACCTGCCCGCCGCGCTCGACGGGTACCGCGCGACCCTCACCGAGGGGATGTCCCGGCGCCTGCTCGCCGCACCCCGCCAGGCGTCCGCCGTCATCGACCAGCTGACCGCCTGGACCGGTGAGGACGCCGGAACCGCCGGGTGGTTCACCGACTTCGTCTCCCCCGGCCCCGAACGGCTGCGGGGCGAACTGGACGCCGTCGCCGTCCGGGCCACCGCCGCCGTCGCCGGGTTCCGCGACTGGCTGCGCGACACCTACGCGCCGGCCACCCTCGGCACCCCCGACGCCGCGGGCCGCGACCGCTACCGGATCGCCGTACGCCACCACACCGGCGCCGAACCCGACCTGGACGAGGCCTACGCGTGGGCCTGGGAGGAGTTCCACCGCACCGCCGCCGAGATGCGCACCGAAGCCGACCGCGTCCTGCCCGGTGCCGGAGCCCTGGAGGCGATGCACCACCTGGAACGGAACGGGCACGCGGTCGAGGGCGAGGAAGCGGTCCGCGACTGGCTGCAGCAGCTCATGGACGGGGCGATCACCGCCCTCGACGGCACCCACTTCGACATCACCGGCCCGCTGCGCCGCGTGGAGTCCAAGATCGCCCCGGCCGGGAGCGCGGCCTCGCCGTACTACTCCAGCCCCAGCCTGGACTTCAGCCGGCCCGGCCGCACCTACTTCCCCACCCTCGGGCGGGACTCCTTCCCCACCTGGCAGCTCGTCAGCATCTGGTACCACGAGGGCGTCCCCGGCCACCACCTGCAACTCGCCCGATGGGTCGCTCTCGCCGACCGGCTCAGCCGCTACCAGACCACCCTGGGCATGGTCAGCGCCAACGTCGAGGGCTGGGCGCTGTACTCCGAACGCCTCATGGACGAGCTGGGCTTCCTCGACGACCCCGCCCACCGCCTCGGCTTCCTCGACGAACAGATGCTGCGCACCATCCGCGTGATCATCGACATCGGCATGCACCTCGACCTGGCCGTCCCCGCCGACTCGGGCTTCCACCCCGGCGAACGCTGGACCCCGGAACTCGCCACCGAGTTCATGGCCACCTACAACGGCAGCCCCGCCGAACTGCGCGACAGCGAGATCGTCCGCTACCTCGGCTGGCCCGGCCAGGCCATCGGCTACAAGCTCGGCGAACGCGCCTGGCTCCAGGGCCGCGAAGCCGCCCGCCGCCGCCAGGGCGCCGCCTTCGACCTCAAGACCTGGCACATGAAGGCGCTCGCCCAGGGATCCCTCGGCCTCGACGACCTGACCGGCGAACTCGCCGCACTCTAGGACCCGATGTCGGACCCGCGTCCGAGGAACGTCGCAGGACCTTCGCCGAACCCCACGGAGATCCCCACCTGCTTTCACCCCACCGTGGGGTTTGGCTCAACGAAGTGCCACCCGGGTGCCGAGAAGGCAAGAGGGGTGGCGGCGCTGAGGGCCGCCACCCCTCCCCACCGGATCCACCCCTCCCCACCGGATCACCGGGACTCCAGGAACTCCCGAACCGTGCACGCCAGTTCGTCGGCGGCGGTGACCGGCAGCAGGTGGTCGCCGGCCAGCTCGACGGCCACCGTCGCGGGCCGGCGGGCGACCATCTCAGCCGCCTGCCCGGCCGGCACGACCCCCTCGGTGCCGCGCACCAGCAGCGCGGGGCAGTCACTCGCCGTCCAGTCCGCCCAGTGGTCGCCGTGGACCAGCTCCTCCGAGTCATACATGTCCTCCGGGTGGAACGGCAGCCGCCAGCCGCCGTCCGCGTCCTGCCGCAGCCGGTCCGCGAAGAACGGCGCCGCGGGCCCGAGCCCGGCGACCAGCTCCTCCCGGCTCGGCGCCCTGTACGCCAGCCCCAGCAGGAAGGCCAGCGGGTTCGGCCCCTCCAGCCCGAGCACCACCGGCGCCTCCACGTTCACGAGCGCCTCGACCCGCCCGGGGTGCCGGGCGGCGAACTGGTAGGCGTTGATCCCGCCGAGCGAGTGCCCCACCAGCACCACCCGCTCCAGCCCCAGGTGGTCCAGCAACGCCTCCAGGTCGGCCAGGTAGCCCTCCCGCGAGTAGTCCCCGGCCCGCTCCGACTCCCCCTGCCCCCGCTGGTCCGGCGCGATCACCCGCCACCCGCCACCCAGTTCAGCCGCGAGCCGCCCCCACACCGCCCCCTCCGACAGGTGCCCGTGCAGCGCCACCAACGGCCGGCCGGTCCCACCGAAGTCCAGGTAGGACAAGCGGCGGCCCTCGATGACCAGTTCCTCGCGGACGACGTCGTTCATTCCTGGTTCCCCCTCGCGCAGCGGCTGATGGGACGACCGTACGCCCGATTCATACGAATGTGCAAGACATGCGTGCAAGACAATCGTCCAACCCCGGGAGGCAACACCCGAGCACGCGCCCGACGGCCGCTGCACGCTGTTCCACGCCGTCCACGCCGACGTCCCGGACGACCAGCAGAACGACGTCCTCCGGAAGGTCCGGGACCTGCTCACCGGCGAAGGGCTCAAGGTCACCGAGTACCGGGAGAACCCGGCCGACAGCCCCTCCACCCAGCCGATCGCCGCCTTCTCCGCGCGGCACCCGAGCAGCCGGTACGTGGTGGACGTGGACAGCACGAAGGGGCACAACCGGATCTCCCTCGCCGTCCGCACGCCCTGTCTGATCCCTCCGCCCGACTCGCCGTCCCCCTCCCCGACCGGCACGCCCTAGTCCTCCTCCTCCCGCCCGCGGAAGGCCCGGCGGTACTCGCGCGGGGCGACGCCGACCCGGGCGGTGAAGACCGGGCGGAGGGAGACGGCCGAGGTGAAGCCGCAGCGGGTGGCGACGGTGTCGACGGGGAGGTCGCTCTCCTCCAGGAGGCGCTGGGCGGTGAGGACGCGCTGGTCGAGGAGCCAGCGGGTGGGGGTGGTGCCGGTGGTGGCGGTGAAGCGGCGGGCGAAGGTGCGTTCGGACATCAGGGCCGCGGCGGCCATGCGCGGCACGGTCCAGGGGGTGTCGAGGGAGGCGAGGACCTCGGCCCGGACACGGGAGAGCGGGTCGTCGGCAGTGGGGGCCGGGACCGGGGTGGGGATGAACTGGGCCTGGCCGCCCGCCCGGAAGGGGGCGGTCACCATGGAGCGGGCGATGGCCGCGGCGGTCTGCTGGCCGTGCGCGGTACGGACGAGGTGGAGGCAGAGGTCGATGCCGGCCGCGACGCCGGCCGAGGTCCACAGGCCGCCGCCGCCGGTGAAGAGCACCTCGGGGCGGACCGTCACCGCGGGGAAGCGGCGGGCGAGTTCGGGGGCGAGGGCCCAGTGAGTGGTGGCTTCGCGGCCGTCGAGCAGGCCGGCTTCGGCGAGGACGAAGGCGCCGGCGCAGAGCGAGGCGATGGGGACGCCCCGATCGCGGGCGGCCCGCAGGGCGGCGAGGAGGGCAGGGTCGCGGTCGGCGCCCGGGTCCTCGACGCCCGGGACGACGACCAGGTCGCAGTCGGCGAGCGCGGCCAGTCCGTGGTCGGGGACGCGTTCCAGTCCGCCGCCCAGCCGTACCCGGGCGCCGTCGGGGCCGCAGACCCGCAGGTCGAAGGCGGGCAGTCCGGGCCGGGTGGTCCGGTTCGCCCAGACCTCGCCGATCACCGCGTAGTCGAAGGTCCGGACGCCGTCGAAGATCAGGCAACCCACGGTTCGCATGGCAGGACCCTACGGCAGACCGGTGGCAGAAACCTATCGATGGGTGACTTCTCTGCCTCTCACGGCCCCGGCACCCACCCGAGCACGATGGACACATGACGAACACCGACGCCTTCGACGCCCCGCTCACCCTCGACCCCGACGCGGTCCTGCTGCTCATCGACGTCCAGAAGGGCTTCGAGGACCACGAGCACTGGGGTCCCCGCGACAACCCGCAGGCCGAGCAGCGGATGGCCGAGCTGATCGCCGCCTGGCAGGCCACCGGCCGCCCGGTCGTCACCGTGCAGCACGCCTCCGCGGCCGGGCCGCTGGTCCCGGGCACGCCGGGGTACGAGCTGAAGGACTTCGTCGCCGGGCTCACCCCGGACCTGCACATCACCAAGACCGTCAACAGTGCCTTCTACGGCACCCCGGACCTGCACGCCTGGCTGCAGGAGCGCGGCGCCCGCCAGCTGGTCGTCACCGGGATCATCACCAACGTGTGCAACGAGACCACCGCCCGGATGGCCGGCAACCTCGGCTACGACGCGATCTTCCCGACCGACGCCATGCACGCCTTCGACATGACCGGCCCCGACGGCACCACACTCACCGCGGCCGAACTCGCCCGCGCCACGGGCACGGTGCTGCACGCGATGCGGTTCGCCAAGGTGGTGACGACGGAGCAGGTACTGGAGGCGGCCAAGGCCTGAGGGCCGGAAGGCTCAGGCCCGGAGCAGCGGCTCGTACGCGTTGCCCTCCTCGGCGTTGAGCAGCACGTACGACGCCCCGAGACCGAACGCGACCTCCCGCAGCCGCGCCAGCGCCTCGGCCTCGGACGGGACTTCGAGGCCGAGCGCGGCGGCGGCCGCGTCCCGGTCGGCGTAGTGCCCGGGCTCCTCCTCCAGGTAGTCCTCGGCGGCCTCCGCGCTCTCCTCCACCGTCAGCCGCCGGCAGTCCCGCCACCACGGCACGGCCAGCAGCAGCCGGACCAGCTCCGGCACCCCGACGGCCAGCAGGGCGGCGCCGCCCTCGGAGTCGGCGTACAGGACGGGCCGTTCCTCGCCGCCCTCGCCGCACAGGAAGTAGGTGCCGCCCCCGCCGTCCTTGGCGACCGGCTCCAGGGCCTCACCGGAGGCGAGCACCACCTCCTCGACGTGCTCGTAGCGCAGGGAGGGGTCGAACTCGCCCGTACAGGTCAGGTAGTCGGCCGCGGTGTCGTTGGCGCGGATCGCGTCGAGGAGGGACATGGCGGCCACCCTACGGCGCACCACCGACAGCCCCGGGCCGCCCGCACGCCCCCACCACACGGACGGAGGGCCGCCCGCCCGGCGGCGCTCAGGCCGCCAGCCGCTCCGCCAGGAACTCCTCCCAGGTCCGCCGCCCGTGCTCCGCCCCGGCCGGGGCCAGGTTGTCCCCGGCCCGGTAGGCGCGCCCGACCTTGCCCGGCACCCGTACCGGCAGCTGCCGACGGCTGCGGCCCCGGGCCTGCAGGTACCGGCGAGTCAGCTCGCGCATCTCGTACACGGCGGGGCCGGCCAGGTCGGGCACCGCCCCGGCCGGTTCGGCCAGCGCCAGTTCGACCATCCGGGCGGCGACTTCGCGCACGTCCACGGGCTGCCAGCGGACGCCGCCGGGCGCGGGGACGACCGGCAGCTTCGCCAGCTTCTCGACGACGGTGAACGCCAGGTCGTGGAACTGGGCGGCCCGCAGGACCGTGTACGGCAGGCCGGAACCGGCCACCGCCTCCTCGGCGGCGTGCTTGGCGCGGAAGTAGCCGAGCGGGATCCGGTCCGCGCCGATCACCGAGATGTGGACCAGGTGCCGCACGCCGGCCTGCCGGGCGGCGGCGACCAGCAGCCGGGTGGCGGCGTCGTCGCCCTTCGGGCCGCCCGCGAGGTGCAGCACGGTGTCGACGCCGGCCAGTGCCCGGTCCAGCCGGGCGGCCGTCTCGGCGGGGTCGCCGAGCAGGTCGACGCACGCGTGGGACACGCCGTCGGCGGCGGGGCGCTCGTGCCGGCTGAGCACGCGCACCGGCCGCCCGGCGGCGCGCAGCAGCGGTACGACCTGTCGGCCGAGGGTGCCGGTGCCGCCGGTGACGAGCACGAGGCCGTCCGCCGCGGGCCCACCGTTCGCCGGGTTGTTCGTCACGGTCGTCTCCGATTCGTCCCGGGCGGGGAGTTGATCTCCCCGCCGCAGCCGTTGTTGGGTGGCTCCTGCTGCCCTGACCCCCGGCGACGAAGGAACGTGACACGTGGACGACGCGGTGGACGAGAAATCTGCCCGGACCGTGCTCTTCGAGGAGCAGCGCCCGCACCTGCGCGCGGTCGCGTACCGGATGCTCGGGTCGGTCAGCGAGGCCGAGGACGCCCTGCAGGAGGCGTGGCTGCGGTACGACCGCACCGACACCTCGGAGGTGGCGAACCTCGCCGGCTGGCTGACCACGGTGGTCTCGCGGGTCTGCCTGAACCTGCTGCGCACCCGCGCGCTGCGCCGCGAGGAGCCGCTGGAGCCGGCCGGGCCGGGCGGCGAGCCGGGGCCGCCGCGCATCCCGGACCCGCTGCTGCGGCGCGAGGGCGTGGCGGACCCCGAGCAGGAGGTGATGCTCGCGGATTCGGTGGGGCTGGCGCTGATGGTGGTGATGGAGTCGCTGTCGCCGGCCGAGCGGGTCGCCTTCGTGCTGCACGACCTGTTCGCCGTGCCGTTCGACGAGATCGCCCCGCTGATC
This sequence comes from Kitasatospora sp. NPDC059577, assembly GCF_042735475.1. Classification (NCBI taxonomy): domain Bacteria; kingdom Bacillati; phylum Actinomycetota; class Actinomycetes; order Kitasatosporales; family Streptomycetaceae; genus Kitasatospora; species Kitasatospora sp. NPDC059577. Next base: position 41,569 of record NZ_JBHWBZ010000008.1, on the reverse strand, counting down.
GAGAGGACGGCGGCGGCGACCCGCCAGCTGGCCAGCCGGGCCCGCCGCAAGGTGCAGGGGCAGGCGCCCGCGCCGGACCCGGACCTCGGGCGTCAGCGGCTGGCCGTGGACGCCTTCTTCGCGGCCGCCCGCGACGGCGACCTGGACGCGCTGGTCGCCGTGCTCGACCCGGACGTGGTGCTGCGCTCGGACGGCGGGGCGGTGCTGGCCCGGCACACGGTGGTGCTCTCGGGCGCCGCCACGGTGGCCGGCCAGGCCGTCCTGTGGGGCACGCTGTCGCCGTTCGCCCGCCCGGCGCTGGTCAACGGCACGGCGGGGGCCGTGGTGATCGGCGACAACGGGCGGGCGCTGTCGGTCATGGCGTTCACGGTCGTGGACGGCGCGATCGTCGCGATCGACGTGCTCACCGACCCCGAGCGGCTGGCCGCGCTGGACCTCTCGGACTTCCGCGACCGGTAGGTGCCCGGAGCGGGCCGGGGCGGGCGGGCGGGAGTGGCCCGGAGCGGGCCGGAGCGGGCCGGAGCGGGCCGGAGCGGGCCGGGGCGGGCGGGCGACCGCCCTCCCGCTCCCGCCCGGCCGCGGTCAGCGCCCGACCGCGCCGTCCAGCTGTTCGCGGATGATGTCCGCGTGCCCGGCGTGCCGCCCGGTCTCCTCGATCATGTGGACCAGGACCCACCGCAGCGACGGCCCCTCGGCGGCGTCCGGCCGCAGGGAGCGCACGCCCGGCCGGTCGAGGTCCGGGGCGGCCGCCGCCACCGCGTTGGACCGGGCGATCGCGTCGCGGTAGGCGGCGACCTCGCCGGCGACGGTCGCGCCGTCCAGCGGGGCGTCGTCCGACGCGCGCGGCTTCTCGCCCTCGCCCTGGTAGGCCCACGCGAACCAGTTGTGCTCGACCACGGTCAGGTGCCGCACCAGCCACAGCAGGCTGGTGCCGGAGGCGACGCCGGGGCGGCGGGCGTCCTCGTCGGAGAGCCCCTCGACCTTGGCGATCACCGCCCCGCGCAGGTAGTCGAGGAAGGCCAGCAGGGTGGTGGGCTCGTCCGCGTTGGTGCTCGGCGGGCGGGTGTCGGTGAGCTTGCTCGGCGCGGTGGCCGCGGTGGCGGCGGTGGCCGCGGTGCTCCCGGCGTTCTCGGTGTTCTCTGTCACCGCGCCACCCTAGCCATCACCCGCGCTGCGGAACACGGGGTTTGAATGTCCGTCACCGATCGCCGCCACCGGCCGGCGTCACCACCCCGGACCGCTGCCCCCGTCGCCACCCGGACCGCTGCCCGCGTCACCAGCCCTGCGCCGCGACCCAGTCCGCGAGGTGCCGGGCGCAGTCGTCGACCGACTCCCGCCAGCTGTGCCCGGCGCCCTCCCCCGCCTCGTCGCTGACGTGCTTGACCAGTCGCACCGGCACCCCGGCCCGGTGGGCGACGGTGGCGACGGCGTAGCCCTCCATGTCGACCAGGTCGGCGTGCTCGGCGAGCCGGTCGCGGGCGGCCGGGTCGGAGACGAACAGGTCGCCGGTGGCCAGGACCGGCCCGTCGCCCTTGCCGATGACCAGCGGGGCGCCGTACTGGCGTCCGGTGAGCGCCTGCAGGGCGGCCGTGTCGAGGTCGTGCTGGATCACCTGGACCACGTGGTGGGTGCCCTCCCAGCCGGGGCGCAGCGCGCCGGCCGTGCCCAGGTTGATCACCTCGGCGGGCTTCTGCCCGTGCGCGAGGACGGCGGCCAGCGCGGCGGCGGCGTTGACCTTCCCGATCCCGGTGAGCAGCACGGGCAGTCGGTCGTCCAGGTGGGCGGCCTCCTCGCGGACGGCGACGACGAGCAGCGGGCGGTCGGGCGAGATCGTTCCAAGCAGGCGCATGTGTCCATCGTACGGAGCACGGGGGTGCCGCACCCGGGAGCGCGCGCCCACGAACGGAGCCCCGCGCTCCGCCTGTCGGGGGAACCGCGTAGGGTGCGGCCAGCGTCGGACGGTTCGCCACCTCTCCGCACGGGCGACGCCGTGGATCACGGCACGGACGGCGCCACGGACGACGACCGGACGACGACCCGGGCGGCGGCGGAGCGGCGGACGGGCGAGCGGACGGCCCGGGACGCGCGTGCGACCCGTGCGGGGGCGTGCGGAAACCGTGCACGACATGCTCAAGATCGGCGCAAGTCAGGTGTGGCCGGGGGGAGTCGCGGCCATACTGCTGCCATCGGCCGGGCCCCGGGGAACGGGTCCGGCCCCAGGGGAGGATGAGGCGGGTGGCGACACCAGTAGGCAACGGCGCTCCGGGCGCCGCGAACCCGGCACGGCCGGACCGGCCGTCGGGACCACCGGCCGCGGGGGGCGGCGCGCCGGTGCTCGTGAAGCCCGGCACGCCCCCGGCGGCCGTCCCGGGCGTGGTGCCGGCCCGGCGCTCCGGGGTGCTCGCCCCCACCGGCGTCCGCGCCCGGCTCGCGCAGGCCACCCGGACGGCGCCCGGCCGGCTGCGGCTGGCCGGGGTGGTGCTCGCGGTGGCGACGGTGGCGTTCGGCGGGCTCACCGCCTGGCAGTTGGAGACCAGGGCGCAGGCCGCCGACCGGGTGGTCTCGTACAGTCAGCCGCTCAGTCGGGACGCCGCCGAGATCCACCGCAACCTGGCCGACGCCGCCACCACGGCCGCGACCGGTTTCCTGCTGGCCGGTGCCGAGCCGAAGGACGTCCGGGACCGCTACGAGCACGACCTCGCCACGGCCGCCGAGCTGGTCGCCCAGGCCGCCGCCCGGACCACCGCGACCTCTCCCGCACAGGACTCGCTCGCCCGGCTGAACCAGCAACTCCCGGTGTACGCAGGCCTGGTGGAGACGGCCCGGGCCGACAACCGGCAGGGCATCCCGCTCGGCGGCGCCTATCTGCGGTACGCCTCCGAGCAGATGCAGACCGTCCTGCTGCCGGCGGCCGCGGAGCTGGCCGCCACCGAGAACGACGAGCTGGCGAACGACTACGCGGCGGCCAAGTCGGTGCCGTGGGGGGCGTACGGCCTGGCACTGATCACCCTGGCGGCACTGGGCTGGGTGCAGCTGACGCTGTTCCGCCGCACCAACCGGGTGTTCAACGTCGGCCTGCTGGGCGCCACCGCCGCCGTGCTGGCCGGGGCGCTCTGGCTCACCGTCGCCGGGCTGACCACCAACGCGGCGCTGAAGCGCAGCGACAGCGAGGGCGCGACCCCGCTGCGGTCGCTCAACTACGCCCGGGTCGACGTGCTGACCGCCCGGCTCTCGGAGAACCTGCACCTGGTCGCCCGCGGCTCCACCACCAAGTACGCCGACCAGTGGACGAAGGCCACCGAACACCTGGACGGGGCCGCGGTCAAGGGCGATCCGCTGGAGCGGCGCACCGGTTCGCTCCCGGAGGCCGTCCGGCTCGCGCCCGCGGCCGCCCAGCCGGACGTCCGGGACGCGGTGCAGCAGTTCGACGAGTGGCACGACCGGCACAACGAGGCCCGGAAGCTGGAGGTCGACGACGCGAACTACCAGGGCGCCCTGGACGCGACCGTGGCGGCCGCGGCCGACGCGCACACCGCCGACGCGGCCTTCAACGCCACCGACCGGGCGCTCGCCCGGGCCGCCGACATCGAGCAGGGCCGGTTCGAGCAGTCCGCGAAGGGCACCGGCGGGGACCTGCGCACCGCCGCCGTCGCGGCCGCGCTGCTCGGGCTGGTGGCCGCGGCCGCCGCGCTGCGGGGCCTGGGCCGACGACTGGCCGAGTACCGGTAACGGGCAAGGGGGAAACGGACAGATGCGCACGAGAACCGTACGGACCAGGCCCTTCGCCGCCCTGGCACTGCTGGCGGCCGGCGCCGCGGTGCTCGCCGGGGGCGGCCCGGTCGGCGCCGCGCCGACGACCACGACCGCCGCCGGCGCCGCGCCCCGGGCGGCGCAGCAGGAGGAGGGCCCCGCCGACACCTGCGACGTCACCAAGAGCGTGCCGCCGAGCACCGAGGACGGGCCGGCCGTGAAGGCCATCAAGGCCAAGCGCAGCCTGGTGATCGGCGTCGACCAGAACAGCTACCGCTGGGGCGCCCGCAACCCGAACACCGGCCAGATCGAGGGCTTCGACATCGACCTGGCCCGGGCGATCGGCGCGGCGATCATCGGCGACCCGGACAAGGTGGTGCTCAAGCCGGTGGCGACGGCCGACCGGATCGACGCGATCAAGAAGGGCCGGGTCGACCTGATCGTCCGCACCATGACGATCAACTGCAAGCGGATGGAGGACGTCGCCTTCTCCAAGCCGTACTTCAACATCACCCAGCGCGTCCTGGTGCCCAAGGCCTCCCCGGCGAAGACCATCGACGACGCGGTCAAGGGCCGGACGGTCTGCGTCGCCGACGGCTCCACGGCCCAGACCGTGGTCAACGGCATGAAGACCGCCGGACAGGTCGTCACCGTCGGGAACCAGCTGGACTGCCTGGTGCTGCTGCAGCTCGGCAAGGCGGACGCCGTCATGACCGACAACGGCCTGGCGGCCGGTCAGGCCGCCCAGGACCAGACGGTGCGGATCGTGGACGGCGAGGCGCAGCCGGAGGTGATCGGCGTCGCCATGCTGAAGGAGAGCCCGGACCTGACCGCCCGGGTCAACCAGGTGCTGGCCGACTACTACGCGCGCGGCGACTGGGCCCGTTCGTACGAGCACTGGCTCAAGCCGTACATGCTCAACGACGCCGACCACTACTGGCCCGGCACGCGCTGAGGACCGAACGCGGGAGGGGCCGGGGACCGAACGCGGGAAGGAGCCCGGTCCGAACCGGGGGACGCGCCCGGGAACGCCGCCCGGGAACGTCGCCCGGGAACGCACGGTGACACGGCCCGGGAAGGGGAACAGGAGGCGGACCGGGAGGCGGGCCCGGAGGCCGACCGGGGGCGCACGGACGACCACACGAACGACCGCGCCGGGGCACCGTTCGGGCGGCACGGGCCCGGGGCGTTGACACCGTCTTGACGCCCCGCGCCCGTTCCGCCCGAACGGTCACCGGCTAGGGTTCGGGACGATCACCGCGGGGAGACCCGTGGTGGACAGGGGGGTTGTCGTGGGATCGCCCGTCGTACGCGTCGGGATCGCACGCGAGGAAGGAAGGACACCGCGGTGGCGGCATCGGCTGGCCCGGTACTGAGCCGGGAGGAGGTGGACCGCGCGCTGGCGCGCCTCGGCGCGGAGCGGGACGCGGTCGAGTCGGCGCTGCTCGCCCTGCAGGACCACCCGGGCCTGCGGCTGCTGGACGGCGCCGAGCTGTCCGGGCGCACCCTGGAGCGCTGGTCGGTCGCCGGGAAGGGTCTGCCGCTGCTCTGGGCGCTGTTCGACCGCTACTCCGAGGCGTTGGCCTCGGCACGCGCCGTGCGGGCCCGCAAGGCCAAGCCCGGCGGACCCGAACTCGCCGAACTGAGCGAGCTGTTGACCGGTGACGCGGTGACCGTTCCGGGCGGTGCGGTGCCGGACGGTCCGCACCTGCTCGGCGCGCCCGCCAAGCTGGTCGAGCGGATCAGCCTGGACGCGCTGATGACCCGGATGAACTCCTGGTACGCGACCGTGCTGGAGGTGGTCAGCGCCGCCGACGCGGTCTGGTCCGCGTTGCCGGCCCGGATCGACCTGCTGCTGGCCGAGCTCCACCGGGTGCGGACGCTGGCCGGGTCGCTCGGTGTGCGGGCCGGGGGCCACCCGCTGGCCGACGACCTGGTGGCGATCGAGAAGGACCTCACCGAACTGCGCACCGAGGTGCACGGGGACCCGCTGGCGCTGTGGCGCCCGGCCCGGGTGCCCGCCCAGCGCGGCACGGTCCCGGAGGGTTCGGCCTTCGCCGGCCCCGCCGGGGTGGTCGACACCGAGCGGTTCGACCGGGCCGGGCGGGCGCTGGACGGCGTCCGGCTGGAGCTGGAGGACCTGCTGCGGCTGCGCGACGAGGCCGAGGAGCGGCTGCAGGGCGTCGGCGACCTGCTCCAGCGGGCCGACGCCACCCTGGCCGAGGCCCGCCGGGCGCGCGGCGAGGTGCTGGCGAAGATAGCGGCCAGCGACGTCCCGGCGGTGCCCGGCCCGGCCTCGGCGCTGCGCGAGCGGATCGTCGCGGCGCTGGACCTGCGCCAGGCCGGGCAGTGGGGCCGGCTGGCGCCGCTGCTGGACGCGCTGGAGGACGCCGCCGCCAAGGAGCTGGGCCGGGCCCGGCAGTCCCTCACCGAGGTGACCCAGCCGCTGGCCGTCCGCGCCGAGCTGCGCGGCCGGCTGGACGCCTACAAGGCGATGGCGGCCCGGCTGGGGGTCTCCGAGGACCCGGAAGTGATCGAACGGTACGAGAAGGCGCGCTGGCTGCTGTGGAGCGCGCCGTGCGACCTGCGGGCGGCGGCCGCCGCGGTGGCCCGGTTCCAGCAGTCCCTGCGGCCGGCCCAGACCGAGGCCGCGCAGGCTCAGGAGGCGGCCGGCCAGGCGCCGGTCGACGGACAGGTTCAGGGGGGCTGAGGTTGATGGGCGAGACGTGCGTACGGCCTGACTGTTCCGGCAGCGGCCGGATCGACGCCGACGGCTACTGCGACGAGTGCGGGCTGGCCCCGGCGGGCGGGACCACCGTGACGGCCGGGGCGTCCGCGGCGGGGACGGCAGCAGGAACAGCCGCCGGGCCGGCGACGGGAGCAGCCGCCGGGCCGGCGACGGGAGCGCCGGCGGGGGCCGGTGCCGTCGGCCCCGGCTCGGCCTGCCCGCGCGACTGCTCCGGCACCGTCGACGCGGACGGCTACTGCGACGAGTGCGGCCTCACCCCGCCCGGCCCCGACACCGGCGTCACCCAGCCCTACGTCCCGTCCGCCCGGGTCTCCTCCGCGGCCTCCGGGCGCAGCGGCTCGGTCCGCTCGACCCGCAGCGGCTCGGCCCGCTCGATGTCCGGCCGTTCCCGCTCGCACCGCTCGACCCGCACCGGCAGCAGCCGCTCGGTCTCGGTGCGTTCCACCCGGGGCAGCAGCAGCGCGGGCACCCGCAACCGGCTGGGCGCCGGCCTGGTCACCGTGCCGACCGTCGAGACGGCCGATCCGGCCGCGGCGGTGCTGGACAATCCCGAGGTGCCCGAGCGCAAGCGGTTCTGCTCCAAGTGCGAGGCCCCGGTGGGCCGGGAGAAGAACGGCCGCCCGGGCCGCCCGGACGGCTTCTGCACCAAGTGCGGCACGCCGTACTCGTTCACGCCCAAGCTGCGCCGGGGGGACCTGGTCGGCGGGCAGTACGAGGTGGTGGGCTGTCTGGCGCACGGCGGGCTCGGCTGGATCTACCTGGCGGTGGACCGGCGGCTCGACGACAAGTGGGTGGTCCTCAAGGGCCTGCTGGACACCGGGGACGAGGACGCGCTGGCCGCGGCCGTCGCCGAGCGGCGTTTCCTGGCCGAGGTGGACCACCCGAACATCGTCCGGATCATCAACTTCGCCGAGCACCCGGACCTGCGCACCGGTGCCACCGACGGCTACATCGTCATGGAGTACGTCGGCGGCAAGTCGCTCAAGGACATCGCCAACGACCGCCGCACCCCGGACGGCCGGCGCGAGCCGCTGCCGGTCGAGCAGGCGATCGCGTACGCCCTGGAGGCGCTGCCCGCCCTGGGCTACCTGCACGGCCGGGGCCTGGTGTACTGCGACTTCAAGATCGACAACGCGATCCAGAGCGGCGACACGCTCAAGATCATCGACATGGGCGCCGTCCGCCGCCACGACGACGACGGCCCGATCTACGGCACCATCGGCTACCAGGCCCCGGAGATCGCCACCGACGGCCCCTCCCCCGCCTCCGACCTGTACACCGTGGCCCGCACCCTCGCGGTGCTCACCTTCGACTTCCAGGGCTACAGCGGCATCCACCGCGACTCGCTGCCCGGGCCGGAGGACGTCGAGGTCTTCGCCCGGTACGAGTCCTACTACCGCCTGCTGGTGCGCGCCACCGACCCGGACCCGGCCCGCCGCTTCTCCTCCGCCGAGGAGATGGCCGACCAGCTGACCGGCGTGCTGCGGGAGATCCTGGCCCTCCAGAACGACCGCCCCTACCCGGCACCCTCCACCCTCTTCGGCCCCGAACTGCGCGTCGTGGACACCGAGTTGGTGCTGCCCACCGAACAGGCCGGGCAGCTCCGGGTGGCCGGCCTGGACCCGGCCGGCGCCGCCCTCGCCCTGCCCATCCCCCGGGTCGACCCGAGCGACCCCAACGCCGGCTTCCTCGCCACCCTGCTCTCCCCCGACCCCGAGGAGGCGCTCGTCGCCCTGGCGGGCGCGCCCGTCGTCTCGGTGGAGAGCCGGCTGCGCGAACTGCGCGCCCTGCTCGAACTCGGCCGCCACCGCGACGCCGCGACCCGCCTCGACGAGCTGGAGCGGGACCACCCGGACGACTGGCGGGTGGTCTGGTACCGCGGCCTGACCGCCCTGGTCGGGGCCTGCCCGGACCAGGGCGGCGACGAACCGGCCGGCCCGCCCCGGGCGGCGGACCCCGAGCACCCCGAGGCGGACGGACGGGACACGGCCCTGCGGGCCGGCGCCGAGGCCTTCGACGCGGTCTACGACGCCTTCCCCGGCGAGGCCGCGCCCAAGCTGGCCCTCGCCATCTGCGCCGAACTGCTCGGCGACGACGGCGACGCGGCCGAGTTCTACCGGCTGGTGTGGGCCACCGACCAGGCCTACCTGAGCGCCGCCTTCGGGCTGGCGAGGGTCCGGCTCGCCGAGGACGACCGCTCCGGCGCGGTCCGCGTCCTGGAGTCCGTCCCGGCCACCTCCAGCCAGTACACCGCCGCCCGGATCGCCGCCGTCCGGGCCCGGCTGCGCGAGCGCCCCGCCACCGACGAACTGGCCGGTGACCTCGGCGCGAGCTCCGCGCAGCTGACCGCGCTGCGGCTGGACGACCGCCGCCGCGAGGAGCTCTCGGTCGAGGTGCTCGGCGCGGCCCTCGGCTGGATCGGCGCCGGGTCGGCCGGGGCCGGGCCGACCGCCGACCTGGTGGTACTGGGACGTCCCGCACAGGAGCGGGAACTGCGCTTCGCCCTGGAACAGTCCTACCGGGTACTCGCCCGGTTGGCCGACCGGGCGGAGATCAGGATCGAGATGGTGGAGCGGGCCAACCGTGCCCGTCCCAGGACGTGGGTGTAGCCGATGCCGCAGCAGACCGAGTGCCCGAGCTGTTCCGAGCCGATGGACCGTGAGGACGCCTACTGCGGCTCCTGCGGGGCCGGTCGGGACGGCCGGGCCGCCCCGGGCGCGATGCCCGCGGGCTGGGCCGCCGCCCGGGGTGAGGCCGTACCGCAGCAACGCGGACCGGTCTGCGTGCACTGCGGGCAGCCGCAGGTCACCGCGGACGGCTACTGCGAGGGCTGCGGCGGCGCCCAGCCGCGCCCGCGCGACCACATGGAGAAGGCGCTCGCGGGCGTCGCCGGGGTCAGCGACCGCGGCGTGCGCCACCACCGCAACGAGGACAGCTTCACCGTCGCCGCGAGCTCGCTGCCCGGCGGCGAACCGGTCGTGGTCGCCGTGGTGTGCGACGGCGTCTCCTCCTCCGACCGCCCGGACGAGGCCTCGGCGACCGCCGTCGACGCCGCCTCCGAGTCGCTGCTGACCTCGCTGGAGGCCGGCCGGGACCCGAACGAGGCGATGCGTTCGGCCGTCGCCGACGCCGCCAAGGCCGTCGCCGACCTGGCGACCGACGGCGCCGGCCCCACCCGGCCCGACCTCAACGCGCCCGCCTGCACCTTCGTCAGCGCGATAGCGGTGGGCAGCCGGGTCACCATCGGCTGGGTCGGCGACACCCGCGCGTACTGGATCCCGGACGACCGCGCCGCCGCCGAGCCCTTCCGGCTCACCCAGGACGACTCCTGGGCGGCCCGGATGGTCGAGGCCGGGCTGATGAGCGAGGCCGAGGCCTACGCCGACCCGCGCGCGCACGCGATCACCGGCTGGCTCGGCGCCGACGCCGAGGAGGTCGTGCCGCACACCCTCGACTTCACCCCGCACGTCCCCGGCGTGGTGCTGATCTGCACCGACGGGCTGTGGAACTACGCCGAGGCGGCCACCGACCTGGCCTACTACGTGCGCCCGGACGCCCGCGCCGAACCGCTGGCGACGGCCCAGACCCTGGTGAAGTTCGCGGTCGCCGCCGGCGGCCACGACAACATCACCGTCGCGGTGCTGCCGATCGACCCGCCCGCCGTGCCCGTCGAGGAGGCCGACCCGACCCCCACGGCGCTGGACCTGCCGGTGCTGGAGCGCCCGGGGCCGGCCGCGCGCCCGGTCCCGGAGGACGACGAGGACCACGACCCGACCCTGCCGGACATCCCGGTGATCGGCTCCCCCGCCGCCCCGCTGCCCCCGGCACCGCCGGTACCGCCCGCACCGCCGGCGGTCCCGCCGGCACCGCCCGCCGCACCGCCCGTCCCGCCGCCCGTCCCGCCGCTGCCGCCGCACCCGCCGACGGCCTGACCCGCCGTCCGGCCGCCGGCCCTGCGCCATGGTCCGCCGGCCCGGCCGGCGGACCGCCCCGCGTCCTGATCGCATCCACCCCCTCACCCGACGGGAGCCGACCGCCCCATGGCAACACTGGCGAAGCCGAACCTGCCCAGGTTCGACGTGGAGATCTTCCAGAACGAGTACCTGGCCGACGGCGCCCGCGAGGTCAACGCCATCGTCACCGTCACCTCGACCGGCGGAGGCACCTCCGGCGGCCGCCCGCTCGGGATCGCCGACGCCGGACCGGCCGGGGCCGAGGCGGCCACCGCCGTGGTGGTCCTGGTGGACTGCTCGGGGTCGATGGACTACCCCAAGAGCAAGATCAACGGCGCCCGGGAGGCCACCGCCGCCGCCATCGACGCGCTGCGCGACGGCACCGCCTTCGCGGTGGTCGCCGGCACCCACGAGGCCCGCGACATCTACCCCGGCGACGGCACCCTCGCCACCGCCTCCGCCGCCACCCGCGAGCAGGCCAAGGAGTCGCTGCGCCGCCTCACCGCGGCCGGCGGCACCGCGATGGGCACCTGGCTGGCCAAGGCCGACAAGCTCTTCCTGACCCGCCGCGACATCGCCATCCGGCACACCATCCTGCTCACCGACGGCAACAACGAGCACGAGTCGGCGGAGGACCTGGCCCGCACCGTCGAACGGGTCAGCGGCCACTTCACCGCCGACTGCCGAGGCGTGGGCACCGACTGGCGGATCGACGAACTGCGCACGATCTCCTCGGCGCTGCTCGGCACCGTCGACATCGTCGCCGAGCCCTCCGGCCTCGCCGAGGACTTCCGCTCGATGATGGCCGGCGCGATGGGCAAGCAGGTCGCCGACGTCGCGCTGCGGATCTGGACCCCGGCCAACGCCACCGTGAAGTTCGTCAAGCAGGTCGCCCCCGCCGTCGAGGACCTGACCGCCCGCCGAACCGAGGCCGGGCCCCGGGCCGGCGACTACCCCACCGGCTCCTGGGGCGACGAGAGCCGCGACTACCACGTCTGCGTGCAGGTCCCGGCCGCCGTGGTCGGCAGCGAGATGCTCGCCGCCCGGATCAGCCTGGTGCTGCCCCCGCAGGTCGGCAGCGGCACCCCCGAGGTGCTCAGCCAGGGCCTGGTCAAGGCGGTCTGGACCGACGACCTGGCGTCCTCCACCCGGATCAGCCCGCAGGTCGCCCACTACACCGGGCAGGCCGAGCTCGCCTCCTCCATCCAGGAGGGCCTGGAGGCCCACCGCGCCGGCGACGTCGACCGCGCCACCGCCAAGCTGGGCGCCGCCGTCCGGATCGCGCACGCGACCGGGAACGAAGGCACGTTCAAGCTGCTGCAGAAGGTGGTGGACGTGGTGGACCCGAAGGAGGGTACGGTTCGGTTCCGTAAGAACGTGAGCGAGGCCGACTCGATGACCCTCGAGACCCGGTCCACCAAGACGGTACGTGTGAAGAAGTGACCGCTGAAGACGTGACCGGGCCGGCACCCCGGCGCGGCGCCGCACCGAGCCGGCCCGAAACGAGGGGGACCTGATGCCGATCTGCCCGAGGGGCCACGAGTCGCAGGCCGAGGACTGGTGCGACTTCTGCGGCTTCCCGATGACCCCGCCGGCCCCGGCCCCGGGCGCCCACGGGGGCTACCCGGGTGCGCCCGGCACCGGACCCGCACCCGGCGCACCCGCCGGGCACCCGGAGCACGGCGGTGCGCCCTACGGCCCGCCGCCGGTTCCCCCGACCGCGCCGCCCGGGGCCGTGCCCCCGCCGCCGCCCGCGCCCTTCCCGCCCGCGGGCCCGACGCCCCCGCCGGGCGCCTACCCTCCCCCCGGCGCCTACCCGCCGCCCGGGGCCTACCCGCCCGCCGGCCACGCGGCGGCGCAGGGCCTCACCGAGGGCCTGACCGTCTGCCCGATCTGCCGCAGCCCGCAGACCGGCCGGTTCTGCGAGGAGTGCGGCTACGACTACGAGCTCTCCACGCCCTCGCACCGCCAGGCCCCGGCCGCCGGCGCGCCCGCGCCCGGCCCGGCCCAGCCGCCCCCGCTGAACATCCCGGCGGCGTACGGCGGCGCCCCGCAGCAGCCGCAGTCCCCGTACGGCCAGGCGCCGCACGAGCAGGCGTCGCACGAGCAGGCCCCCGGCCGGCAGGCCGTCGCCCCGCCCGTCCCGCAGCAGTCGCAGGCCCCGGCGCAGCCGCACACCTACGGCTACCCGCCCGTCGGCGGGCAGCAGGGGACGGCGCCGGAGGCCGCGTTCCCCGAGGCCCCGGTCCGCGAGGACTCCGGCCCGGTGTACGCCCAGCCGGCCGGCCCCGGCCCGAACAACCGCGGCGGCGACTTCGGCACGTCCTTCCACCTCGCCCCGCCGCAGCCGCAGCACCCCCAGCACGAGGCCGCCCCGGCCGAGCCGGTGCGGACCACCTGGATCGCCGTGGTCGCGGCCGACCGGGACTACTTCACCGACATGATGGCCCGCAGCGGCCCCGAGGCGGCCGGCCTGTTCTTCCCGCCGTACTGCCCCGAGCGCCGTATCCCGCTGACCGGCCGCGGCCAGCTGCGGATCGGCCGGCGCAGCCAGCACCGGGGCACCGTGCCGGAGATCGACCTGTCCGTCCCCCCGGAGGACCCGGGCGCCTCGCACCAGCACGCGCTGCTCGCCGAGCAGGCGGACGGCAGCTGGGTGCTGGTGGACCAGGACTCGACCAACGGCACCACCATGAACGGCGGCGCGGAGCCGGTCGCCCCGCACACCGCGGTGCCGCTGAACGACGGTGACCGGATCCACATCGGCGCCTGGACGACCATCACGGTGCACCGCGCCTGACACATCCCTGAGTGCGCGTCAGCGACAACTCCGGCCGGGCCGGGCGGAATTCAACATTTCGCCCGGCCCGGCCTTTCTTCCCGATTCCTCAAAGGATCCCCAAATCCCGGTCCACGGTGTGCACAGGACGCCCCGGAACCCCTATTCTCAGGGCACATGACTGCAGCTATATCCGCCGACGGCATCCGTCAGCGGTACGGGGATGTGCAGGCCGTCGACGGGGTGTCCCTCACCGTCGAGGCCGGCGAGTTCTACGGGATCCTGGGCCCCAACGGCGCCGGGAAGACCACGACCATGGAGATCCTGGAAGGCGTCCGTCAACCGGACGAGGGCCGGGTCGAGCTGCTGGGGATGGCTCCCTGGCCGCGCAATCCGAAGCTGCTGCCGCGAATCGGCGTGCAGTTCCAAGCTTCCGCTTTCTTCCGGAAACTGACGGCCCGGGAGACCATCCGCACCTTCGCGTCGTTCTACGGGGTCGGCCCCAAGCGGGCCGACGCGATGCTGGAGCGGGTCGGTCTCGCCGACAAGTCCGAGACCCTGACCGACCAGATGTCCGGCGGCCAGGCCCAGCGCCTGTCGATCGCCTGCGCGCTCGCCCACGACCCCGAGCTCGTCTTCCTGGACGAGCCCACCACCGGTCTGGACCCGCAGGCCCGGCGCAACCTCTGGGACCTCCTGCGCGACATCAACGCCGAGGGCCGCACGGTCGTGCTGACCACGCACTACCTGGACGAGGCCGAGGTGCTCTGCGACCGGGTCTCGATCATGGACCACGGGAAGATCCTGCACACCGGCGCCCCGGCGGCGCTGATCCGCGAGATCGACGACACCGTCCGGATCAGCGTGGCCTCCGGCCAGCTGCCGGTCGACCGGGCCCGCGAGCTGCTGACCGCGGGCGGCGCCGACATCGCCACCCTGGAGGACGACACCGTCTCGCTCTCCGTCTCCACCCGCCTTCCGGGCCCGGTGCTCAGCGTCCTGGCCGAGCAGAACGCGCTGCGCGGCCTCGAAGTGCGCGGCGCCACCCTGGAGGACGTCTTCCTCCAGCTGACCGGACGGGAGTTCCGCGCATGACCGCCACCACCCCCACCGAGCCGAAGGTCCCCGCCCAGCGGGGCGGTCCGGCCGGCGCCACCGGCGAGCGGGAGCGGGTCAGCGCGTTCTGGAGCCTGTCCCGCGCGATGCTGCTCGGCATGAAGCGCGACCGCACCGCGACCTTCTTCATCCTGCTCTTCCCGCTGGTGTTCCTGGTCTTCTTCGGCACCGTGACCAAGGGCGCCGGCAGCCCGCACGCCAAGGTGGCCCAGGTCGGCGCGGTGAAGCTGTTCGACTCGATGCAGGGCGACGCCCGGTCCGGGCTGAACGAGGTCCTCACCATCACCAGGGCCGACGACGAGGCGGCCACGCTGGAGAAGGTCCGCAAGGGCGACTTCGACGCGATGATCACGCAGGGCCCGGACGGCAAGGTCGAGCTGCGCTACAGCGCCGCCGACACGGTCCGCGCCGGCGCGCTCCGGGGCATCCTCGACTCGGTGGTCCAGAGCGCCAACCAGGCGGCCACCGGCCAGCCGCCGGCCTACGTGCTGGACGCCCAGCAGGTCGAGGACAAGTCGCTCAAGCCGATCCAGTTCCTCACCCCCGGCCTGCTCGGCTGGGCCGTCGCCACCGGCGCGGTGTTCGGCGCCGCGCTGACGCTGGTCAACTGGCGCAAGACCAAGGTGCTGCGCCGACTGCGGCTGGCCCCGATCAGCGCGGGCACGGTCATCAGCTCCCGGGTCGTGGTCTCGCTGCTGACCGCGCTCCTGCAGAGCGCCGTCTTCCTGGTCGTCGCCACGAGCTTCTTCGGGCTCAAGCTCACCGGCAACTGGTGGCTGATCATCCCGCTGGTGGCCTGCGCGACGCTCGCCTTCATGTCGATCGGCCTGCTGGCCGGCTCGGTCGCCAAGACCGAGGAGGCAGCCAACGGCATCTCCCAGGTCATCGTGCTGCCGATGTCCTTCCTGTCCGGCTCGTTCTTCCCGCTGGACGGCGCCCCGGGCTGGCTGCAGACCGTCTCCAAGGTCATGCCGCTGCACTACCTGGTCGAGTCCGCCCAGACGGTGCTGACCCGCGGCGGCGGCGTCATGGACGCCCTGCCGACCATGGGCGGCCTGCTGCTCTTCGCGGCGGCGCTGACCGGGGTCGCCTGGAAGCTGTTCAAGTGGGAGGACGTCTGACGGTCCCGCACCGACGGTCGATCCCGACGGGGTCGTACGCCTCCGGACCCGCGCCCTTGGTCCTGGTGTACGACCCCGTCGGCGTCTGCGACCATGGTCGGGTGAGAGAGATCCGGCGGGGCACGTTGAGCGAGGAGACCTTCTTCGACCAGGTCGGCGGTGAGCCGACCTTCCGACGTCTGGCCCACCTGTTCTACGAGGGCATCGCCGAGGACGAACTGCTGCGGCCGATGTACCCCGAGGACGACCTCGGCCCGGCCGAGGAGCGCATGGCGCTGTTCCTGATGCAGTACTGGGGCGGCCCGCGCACCTACAGCGACCGGCGGGGCCACCCCCGGCTGCGGATGCGGCACGCGCCGTTCAAGGTCGACCGCGCGGCCCACGACGCCTGGCTGAAGCACATGCGGGCAGCCGTCGCGGGTCTGGAGCTGGAGGCCGACCACGAGCGGCAGTTGCTGGACTACCTGACGTACGCCGCCGCCTCGATGATCAACACCGAGGGCTGAGCGGAGCGGCGGCCCTCCCGGGCCGCACCGGCCCCGGATCGTGCCGGCCCTGGATCCTGTCGGCCCTGGATCCTGCCGTCCGCGGATCCTGCCGGCCCCGGCCGCGTCGGCCGATCGGGCGTGCTGTCGGACCGGACGTGCTACCCGACCGGGCTGAGCCCCAGCCCCGCGCCCGGCGCGGCCACGGTGCGCACCGCCACCGAGCCCGCCGGGGCGCTCAGCCGCAGCCAGCCCCCCGCCCGGTGCACGGAGAGCGGCACACCGGGCTTCAGGAAGCCCATCACGTGCGCGGCGTGCACCGCCCGCAGCGGCAGCTCCGGCAGCACGGACACCGGCCGGGACCAGATCTCGTCGGCCAGCGCGTCCAGCACCGCACGGGTCCGGTGGTGCACCGGCACGGCCTCGCTGCGCTCGCGGAACTCCCGCACCCCGGCCATGAGTTCCGGGTACACCTCGGCCACCGGCGGGGCCCCGGCCGGCCGCCAGCCGGTGCGCGGCGGCAGCAGTCCGGCCCAGGCCGGGCCGGTCACCGGCGCGGGCAGCGCGACGCTGCCCGCCTCGTCGTCCACGCCGTCCAGCAGTCGGCCCGCCGAGACGGTCAGGTCCACCGCCTCGTCGAGGCCGCCCAGCCGCGCGGTCCGGATCGCCAGCGCGCCCGAACCGCCCAGCGGCAGCCGCCCGAAGACCGCCAGCACACCGTCCCCGCCGCCCGGCCCCACCGCCTGCAGGCGCACCGCGGCCGCCTTGTCGAAGCGCAGCAGGCGCAGCAGGAAGGCGGAGAGGTCGGCGGCCTCCCCGGCGTCGGTCAGGGCGAGGCGGGCGGTGACGGTCAACGCAGCTCAGCTCGAATCATCACGTGGCGGTCGGTCGGCGGCGGTCAGACGGCGGCGGGCACGGCGGCGGCCTTCGCGGCAGCGGGCACGGCGGCCTTCGCCGCGGCGGGCACCGCGGCGGTCCTCGCCTCGGCGGGCTCCTCCATGAAACGGCCGAGGAACTCCCGCTCCACGGGCGAGATCCGGCGCGGCCGGCCCTCGGCCAGGTCGTAGGGCACGACCACGGTGGACGCCCGGACGTACACGGTCTCGGTGCCGTCCTCCGCGACGTCCTTGACCTCGTACGAGACGGTCAGCGCGGCGCCACCGATCTTCGTCACCCAGGTCTCGACGGTGACCGGCTCCGGCCGGTGCACCAGCGGGCGCTTGTAGTCGATCTCGTGGCGCGCCACCACCGAACCGCCCGCGAACTCCCCGGCGCCGGCCGCGGCGGCCTGGGTGAACATGAAGTCGATCCGGGCCTCCTCCAGGTAACGCAGGAAGACCACGTTGTTGACGTGCCCGAAGGCGTCCATGTCGGACCAGCGCAGCGGGCAGGCGTAGATGTGGCGAGCCACGGGTGTTCTCCTCGGTTCCGGTCGCCCGCCGCCGCCGTCTCCTCGCGGACGACGGACGGTGGCGATGGGCCGCGGCCCGGCAGGCCGCCCCGGAGGGCAGTCTGCCGGGCCGTCGTGACAGCTGGGTGTCAGCCTCGGGTCAGCTTCTTGTACGTGGCCCGGTGCGGACGGGCGGCGTCGGCGCCGAGCCGCTCGATCTTGTTCTTCTCGTAGGACTCGAAGTTGCCCTCGAACCAGAACCACTTGCTCTCGCCCTCGTAGGCGAGGATGTGGGTGGCCACCCGGTCCAGGAACCAACGGTCGTGGGAGATGACCACGGCGCAGCCGGGGAACTCCAGCAGGGCGTTCTCCAGCGAGGAGAGCGTCTCGACGTCGAGGTCGTTGGTGGGCTCGTCGAGGAGCAGCAGGTTGCCGCCCTGCTTGAGGGTGAGCGCCAGGTTCAGGCGGTTGCGCTCACCGCCGGAGAGCACACCGGCCGGCTTCTGCTGGTCCGGGCCCTTGAAGCCGAAGGCCGACACGTAGGCGCGGGACGGCATCTCGACCTGGCCGACGTTGATCCAGTCCAGACCGTCGGAGACGACCTCCCAGAGGGTCTTCTTCGGGTCGATGTTGGAGCGGGACTGGTCGACGTAGCTGATCTTGACCGTCTCGCCGACCTTGACCGTGCCGCTGTCCGGGGTCTCCATGTCCTGGAGCATCTTGAACAGGGTGGTCTTGCCGGCGCCGTTCGGGCCGATGATGCCGACGATGCCGTTGCGCGGCAGGGTGAAGCTGAGGTCGTCGATCAGGACCTTCTCGCCGAAGGCCTTGTTGAGGTTCTCGACCTCGATGACGACGCTGCCCAGACGCGGGCCCGGCGGGATCTGGATCTCCTCGAAGTCCAGCTTCCGCATCTTGTCGGCCTCGGCCGCCATCTCCTCGTAGCGGGCCAGACGCGCCTTGGACTTCGCCTGGCGGCCCTTGGCGTTGGAGCGGACCCACTCCAGCTCTTCCTTGAGGCGCTTGGCGCGCTTCGCGTCCTTCTGCCCCTCGACCTTGAGACGCGACTGCTTGGTCTCCAGGTAGGTCGAGTAGTTGCCCTCGTACGGGTAGGCGCGGCCGCGGTCGAGCTCCAGGATCCACTCGGCGACGTTGTCCAGGAAGTACCGGTCGTGGGTGACGGCGACGACGGTGCCCTTGTACTTCTCCAGGTGCTGCTCCAGCCAGTTCACCGACTCGGCGTCCAGGTGGTTGGTGGGCTCGTCGAGCAGCAGCAGGTCGGGGGCCTCCAGCAGCAGCTTGCAGAGCGCGACGCGGCGCTTCTCGCCACCGGAGAGCTTGGTGACCGGCCAGTCGCCGGGCGGGCAGCCCAGGGCGTCCATGGCCTGCTCCAGCTGGGCGTCCAGGTCCCAGGCCTCGGCGTGGTCCAGGTCCTCCTGGAGCTTGCCCATCTCGTCCAGCAGCGCGTCCGAGTAGTCGGTCGCCATCAGCTCGGCGATCTCGTTGAAGCGGTTGAGCTTCCCCTTGATCTCCTTGACGCCGTCCTCGACGTTCTCCAGAACGGTCTTGGACTCGTCGAGCGGCGGCTCCTGGAGCAGCATGCCGACGGTGAAGCCGGGCGAGAGGAAGGCGTCGCCGTTGGAGGGCTGCTCCAGGCCGGCCATCATCTTCAGCACGGTGGACTTACCGGCGCCGTTGGGGCCCACGACGCCGATCTTCGCTCCGGGGAGGAAGCTGAGCGTCACGTCGTCAAGGATGACCTTGTCTCCGTGAGCCTTGCGCACCTTGCGCATCGTGTAGATGTATTCCGCCACGTGAGATCGCTCCGGCGTCGTCGGGAGTAATTCGGGTTTCAGCGTTCCATTGTGCCGCACCCGGCCGCGGGTCCCGAACCGCCGTGGTGCCCCTCCGGGGTATCCCCGGCCCCGCCGGCGCGTGCCGGGGCCCGCGCCGGCCGCCTCCCCCGCGAACGCCCGGGCCCGGTCCCGGACGATCACGGAGGTCGGAGCCCGTGGAACGCGGAAGCCCGGCCCGGTGGAGCCCGGAAACCCGACCCCGCGGAGCGCGGAAACCCGGCCCCGTGAAACGCAGAAGCCCGGCCCCCCCCCGCGATTGCGGGGGGCCGGGCCGGGCTCTGCGTCAGGGCTTCAGGGGGTCAGCGCCCCCGGGGCCCGCGGAGCCGGGTCAGGCGGTGGTGCGACCGTGGCGGCCGCGGCGGCGCAGGACGAAGACTGCGGCGCCACCGGCCACGACCAGGCCACCGGCGACGGCGGCGAGGATCGGGGTCGAGTCATTGGCACCGGTCTGGGCCAGGCCACCGGTGCCCGGGGCGGTGCTGGTCGGAGCCGGGGACGGGTGGCCGGCGCCGGTGCTCGGGGTGCCCGAGGGGGTGCCGGTCGGGGCCGGGGTGCCCGACGGGGTGCCGGTCGGCGTGCCGGTCGGGGTGCCCGTGCCGGTCTTGCAGTCCAGGACGCCCTCGAAGTCGCGGCTGTAGCCGTTCGGGCCGGTGACGGTGATCTTGTAACCGGTCTTCTCGGCGACCGGGACGAGCACGCTCTCGGTCTTGCCGGGCTGGACGGTCACCTGCTGCTTGCCGACCGTGACGGTACCGGCCTCGTCACCACCGTTGGTGACGGAGACGCGCACGCCGTTGTTGGCGCACTCGACCTTGGCGGTGCTGTCGATCAGCGCGCCCTTGCCCTGCTTCCAGGTGGCCTTGGCCGCGTCCGCGACGTTCAGCTTGGTGGAGCCGGCCAGGATCATGGTCTGGCTGTGGTCCTCACGGGTGTAGCCCTTGCTGAGGAAGACACGACCGCTGGGGACCACGGTGGAGGCGGTGGCGTTCACCGTGACCGAGCCGTCCGGGGTGCCGGCCGGCACGTCCAGGAACAGCTGGGTGTCCTTGGCGATCGGACCGGCGACCGAGCCGCCGACCGGCTTGTTGTCCTTGTCCAGCAGCTTGACCTTGTCGGCGGCGTCGCCGCTGACGGCCAGCTTCACCTCGGAGGCGCTGGAGTTGAGGGTGAACGGGCCGAGCTTGGCGCCGGACTTGCCGGAGACCGAGTCCGGGCTGAGGCTCAGCGAGGGCTTGGGCTCGGCGGCGATGCCCTTGTTGGCGGCGCCGGTCAGGTAGTCCCGGAGCTTCTTGGCCTCGGGGCTGCGCGGGGTGGCGTTCTTGTTGTCCGAGTACTTCCAGATCGCGGCCTGGGTGCCCGCGGCGGCGTCCTCGGGGGTCAGGCTGCCCGCACCGGCGGCCTTGGCGAGCGCCGTGAGGTCCTTGACCTGCGGGTACGAGTTCTCCAGGATCCAACGGATCTTGGCGGCGGCCTCGACCTTGTTCTTGTCGCCGAGGGAGCTGGAGGCCCAGTCGGACTCCTGGTACTGAATCTTCTTCCGGATGTCGACCGGGAAGCCGAAGTCGATGCAGTAGGTCTGCAGCTCGCCGTCGGCGGTCTTGAGGGTGAACAGGCCGCCGTCGACCGTGCCCTCACCGTCGACGTCGATCTTCTCGCCGAGCATCGTGGGCTGCACCACTGCGGTCACGCCCGAACCCGGGGTGTCCGCCGCGACTGCCGCACCGGCGACGAACAGGCCTCCGCCCAACGCCACGCTGGTCGTGAGCATGACAGTGGTTATCCGGGACAGACTCCGCCCCTGCCTCTTGAACATCTGGGATCCCTCCGGGCCGGGCCGCTCCGAAGGGCAGCCCGCCGACTTGCCGTGCCGCGCGTGCCCCCTGTGGCACTGCTGCGGGTATGAACCAGACGAATCCTATTGACCCCCAGAGGTCCCGAAACCCCCATGCGAAATCAGGACGATTCCGTATCTGGATCGTTATCAATCCCCCCAGATTCCACACAAGCTGACGGTCGACCAGAAAATCTCCGGCCACTTTCCGTTATCCGCCGGGATTGCGCGTGCGGGCACAACAACCTTCTCGATCAACATATTTGTCGACAGGGAAGGTCACCGACCCGTCAGTTCGGCGCATCCGGCCCGACACCTTCCCGATCCCCCTCGGACACCTCCTCCTGCCCACCCGTCACCGACCGCAGGCCCGGCGGCAACGCCCGCGGGCCGGACCCCGGAGCGGCCTCCGCCGCCACCGCCGGCGCCGCCGCGGCCGCCCTGCGCGCCTCCAGTGCGCTCACGATCCACTCCGGCACCACCTCGGCTCCGGGCTCCGCCCCGGCCTCCGCCCCGGCCGACCTCGCACCGACCGCCGGCTCCCCGCGCACCCCGGCCGCCCAACGGAACGCCGAGGTACCACGGGTGAGGTCGTGTCCGACCGATCGGGCGTCGATCTCCGCCCGGCTGCGCCGCGCCTCCCCGTCCACCCACTCCCGCACCCGCAGCCGACCGCTCACCAGCACCGGATCACCCTTGGCCAGCGAGCCGATCAGGTTCACCGCCAGCGCCCGCCAGGCCGTCACCGTCACCCACTGCGTCCCGCCGTCCACCCAGCACCGGCGCTGCCGGTCGTACCGCCGCTCGGTGCAGCCGATCCGGAAGGTGGCCGTCGGCACCCCGCCGGAGGTTTCCGCATAGCTCACCTCCGTCGCGACATTGCCGAGCACCGTCACATGCATCTCGTTCACAGCGCACTCTCCGTTCTCGCCGATGCACCGTACGGAATCGACCGGTGCATCCGGAGCATGCACTTCGGGAGAAATTCGGGCCAGTGACTTCCTAAATCCTGTGGATAACTCGGCCCTGTGGAACAGCTGTCACTCGCAGGGGTGAATTTCAGCCTCCGGGGGGCGCTTCGCCCCCGTCTCTTCGCGGCCATGACAACAAACCCGCTGATCGACGCCGGGGGCCGACGCGCGCCGGAACGCCCGCCGGCGACCGTCCGCGCACGTCATCCGACCGGTGCGGCCGCGATTACCGCCCCCCACCCTCGCCGCCGGCGGCACATTCTCCGTGTCGAATCCATAACGGGTGAGGAGGCAGCCCCGTAACGAGTGCACAACGTCCGGCGCCGAAGACTCCCAGACCGCTGCACTCACGGCGTTCACCTGCGATTATCGGACCGCTCCACCAAACCGACACACCAGCGACGGTGTCGTCACACCCGGCCGAGGAACTGGACACCCTTATCCTGTCCCCGACAGGGCGAGGGCCCACCGACCCCCACCCCCACCCCTCGGGCACGGGGCGGACAGCGCGCGCCCAGGCGCTAGCCGCCCGGTCCCGGCCACGGTCACGCCCACCGAGGGTGTCGCCCGTCCCGCCCCCATAGCTCAGCGGATAGAGCACCCGCCTTCTAAGCGGTAGGTCGCAGGTTCGAATCCTGCTGGGGGCACCACCCTGCAATTCCCGCAGGCCGCCACGCCATTCGCGACCATGCGTAGCCGGCCGGGTCCGCCCGGTAATGTCCGGCACCCACCGCGCATAACCCGTGACAATCCGTGTCATGCCCGCTGCGAAAACTCCCGGCGGCCATTGCCGCGCCGCTCCGGGAATCGCCCCGGTGGCAATCGTCCGGCCCGGACAATCCCGCCAGGCTCCGCGAACGGCGGAAATCCCGGGCGAATCCCCCACCCGGGAGCATTCCGCCGGCCCGCCGACGGCCGGTCAGCCCGCCAGCCCCGCCAGGTGGGCGTCCAGCAGCGCGATCTGCCGCGCCGGCGGGAACTCCCCCGGGGCGAACAGCGCCTGCACCACCAGCCCGAGCACGAAGGCCTGCGCCCCGGCGGCGACTTCGGCCGGATCGGCCCCCGCCGGGAGCTCGCCGAGCCGCTGGGCGTCCGCGACGAGCTCCGTGAGCGCCACCCGCGAGCGGGCGTACCGGCCCCCGTGGGCGTCCGTCAGCTCCGGATCGGCCAGGGCGTGGTCCCAGGAGCCGACCCAGATCCGGTTGCCCGCCGCGGCGTCCTCGTCCAGCGGCAGCACGTCCAGCAGCGCCGCCCGCAGCCGGGGCAGTCCGGCGGGCGGCGGCGGGCTGCCGTCGGCGGGCGCGGTGCGCCGGGGCCGTTCGCCCGAGCGCCGGTCCAGCTCCTCCAGGGCGTGCCGCAGCAGTGCCCGCTTGTTCGGGAAGTAGTGCGTCAACAGTCCGGTGGAGGCACCCAGCTCGGCGGCCACCGCGCGCAGGGTCAGTCCCTCGAAGCCCCGGGCGGAAAGCACCCGCCACACCCCCTCGGACACGTCCGAGCGGCGGGCGTCATGGTCTCCACGGGCCGGTGTCATGGGGGCTATCGTACATACCAAACGTTTGTTATGAATGATTCCGACCAGCCGCGCACCACCCGTGAAAGGCCCGCCCGTGTTTGCCGTACCGCTCACCGACACCGCCGAACTGCGCCCGCTGGAACCGTGGCAGGCCCCGGAGTTCCTGGCCCACATCGACCGGGCCCGCGCCCACACCGACCCGTGGATCCCGTGGGCCACCTTCTCCACCGACCCGGAATCGGCCCGCGCCACCCTGCAGCGCTACGCCGACGGCCAGGCCGCCGACCAGAAGCGGATCTTCGGCATCTGGCGGGACGGCACCCTGGTCGGCGGCGTGATGTTCGTCGGATTCGACACCACGTCCGGCGTCTGCGAGATCGGCGCCTGGACCGAGCCGGCCGGCGAGGGCGGCGGGCTCATCACCGCCGCCGTCCGGAAGCTGCTCGACTACGCCTTCGTCACCCGCGGCCTGCACCGCGCCGAGTGGTGGTGCACCTCGGTCAACGCCCGCAGCCGCGCCGTCGCCGAGCGGGTCGGCATGAAGCGGGACGGCGTGCTGCGCGAGTGGTACCTCCACAACGGCGTCCGCCTCGACAAGGAGATCTGGGCGATCCTGGCCCACGAGTGGTCTGCCCGGGCCTGAGCCCCCGGCGCCGCCCGGGCCCGGACCTGGCGCACGGCGACGGCCCGGTGGACTCCCCCCAGTCCACCGGGCCGCTCGTCGCTCCGAGCCCTGACGACCGCTCGGGCCGCCGCGCTCCCCGCTCCCCGGCCGTTCAGGCCCTTCAGGCCCTTCAGGCCGCGAGCACCGGCCGCTCCCCTTCGGAGCGCTCGGTCTCCGACGCGCCGCCCGCACTCCCGGCCGACCGCAGCCGCAGCGCCAGCAGCAGGGCCACCGCCAGCAGCCCGCCGGCCGAAAGGAACACCACGTCCACCGCGTCGGTGAAACCGACCAGAGCGTGCTCACGGGCGGCGCCGGTGAGCGTGCGGAGCGCACCGACCGTCCCTCCGGGCTCGCCCGCCTGGTAGACCCGGGTCAGCACGGTGCCGAACAGCGTCGCGCCGAGTGCGCTGCCGAGGGTCTGGAAGAAGCGCACCCCGGTGGTCGCGACGCCGAGCTGGTGGGCGGGTGCGGCCCCCTGCACCAGCATGACCAGCTGGCCGATCAGCTGGCCCAGCCCGCAGCCCAGCAGGGCGAGTTCGGCCAGCACCACCCACAGCGGGGTGGTCGGCCCGGTGAGGCCGAGCAGGGCCAGGGCGAGCGCCGCGAGGCCGGCCCCGGCCACCAGGAAGGTCCGCGGCACGTGGCCGCGGGCGGTCAGCCTGCCGACCAGCAGGCCGACCGCGGTCATCCCGGCCGCCATCGGGATCAGGTAGAGGCTCGCCGTGGTCGGCTCGACGCCGCGGGCGATCTGCAGGTAGATCATCACGTAGACGATCGACCCGGTCATGGCCACCCCGACCAGGCCCTGGATCGCGAAGCCCAGCCGCACCGCACGGATCCGGAACAGCGACAGCGGCAGCACCGGTTCCGCGGCGGTGGCCTGACGCCACAGGAAGAGCACGAAGGCGGCCAGGGTCGCGGCGCCGAGCCCGAGGATCACCGGGGAGGTCCAGGCGTGGTCCTTGCCGCCCCACTCGGTGATCAGCAGCAGCCCGGTGGTGAAGGCCGCGGCGAGGGCCGCGCCGAGGAAGTCCAGGCTGCCCCGGCCGGCCGCCGCCGGCAGCTTGAGCACCAGGGCGGCGCCGACCAGGACCAGCAGGCCGAGCGGCAGGTTGACGTAGAAGATCCAGCGCCAGCTGAGGTGGTCGGTGAGCAGCGCCCCGATCAGCGGGCCGACGGCCATGCCGAGGCCGGCGACGATGCCGCCCGCCGCCCCGCCCTTGCCCCCGCCCTCCTGATCCGGGTCCCTGAGGTGGGCCATCACCACCATGGTGACGCTCATCAGTCCGCCGCCGCCGATGCCCTGGACGGCCCGGAAGGCGATCAGCTGCTCCATGCTCTGCGCGGCCCCGCAGAGCGCGGAGCCGAGCAGGAAGGCGCCGACCGCGCCGAGCAGCACGCGCTTGGCGCCGTACAGGTCGCAGAGCTTGCCGTACAGCGGGAGCAGCGCGGTGGCGGCCAGGGCGAAGGCGCTGACCAGCCAGGGCAGTCGGTCGACACCGTGGACGGGGTCGAGCTCGCGGACGATCGGCACGCTGGCCGCCGACACGATGTTCATGTCGAGCACCGCCAGCACGATCGTGACCAGGCAGATCAGCATGCCCAGCCCGCGCCGGGCCGGTGTCATCAGGGTGGTCGGTGCCATCGTCAGGTCCCCCCAGGGTCGGTGGAGTTCGGTCCGGACCGGGTCGGCCCGGCGGAACGGCACCACCCTGACAGTATTTTTGGACCAGGTCAATCCTTGGGCTCGGGACACATTTCATCCAGGCATATTGATAATCCTGGTCAATCCTTGATCCTGGTACAGTCACCCCATGGCATCCCCCTCCGGCTTCGAACGCGGCCTCGATCACGGCTTCGACCTCGACGCGCTCCCCCTGCGCGAGCGCAAGAAGATCCAGACCGGCATCCGGCTCTGGCGCACCGCCGTCACGCTGTTCGCCGAACGGGGCTTCGACCAGGTGTCGGTGGCCGAGATCGCGGCCGCCGCCGACGTGTCCAAGATGACCGTCTTCAACTACTTCCCCACCAAGGAAGACCTGGTCATGGGCCCGATGGAGCAGCACATCGACGAGCCGGCCCGGGTGGTGCGCGAACGCGCCCCGGGCAGCTCCGCGGTGGAGGCGCTGCGCGCGCACTACCTCGCCGCGCTGGCGGTGTTCGACCCCTCGACCGGCCTGTCCGACGACCGGGTCGTCCTCGACGTGGTCCGGGTGATCCACCAGACCCCGACCCTGCTCGTGCGCGCCACCGCCGGCTTCGACCGGAAGTCCCAGACCCTGCTGGCCGCCGAACTGCTCGCGCAGGACCCGGACCACGACGAGTTCACCGCCAAGGTCGCCGCCGCCCAACTGCTGGCGGCCCAGCTGACCCTGACCGCCGACAACCAGCGCCGGATGCTGGCCGGCGAGCGCGCCGAGGACGCCCTGCCCGCCGCGCTCGACGCGGCCCACCGCGCCTTCGCCATGGTCGAACGGGGCCTCGGGGACTACGGCGCCGGCACCGCCTGAGAGAGTGGGCGCACCACGACCGACCGGAGGTGCGCATGGACCAGCCGCTGCTCACACGGGACCGCTCCGCCCTGCCCGCCCGGGCGGAGGGCCTCCACGCGTACGTCGGCGAGGACGGCGTCGCGGTGCTGGAGTTCGCCCGCCCGCACCGCCGCAACGCGGTGACGCTGGCGATCTGGGCGGCGCTGCCCGAGGCGCTGGAGCAGCTCGCGGCCCGCACGGACGTGCGCGCCCTGCTGCTGACCGGCGCCGGCAACACCTTCAGCGCGGGCGCGGACATCGGCGAACTCGCCGAGGTGTACGGCGACCCGAAGCGCGCGGACGCCTACCACGCGGTCAACGTCGCCGCCGAGGAGGCGCTGGCGGCGTTCCCGCACCCGACGATCGCGGTGGTGCACGGTGCCTGCGTGGGCGGCGGCTGCCAGCTGGCCGTCGCCTGCGACCTGCGGTTCGTCGCCGAGGACGCCCGGCTGGGCATCACCCCGGCCAAGCTCGGCGTGGTCTACCCGGCGGTGCCGACCCTGCGGCTGGCCCGGCTGGTCGGCCCCGCCCGCGCCAAGTACCTGCTGTTCTCCGGCGAGTTGGTGGCGGGCCGGGACGCCCTGCCGCTGGGCCTCGCCGAGCGCGTCCTGCCGGACGCCGAACTGGACGCCGCCGCGCTGGACTTCGCCCGCGTGCTGACCCAGCGTTCGCCGCAGACCATCGGCGCCGTGAAGGCCGCCCTGGCCGTCCCGCCCGAGCGGGCAGCCGAGGCACTGGCCCCCTGGGAGCGCCGTTCCCGCGAAGCCCCGGACGTCCACGAGGGCCTCGCCGCCTTCCTGGAGGGCCGCCCGGCGCTCTTCTGAGCAGCCGCTCCCGGCAGCGGCCCTCCTGCCGGCCGGGGACCCGGGACCGCCGGCCCGGAGACGGGGCGGCTCCCGTACGATCGTCCGGCCGGCGTCGAACCGCCACCCGACCGCTCCGCCCGGCCCTCCGCCCGGCCCCCGCCCGACCACTTCTCCCGACTCCGGAGCGACACCCCGATGACGACCGAGGCCCCGACCACCCCCGGCCCCCGGACGATCTGGGCCCGCCGCATCACCGACGGCGTCGAGCCGAAGAACGTGATCATCGCCCTGCTCCCGCTGCTGGGCGGCCTGCGCTACGGCTGGCCGGGCATCGGCTGGGCGGCCTTCGCGGCCCTGTTCGCGGCCGTCATCCCCACCGTGTTCATCCGGCGCGGCGTCCGCAAGGGCACGGTGGAGGACCGTCACGTCGGCCACCGGCAGAGCCGGCTGACCGTCCTTCCGCTCATCATGGGTTCGGTGCTGCTCAGCTTCGCGGTGATGATCCGGCTGGACGCCCCGGCCGACCTGACCGCCCTGGTGCTGGCGATGTTCGCCTCACTGATCCCGATCCTGGTGATCACCGCCTGGTGGAAGGTCTCGGTGCACACCGCGGTGACCGCCGGCGCGGTGGTCTGCCTGGCCGTCGCGCTCGGCCCGCTCTGGCTGCTGCTCTCCCCGCTGGTCCCGCTCGTCGGGTGGTCCCGGGTGGTGCTGCGGGACCACACCGTCGCCCAGACGGTCGTCGGCGCGGTGGTGGGCGCGCTCACCGCCGGACTCGCCTTCTGGGCCGCCCGCTAGGTCCTGTCCGGCCGAAGGCCGTTCCGCCCCTGGCCCCCGAGGGTTCGGCACGGAACGGCCGGTGCGCCGCTCAGCGGATCGGCACCCCCGAGATCGCCCGGGCGATCACCAGCCGCTGGATCTCGCTGGTCCCCTCGAAGATCGAGTAGATCGCGCTGTCCCGGTGCATCCGCTCCACCGGGTACTCCCGGGTGAAGCCGTTGCCGCCGAGGATCTGCATCGCCTGCGCGGTGACGTACTTGGCCGTCTCGCCCGCGTACAGCTTGGACATCGAGCCCTCGGCCGCGGTGAACGGCTGGTTGGTGACCGCCATCCAGGACGCCCGCCACACCAGCAGCCGGGCCGCGTCGATCCGGGTCTTCATGTCGGCGAGCTGGAAGGCCACGCCCTGGTTGTCGATGATCGGACGGCCGAACTGCTCGCGCGTCTTCGCGTAGTCCAGCGCCACCTCGTACGCGGCCCGGGCGATGCCGATCGCCTGCGCGCCGACGGCGGGGCGGGAGGCCTCGAAGGTGGCCATCGCCGCATTGCCCTTGCCGCCCGGGCGCTTGACGCCCTCGCGGGCCCGGGCCAGCCGCTCGTCCAGCTTCTCCTTGCCGCCGAGCAGGCAGCTGCCGGGCACCCGGACGCCGTCCAGCACCACCTCGGCGGTGTGCGAGGCCCGGATGCCGTGCTTCTTGAACTTCTGGCCCTGGCTCAGTCCGGGCGTGCCGGGCGGGACGACGAAGGAGGCCTGTCCCTTGGCGCCGAGCTCCGGGTCGACGGTGGCGACCACCACGTGGACGGCGGCGATCCCGCCGTTGGTGGCCCAGGTCTTGGTGCCGTTGAGCACCCACTCGTCCTTGGCCTGGTCGTACACGGCCCGGGTGCGCAGCGCGGAGACGTCGGAGCCGGCGTCCGGCTCGGAGGAGCAGAACGCGGCCACCTTGAGGTCGTCGGGGGTGCCGAACATCTGCGGGGTCCAGGTGCCGATCTGTTCGTCGGTGCCGTTGGCGAGCACCGCGACGGCGGCCAGCGTGGTGCCGACGATGGACAGCCCGATACCGGCGTCGCCCCAGAACAGCTCCTCCATGGCGATCGGGATGCCGACGCCGGAGGGGTCGAAGTACTGCTGGGCGTAGAAGTCGAGCGAGTAGATGCCCAGTTTGGCGGCCTCCTGGATGATCGGCCAGGGGGTTTCCTCGCGCTCGTCCCACTCGGCCGCGGCCGGGCGCATCACGTCGGCGGCGAAGCCGTGCAGCCAGTCGCGTACGGCGAGCTGGTCCGCGCCCGGGTCCAGCGAGAACGTGCTGCTCATGGGTGCTTGCCTCCGAAGACGTGTGCGGCCGACCGGGGTGTTACCTCGGGTAACATCGTCGGAGTCTGCTACTGATTGGTAACCGGTGTCAACGCCCGTGCCGGGTACCGACACCGGGTCAGTCCCCCGACTCCGAGGAGCAGCGCATGTCCCGAGAGCCCCGCCGCGAGCAACTGCTCAACGCCGCCGACCGGGTCATCCAACGCGAGGGGCCCGGCGCCAGCATGAACGCCATCGCCGCCGAGGCCGGCATCACCAAGCCGATCCTCTACCGGCACTTCGGCGACCGGAACGGCCTGATCGGAGCACTCACCGAGCGCCACACCGGCGGCCTGCTCGCCGCCGTCCGGGCCGCCCTCGCCGAACCGCTGGAGCGCCGCGACCGGGTCGAGCACGTGCTGGACACCTACCTCGCCGGGATCGAGGCCCGCCCGCAGGTCTACCGGCTGCTCACCCACCCCGAGCCGGGCGACCCGAGCGGCGCCGGCAACGCGCTCGCCCCCGCCCTGCGGCAGATCGCCGAGGAGATCACCCGGGCCGTGCAGAACCAGGTCGACCTCGGCGCCGACCGCGACCTGCTCGCCGAAGCCTGGGGCCGCGGCATCACCGGCATGGTGCTGGCCGCCGGGGACTGGTGGCTGGAGACCAGGCCCTGCTCGCGGACCCGGATGGTGCAGGCCCTGGCCGACCTGCTCTGGGGGCGCCTGGCCGCCGCCGCGGACCTGCCGACCGCCGTCCTCCCGACCGCGCCGGTCGAGCCCGCCGCGGACTGACCGCCCACCGGCCGAACTCCCCTTCTGCGCACGACCCCTGTGCGCACGACCCTTGTGCGGCACACGACAGGCCGGGCATCATCGGGCCCCCGTCCCCCCGCCGTGCGAGGTCCC
Source organism: Kitasatospora sp. NPDC059577 (assembly GCF_042735475.1). NCBI lineage: Bacteria > Bacillati > Actinomycetota > Actinomycetes > Kitasatosporales > Streptomycetaceae > Kitasatospora > Kitasatospora sp. NPDC059577. The sequence goes on along the minus strand of NZ_JBHWBZ010000008.1, from coordinate 11,072 downwards.
GATGCGCCTGCGCCGCACCGCCGTTGCCCTGCTGCTCGCCACCACCGCCGTCCTCACCGCCGCCCCGGCCCAGGGCGCCCCGGCCCAGGCCCCCGGCGGCCACCGGGACCGCTTCCCCACCGGCACGGCCGCCGCCCCGGACGGCCGCACCGCCCTCACCGACGCCCGGGGCCGCCGGCTCGGGCTGCGCGGCTTCAACCTCGACAAGTACGCCGAGGCCACCCCTGCCGACCTCGACGCCGTCGCCGCCCGGGGCTACACGCTCGTTCGGCTGCCGGTCTCCTGGACCAGGCTGGAACCCCGGCGCGGCCGCCTCGAAGCTGCCGAGCTGAACCGCCTGCGGCAACTCCTCGACCGGGCCGACCGCCTCGGCCTGCTCGTCCTGGTCGACTTCCACCAGGACGTCTACGGGCCGAAGTTCGGCGGCGGCACCAACGGCATCCCGGTCTGGGCCACCCGGGACGACGGCCTGCCCTTCACCCCCGACCCGGACGACTGGTTCGCCGGCTACTTCCAGCCCGCCGTCCAGGCCGCCTTCCGCCACCTCTACGACGACCCCGACCTGCGCGCCTGGCAGGCCGACTTCTACACCCGGCTGGCCCGCGAACTGCGCGGCCACCGCTCGCTGTTGGGCTACGACCTGTTCAACGAGCCGTTCGGCCCGGTGGACGGCGACCCGAGCGACCCGGCCGTGCTGGCCGCCGCCTCCGCCGCCCTGGAGCGGGGCCGGCTCGCCGACATGTACCGCCGGCTGATCTCCGCCGTGCGCCGGGCCGACGACCGCGCCTGGCTGTTCGTGGAGCCGACGGTCCTGGTCGGCCAGGGCGTGCCGACGCAGCTGCCCGGATTCACCGACCCGCGCCCAGGCGCGCCCCGGCTCGGCTACGCGCCGCACTTCTACGACACCGCGGTCGAGAACGGCGCCGACTGGGACCCGTCCGACGGCTTCGTCGAGCAGTACTCCGCCGCGATCACCGCCTACCCCGCCGCCCACCGCCTGCCGGTCCTGGTCGGCGAGTGGGGACCGCCGAACTCCCGCACGCCGGGCAACCGCGAGCTGGTCCGCCGGCAGGTCGCCGCGATGGACGGCTTCGCCGAGGGCTGGACGATGTGGTACTGGTGCCGGGGCACCGGCGGCTACTGCGCGCTCGACCCGGCCGGGCGGCCCGCCCCCGGCGACGAGCCCGCCTTCGGCCCGTTCCCGGCCGCCGTGGCCGGCAGCGGCGTCCGCACCGACGGCGGCACCGTCCGCTGGAGCTCCGACGGCACCGGGCAGGACAGCGAACTCGTCCTGCCGCCGGACGCGTTCCCGCACGGCGCGGGCGTCGCGGTCTCCCCCGCCGGTGCCCGCGTCGAGGTCGAGCAGCCCGCGGCCGGGCGTGCGGGAACCGTACGGATCCGGCTCCCGCACGCCCGCCCGGGCACCCCCGTGGAGGTCACCCTCACGGCGCGCTGACGCCCCGCCGCGGCGGCCCCGGGTGGTGACCCGCGGCTACAGCAGCCCGCGGCGGGCCAGCAGCGGCCCGGTCTCCGGCGCCCGGCCGACCACCGCGCGGAAGGACTCCAGCGGGTCCCGGGCGAATCCGCGGGCCAGCAGCTCGCGCCGGAACAGCTCGCCGCTCTCCCGCACCGGCCGCCCGTTGCCCTCGAACCACTGCACGGTGTCGGCGTCCAGCACCTCCGACCAGATGTAGGCGTAGTACGCCGCGCTGTAGCCGCTGGCGAACACGTGCTGGAAGTACGTCGTGCGGTAGCGCGGCGGCACCGCGTCCACCGCGACGCCGGCCGCCGCGAGCGCCCGTGCCTCGAACTCCTCGGCGTCCGCGATCTCCTCGCCCTGCGGCACGGTGTGCCAGGCCCAGTCCAGCAGCGTGGCCGCCAGGTACTCCACCGTCCGGAAGCCCTGCCCGAAGCCCTCGGCCGCCGTCATCCGCTCGACCAGCTCGGTCGCCAGCGGCTCCCCGGTCTCGTGGTGGCGGGCGTAGTTGGCCAGCACCTCCGGCCGGACCATCCACATCTCGTTGACCTGTGACGGGAACTCCACGAAGTCCCGCGGCACCGCGGTGCCGGAGAACAGCGGGTACCGCACGTCCGAGAACAGGCCGTGCAGCGCGTGCCCGAACTCGTGGAACAGCGTGCGCACCTCGTCCCAGGACATCAGCACCGGCTCGCCGGGCGCCGGGCGCGGGATGTTGAGGTTGTTCAGCACCACCGGCCGCTGCCCGGTCAGCCCGGACTGGACGACCAGCGAGTCCATCCAGGCGCCGCCGCGCTTGGACGCCCGGGCGTGGAAGTCGCCGATGAACAGGCCCAGTCGGGTGCCGTCCTCCTCGAACACCTCGAAGACCCGCGCGTCCGGGTGGTGGGCCGTCAGGTCCGGCCGCTCGGTGAAGCTCAGTCCGTACGCCAGGTTCGCCGCGAAGAAGACGCCGTCGCGCAGCACCCGCTCCAGCTCGAAGTACGGGCGCAGCGCCGCCGCGTCCACCTGGAAGGAGCGCTGCCGGACCTTCTCCGAGTAGTACGCCCAGTCGTGCGCGGCGATCTCCCCGATCCCGTCCACGGCGGCCGCACCGGCCAGCTCGGCCGCCTCCCGGCGGGCGTTGGCCACGGCCGGCCCGACCAGGCGGGCCAGCAGGGCGGAGACCGCCCCGACCGTGCCGGCCGTCTCGTCCGCCACCACGTACGCGGCGTGGCTGGCGTGCCCCAGCAGCGCCGCCCGCTCGGCCCGCAGCCCGGCCATCCTGATCGCGATCGGCCCGTTGTCCCCGCTCCCGCGGCCGAGCGAGGCGGCGAGCAGCCGCTCGCGCACCGAGCGGTCGGTGAGCTGCGCCAGCTCGGGCTGGGTGGAGGTGTTCTGCAGGCTCAGCACGTACTTGCCCTCGTGACCGAGCACCCGGGCGTTCTCCGCCGCACCGGCGATCGCGCCCTCGGACAGGCCGGCCAGTTCCTCGGCGGAGTCCAGGACGAGCGCGGCGGCGCGGGTCGCGGCGTTCACGTTCTGCTGGAACGTCGTGCCCAGGGCGGCGAGTTCGGCGTTCAGCCCGCGCAGCCGGTCCTGCTCGGCCTCGCCCAGCCGGGCGCCGGAGCGCACGAAGCTCGTGTACCGGCGCTCCAGCAGCCGCAGCGACTCCGGGTCCAGGCCGAGCGCGTCGCGGGTCCCGTACAACGCCTCGATCCGGGCGAACAGCGCGCGGTCCAGGTGGATCGCGTCGTGGTGGGCCGCGAGCAGCGGGCTGACCTTGGCGTCCACCTCGTCCAGCAGGTCGGTGGTGTCGGAGGACGACTGGTTGCGGAACACCGCGTCCACCCGGTGCAGCAGTTCCCCGGAACGCTCCAGGGCCACCAGGGTGTTCTCGAAGGTCGGCGGGTTCCGGTCGGCGGTGATCGCCGCGATCTCGGCCAGCTGCTCGGCCGTCCCGCGCTCGTAGGCGGGCAGGTAGTGCTCCTCCCGGATCTCCGCGAAGGGGGGCAGCTCGTAGTCCAGCGTGCTGGGCCGGAAAAACGGGTTCTCGGTCATTTCGCCGACCATACGCGGTGTCACCCACCCTGCCTATGCGGCCCTCACCCGTTGTCGTACCCACGCGTTAACGTCAGCGCAGGACACCCGTAAGCCCGCACATCCGTGCCCGTACCCGCACGCCCCGCCGCGCGCCGGAGAGGAGCAGCCCCCGTGGCACCCAGGACGGCCCTCGCGCCCGACCCGCACGGCCCCGGCGGCCGGCTCCAGCCGCTGGACGACGCGGGCGCCCCGCTCGGCCCGCCCGAAACCGTCCCCGACCTCGCCGCCGCGGTCGCCGCCCGCGAGGCCGCCGGGAGCGGCGCCCCGCCCGCGCCGCGCTGGGTCTGGGCCACCACCGACTCCGCGTACGCCCCGCTGCTGGCTCGCCTGCCCGACCGGCTCGCCCGCTGCCACGACCTGCGGCTGGTCGAGGCGCTGCTGCTGGCGCACGAGGGCCGGTTCGGCGCCCCGCGCTCGCTCGGCGCCGCCTGGGCCCGGCTGCGCGGCCTGCCCGTCCCGGCGGACCTGCCCGAGCCCGGCCCGGCCGACGCCGACGACGGCCAGGACACCCTGTTCGCCCCCGACCGGCTGCAACTGCCCCCCGGCGCCGACCCGCTGGAGGCCGTGGTCGCCGTCCACGCCGAACAGCAGCGGCGGATCGCCGCGATCGCCGACCCGGCCGCCCGCCAGCGGTTCCGGCTGCTGGTCGCCGCCGAGTCGGCCGGCGCCCTGGTGGCCGCCGAGATCGCGCAGGACGGCCTGCCCTGGCGCGCCGACGTCCACGACCGGCTGCTCACCGAACTGCTCGGCCCCCGCCCCGCCGTCCCCGGCACCCAGCCCCGGTTGCTCGCCGACCTCTCCGTCGAACTCCAGCAGGCCCTCGGCGCGAAGCCGTTCAACCCGGACTCGCACACCCAGGTGCTGCGCGCCTTCGCCGACGCCGGGATCCAACTGGGCTCCACCCGCTCCTGGGAGCTCAAGGGCGTCGACCACCCGGCCGCCGAACTGCTCGTCCGCTACAAGGAGCTCGCCCGGATCCACGTCGCGCACGGCTGGGCCTGGCAGGACGCCTGGGCCCGCGGCGGCCGTTTCCGGCCCGAGTACGTCGTCGGCGGCGTGGTCTCCGGCCGCTGGGCCAGCCGCGGCGGCGGCGCCCTGCAGATCCCGCGCATCCTGCGCCGGGCCGTGGTCGCCGACCCGGGCTGGCTGCTGGTGGTCGCCGACGCCGCCCAGCTGGAGCCCCGGGTGCTCGCCGCGCTCTCCCGGGACGCCGGGCTGGCCCGCTCCGCGGCCGGCGGGGACCTCTACGAGGCGCTCGCCGCGACCGCCTTCCACGGCGACCGGGAGAAGGCGAAGCTCGGCCTCCTCGGCGCCATGTACGGGCAGACCAGCGGCGACATCGGCCCGCTGCTGAACACCCTGCGCCGCCGCTACCCGGCCGCGATGGGCTACGTCGAGGCCGCCGCCCGCACCGGCGAGGACGGCGGCGTGGTCGCCTCCCGGCTCGGCCGGGTCTGCCCGCCCGCCACCGCCGACTTCCTCGACCTCACCGAGGCCGACGCGGCGGGCGAGGCCGGCGGCCGCACGGCCCGCGCCCGCGGCCGCTTCACCCGCAACTTCGTCATCCAGGCCAGCGCCGCCGACTGGGCCCTCGCCCTGCTGGCAGCCCTGCGCCGGCGGCTGGCCGAACTGCCGTCGGCCGGCCCGGCGGACCGCCCGCACCTGGTGTTCTTCCAGCACGACGAGGTGATCGTGCACACCCCGGCGAACCTCGCCGACGAGGTGGCCGCCGCCGTCACGGAGGCCGCCGACGAGGCCCGCCGGCTGGTGTTCGGCGACACCCCGGTCCGGTTCCCGCTCACCACGGCGGTGGTGGACTGCTACGCCGACGCCAAGTGAGTCTCGCCGAACCAGGTGCACGGCGCCCGGGTCAGGACAGCTTCCGGAATCCCCGCGCGTCCTCGGCCGCCGCGACCACCTCGGCCAGCCCCGCCCCGGTCGAGGCGGTGACGGCGGCGGCCACCGCGCCCTCCACGAACGGCGCGTCCGCCAGCCGCACGCCCGGCCGCGGCTCGTCCTCCAGCACGGTGACGGCGGTGAGCACCGAGCTGCCGAGGTCCGGCAGCACGACCACGCCCGCCCCGCCGTCCGCCCGCGCGATCGCCCCGGCGATCAGCTCGTAGCTGGTGCCGAGCCCGCCGTCCTCCGTCCCGCCGGCCACCACCACCCGCACGCCGTCCGGGGCGAGTTCGCCGAGCAGTTCGCGCAGCCCCTCCGCGAGCCGGGCGCTGTGCGAGACCAGGACGATACCCACGTTTCCGCTCATGCCGACGACCCTACGGCGCGGTCCCGCTGCTCCGGGAGAGTGACCGGAATCGCGCGTGTCGCACCCCGTGCCCGCCGCCCCCGTCTGGCGTAGCGTCGGTCCGGGGCCCCGCCCCGCACGACGGGCCCCACCGGCGTCCGCGGCCGCAGCGTCCCCACCGAGGTCACCGAGGTCACCAAGGGAGCGAAGAGCGTTGAAGAAGCTGATCAACACCCCGGAGGGCGTCCTGGAGGACGCGCTGGCCGGAGTCGCCGCCGCCCACCCGGAGCTGACGGTGGACATCCCCAACCGGGTGATCTCCCGGGCCGCCCGCCCGGCCGGGCCCAAGGTCGTGCTGATCTCCGGCGGCGGCTCCGGCCACGAGCCGCTGCACGGCGGCTTCGTCGGCCCCGGCATGCTCGACGCCGCCTGCCCCGGCGAGGTGTTCACCTCGCCCGTCCCGGACCAGATGCTGGCCGCCGCCAAGGCCGTGGAGACCGGCGCCGGCGTCGTCTTCGTCGTGAAGAACTACACCGGCGACGTGATGAACTTCGAGCTCGCCGCCGAACTCGCCGCCGAGGAGGGCCTGGAGGTCCGCACGGTCCTGGTCAACGACGACGTCGCGGTCGAGGACTCCACCTGGACGGCCGGGCGGCGGGGCACCGGTGCGACCGTCCTGGTCGAGAAGACCGCCGGCGCGCTGGCCGAGCGCGGCGCCCCGCTGGACGAGGTGGCCGCCCTCGGCGAGCGGGTCAACGCCGCCTCCCGCTCCTTCGCGATCGCGCTCACCGCCGCCACCGTCCCGGCCGCCGGCAAGCCGGGCTTCGACCTGCCCGAGGACGAGATCGAGGTCGGCGTCGGCATCCACGGCGAGCCCGGCCGCCGGCGCGAGAAACTCCGCCCGGCCCGCGAGCTGGCCGCGGAGGTGGTCGAGACCATCCTGACCGACCACCACCTGACCGCGGGCGACGAGGTGATCGCCCTGCTCAACGGCCTGGGCGCCACCCCGCTGCTGGAGCTGTACGTGGTCTACGGCGAGGTCGCCGCCCGGCTCGCCGAGCACGGCATCACGGTGGCCCGCAGCCTGGTCGGCAACTACGTCACCAGCCTCGACATGGCGGGCTTCTCGCTCACCCTCACCAAGGCCGACGCCGAACTGCTGGACCTCTGGGACGCCCCGGTCGACACCCCCGCCCTCAAGCGGGCCTGAGGAGGATTCGCGATGGACCCCGACACCCCGCCGTCCGGCCCCGCGCCATCCGACACCGCAGCGTCCGGCCTCACGCCGGCCGACACCGCAGCGTCCGGCCTCACGCCGTCCGACACCGCGGCATTCGACACCCGGCTGGCCGAGGCCTGGATCGGCGCGATCGCCGCAGCCGTCGAGAAGGAGCAGTCCCGGCTCACCGAGCTGGACTCCGCGATCGGCGACGGCGACCACGGCAGCAACCTCCGGCGCGGCTTCACGGCCGTCCTCACCGCCCTCGACGGCCTCCGGCCCGCCGACCCCGGCGCCGTCCTCACCAGGACCGGCACGACGCTGATCTCCAAGGTCGGCGGCGCCTCCGGCCCGCTCTACGGCAAGGCCTTCCGCGCCATCGGCGCCGCCCTGCCCGGGCCCGCCGACCCGGCCGCCCTCGCCGAGGCGCTCTCCGCCGGACTGGACGCCGTCCGCCTCCTGGGCAGGGCCGAACCCGGCGACAAGACCATCGTGGACGCCTGGACCCCGGCCGTCGCCGCCTTCCGGGCCGCGGCCGCCGCCGGAGCCACCCTCCCCGGAGCCGCAGCCGCGGCCGCCGACGCCGCCGAACAGGGCGCCCGCGACACCATCCCCCTCCAGGCCCGCAAGGGCCGCGCCTCCTACCTCGGCGAACGCAGCATCGGCCACCAGGACCCCGGCGCCACCTCCACCGCGCTGATCTTCCGCAGCCTCGCCGACACCACGGCCGACGCCACCGACGCCACCGCCGGCTGACCCGCGCCGACGGACCGCCGGCCCCCTGCCGCTTCCCGCGCTCCGGCCAGGGCGCGGGACAGCGGGAGCCGGCGGACGGCGGCGGGGAGCACCGGAAGTCAGCCGGAAGCGCGGGCCCCACCGCCGAGCCGCCCGGCCCCGGGCCGCCCCCTGGGCACCGACGGCCCGCCAGGCACCGACGGCCCCCCGAACACCGACCGCCCCCGCCGAGGCCGGTCAGCCGTCCGTCCGCGCGATCAGCAACAGCAGTGCGTCGTCCCGCAGGTCCCCGCCCGTGTGCGCCAGCAGGTCCCCGTAGACCCGCCCCACCGCCGCCTCCAGCTCGCCCTCCGAGCGCGCGGCTCCGTGGACCAGCGCCCCGACCCGCTCCGCCAGCGGGTAGAACTCCCCGCTCGTCCGGTGCCGCGCCTCGATCACCCCGTCCGTGCAGAGCACCAGCACGTCGTCCGGTCCGAACGGCTGCCCCCAGGTGGCCGGCTCCCCCGCGGCCAGCCGGCCGAGCCCGAGCGGCACCCACGGGTCCGGCGATTCGAGGACGTGCGCCCGGCCCTGGTCGTCGACCCTGATCGGCGGCACGTGCCCGTACTGCAGCAGCTCCATCACCCCGGGCGTGCGGAACTCCGCGAACAGCGCCGTGGTGAACTCCCCGTCCGGTACGTGCCGTTCGACGCTGGCCTCGATCCGCGCCGCGACGCCCCGCAGCCCGGCCTCGTCGTAGGCGGCCTCCCGGAACGCGCCCAGCACCACCGCCGCGGTCTGCACCGCGGCCAGCCCCTTGCCCCGGACGTCCCCGACCGCGACCCGCGTCCCGTGCGGTGTCTCCAGGACGGAGTACAGGTCCCCGCCGATCCGTGAGGCGTCGGCCGCCGACACGTAGCGGACGGCCAGCCGCAGCGGCCCGACGACCGGCCCCGGCAGCCGCAGCAGTGCCCGCTGGGCGGCCTCGGCGACGGAGCTGACGGCCGCGAAGGCCGCTGCGCGCCGCATCCGGAGCCTGGCGACCCAGGCCGAGAACAGCGTCACCACCAGGTAGCTGACCATCGCGCCGTAGAGGAAGCGCGCGTCGTTGATGTTGTCGACCTCGTCGTAGTGACTGAGCCCGAACACCGCGACCAGTCCGAGCGCGCAGACCGCGAGCAGTTCGCGGGGCCGGAGGGTCAGCGCCGCGACGGTCGGCACGACGGTCATCAGCGGTGCCAGGTAGCGGTCCTTGCCGGAGAGGAAGTCGGCGAGCGCGACCAGCAGCATGGCGAGCAGCGCCGGGGCGGCGCGCCGCCAGAGCGGCACGTCCTGGAGGTCGGCGGCCAGCAGGGCGCGGCGCTGCCGGGCCGGGGGCAGTCCGGCTGCTTCGGGAGCCGAGGGTGACTGGGCGCGGCGGATCGGAAACACATATCGAACATAAGGGACGATCACGACGCGCACTCATCCGCCCACCCCTCCGGCGTCGCACCGTTCCCGGGCGCCTACGCTCGGCTGTCGGGGCCCGCCCGCCGGTGTGCTGCACCCCACCGATCCCCGCGATACCCCAGAGGGGTATGGTGTCAGCAGAGTCGTTGACAAGAGTCCGGGCCCGGACCGACCCGCCCGGGCCACCCAGACCTCGGAGGCCCCGATGTCCAGCACCATCACCTACACCGTCTCCGGCATGAGCTGCGGCCACTGCGAGAAGGCGATCAGCGAGGAGCTCTCCGCCCTGACCGGGGTCACCGAGGTCGCCGCCGACGCCAAGGCCGGGACCGTGACGGTCTCCTCGGCCGCGCCGTTGGACGACGAGCAGGTCCGCGCCGCCGTCGACGAGGCCGGCTACGAGCTGGTCGGCCGTAGCGCCTGAACCGCCGAGGTGGCGGGGGGGGGCGCCCCCCCGCCCCCCCCCCCCCCCCCCCCCCAGCAAGGAGCTGATCCGCAATGAGCACCTCCGCCCCGGACGTCGAGGCCCGGGACCGGGTCGAGCTGTCGATCGGCGGGATGACCTGCGCTTCCTGCGCGGCCCGGATCGAGAAGAAGCTCAACCGGATGGACGGCGTCGAGGCGACCGTCAACTACGCCACCGAGACGGCCCGGGTCGTCCACGGCCCCGGGGTCACGGTGGCGGACCTGATCGCCACGGTCGAGCGCACCGGCTACACCGCCGAGCTCCCCCCGCCCCCCGCACCCGCCGCCCCCGGACCGGAAGGCCCGGCCGCCGCACCCGGGCAGCCCGCCGCCGACCCTCCCCCAGCCTCCGGCCGGGGGTACCCCCAGCTCGACCGGCTGCTGACCAGCGCCCTCCTCAGCCTTCCGGTGGTCATGCTGTCGATGGTCCCGGCCCTGCAGTTCACCAACTGGCAGTGGCTCGCCTTCGCGCTCACCGGCCCGGTCGTGGTGTACGGCGGCCTGCCGTTCCACCGCGCCGCCTGGACCAACCTCAAGCACGGCGCCGCCACCATGGACACCCTGGTCTCGCTCGGCACCCTGGCCGCCTTCGGCTGGTCGTTCTGGGCGCTGTTCTGGGGCCACGCCGGCATGCCCGGCATGCACCACGACTTCTCGCTCTCCGTCGCCGACACCGACGCCTCCTCCACGCTCTACCTGGAGACCGCCGCCGCCGTCACCGTGCTGATCCTGCTCGGCCGCCACCTGGAGGCCCGCTCCAAGCGCCGGGCAGGCGCCGCGCTGCGCGCCCTGCTCGACCTCGGCGCCAAGGACGTCACGGTGCTGCGGGGGGCGCGCGAGGAGCGCCTGCCGGTGGACCGGCTGGCCGTCGGCATGCGCTTCGTGGTCCGGCCGGGCGAGAAGATCGCGACCGACGGCGTGGTGGTCGAGGGCGGCTCCGCGGTGGACGCCTCGATGCTGACCGGGGAGTCCGTCCCGGTCGAGGTCGGGGTCGGCGCCGGCGTCACCGGCGGCACCGTCAACGCCGGCGGGCGGCTGGTGGTCGAGGCGACCGGGGTCGGAGCGGACACCCGGCTGTCCCGGATGGGCAGGCTGGTCGAGGAGGCCCAGAACGGCAAGGCCGCCGCCCAGCGGCTCGCCGACCGGATCTCCGCGGTCTTCGTCCCCGTGGTCGTCCTGATCGCCCTGGCCACCCTGGTCAGCTGGCTGCTGGCCACCGACAGCCCCACCGAGGCCTTCACGGCCGCGGTCGCGGTGCTGATCATCGCCTGCCCGTGCGCCCTGGGCCTGGCCACTCCGACCGCGCTGCTGGTCGGCACCGGCCGTGGCGCCCAGCTCGGCATCCTGATCAAGGGCCCCGAGGTCCTGGAGACCACCCGCAAGGTCGACACCGTCGTCCTGGACAAGACCGGCACCGTCAC
>NZ_JBHWBZ010000007.1:51417-202653 GCF_042735475.1 Kitasatospora sp. NPDC059577 | reverse complement strand
GTGACGGTGCCGGTCTTGTCCAGGACGACGGTGTCGACCTTGCGGGTGGTCTCCAGGACCTCGGGGCCCTTGATCAGGATGCCGAGCTGGGCGCCGCGGCCGGTGCCGACCAGCAGCGCGGTCGGAGTGGCCAGGCCCAGGGCGCACGGGCAGGCGATGATCAGCACCGCGACAGCCGCCGTGAAGGCGGCGGTCCAGCCCTCGCCGGTGCCCAGCCAGTAGCCCAGGGTGGCCACCGCGAGGGTGATCACGATCGGCACGAAGACCGCGGAGATCCGGTCGGCGAGGCGCTGCGCGGCGGCCTTGCCGTTCTGCGCCTCCTCGACCAGCCTGGCCATCCGGGACAGCTGGGTGTCCGCTCCGACCCGGGTCGCCTCGACCACCAGCCGGCCGCCGGCGTTGACGGTGGCGCCGGTGACGGTGGCGCCGACCCCGACCTCGACCGGGACGGACTCGCCGGTCAGCATCGAGGCGTCCACCGCCGAGGCACCGTCGACCACCACGCCGTCGGTCGCGATCTTCTCGCCCGGCCGGACCACGAAGCGGTCCCCCACGGCGAGGTCGGCGATCGGGATGCGCACCTCGGCTCCGCCGCGCAGCACCGTCACGTCCTTGGCGCCCAGTTCCAGCAGTGCCTTCAGCGCGGCTCCGGCGGTCCGCTTGGAACGGGCCTCGAAGTAGCGGCCGGCCAGGATGAAGGCGGTGACTCCGGCCGCCGCCTCCAGGTAGATGTCGGACGCGCCGTCGCTGCGGGCGATGGTGAACTCGAAGCCGTGCCGCATGCCCGGCATCCCGGCGTCGCCGAAGAACAGCGCCCACAGCGACCACAGGAACGCGGCGCCGGTGCCGAGCGAGACCAGGGTGTCCATCGTCGCGGCGCCGTGCTTGAGGTTGGTCCAGGCGGCCCGGTGGAACGGCCAGGCGGCGTAGGTGACGACCGGCGCGGTCAGGGTCAGGGACAGCCACTGCCAGTTGTCGAACTGCAGGGCCGGCACCATCGCCATCGCGATCACGGGCACGGCGAGCGCCAGCGCGGTGAACAGCCGGGCGCGCAGCGGGGCCAGCTCGTCCGCCCGCCCGGCCTGCTCGCCGGCCGGGCCCTCGCCGGCCGGGGGCTCGGGCAGCGCCGCGGAGTAGCCGGTGGCCTCGACGGTGGCGATCAGGTCGGCGACGTCGACGCCGCCGTCGAAGGAGACCTTCGCCTTCTCGGTGGCGTAGTTGACGCTGGCGGTGACGCCGTCCATCCGGTTGAGCTTCTTCTCGATGCGGGCGGCGCACGAGGCGCACGTCATGCCGCCGATCGAGAGTTCCACCTCCGCGGAGGCGGGTGCCTGCGTAGTCATCGTCGCTCCTCGTGACAGTCGTCTTGCCGGTCGTCCTGCGGTCGTGCTCTGCGGTGCGGCCCTGCGATGCGTTGCCGTACTGCCGTGGTGCTGCGTTCGACGGCCGGGCCTTCGTACCCATGAGGGGTATCGGGCGGCGCCGGGTTCATTTATACCCCCGAGGGGTATCGACAGCAAGCCCTGATCGATACCCCCTGCCGGTATTTTTCCCCGGCGCCGATCCGCTTGACTTGATACCCCCATGGGGTATTCACTCGGGGCATCGGACCGAAGCGTCACGGGCTCGACCGAGCACGCCGCGCACGTCCGCGCACGTCCGCGCACGTCCGCGCTCCCGTGCCGCCGCACACCCGCACTCGCGCCGGAAATCCGAGGAGGCCCGCATGGCCGGCTACAGCACCGAGAAGGACCGGCTCCTGCGCAGACTGCGCCGCGTCGAGGGCCAGATCCGGGGCCTCCAACGGATGGTCGACACCGACACCTACTGCATCGACACGCTGACCCAGGTGTCGGCCGCCACCAAGGCCCTCCAGTCCATCGCACTGAACCTGCTCGACGCCCACCTCAGCCACTGCGTCCATGACGCCATCGCGGGCGGCGGCGCCGAAGCCGACGCCAAGGTCGCCGAGGCCTCCCAGGCGATCGCCCGGCTCATGCGCGCCTGAGCCCGCCGCAGGCCGCCCCTTCCGCAGGCCCGCACCCCCCCCCGCCCTGCCCGGACGCCACCCGCCGTACGTCACCAGCCCCGAGGAGAACCCCGCCATGAACACCGCGCTGCGCATCACCGCCTTCACCGCCGGCCTCGCGGCCGCCTTCGGCCTCGCCCTCGGCGTCGGCAGCGCCACCGGCAGCGTCCCCTCCCCCAAGCCCGCCACCACCGGACACGGAGGCCACGGCACCGGGGCCCCGGGACAGCAGTCCGGCGGGCACGCCGGACACGACGAGGCCCCCGGACACGACGAGGCCCCCGGGGGCGGCACCGCCGCCGAGCACCTGCCCGGCGGGCTGCAGATCTCCGAACGCGGCTACACGCTCAGCGTCGAACAGCCCTTCGTCACCGCCGGCTCCCCCACCGACCTGCGCTTCCGCATCCTCGGCGCGGACGGCAAACCTGTCACCGCCTACCAGCAGCAGCACGAGAAGGAACTCCACCTGATCGTCGCCCCGCGCGACCTGTCCACCTTCCAGCACCTGCACCCGACGCTCGCCGCCGACGGCACCTGGAGCGCCCCCACCGCCGTCCCCGCCGCCGGGGAGTACCGGGTCTACGCCGACTTCACCCCGGCCGGCGCCACCGAGGGCCTCACCCTCGGCGCCGACCTGCACGCCTCCGGCGACCTGCACCCGGCCCCGCTCCCGGAGACCGGACGGACCGTCACCGTCGACGGCTACACCGTCACCCTCGGCGGCGACCTCACCCCCGGGCACAGCGGCACGCTCACCCTGAGCGTCAGCAAGGACGGCCGGCCGGTCACCGACCTCCAGCCCTACCTCGGCGCGTACGGCCACCTGGTCGCCCTCCGCGCCGGCGACCTCGCCTACCTCCACGTGCACCCGGACACGACCACCCCGGGCCCGGAGATCGGCTTCACCACCACCGCCCCGAGCACCGGCAGCTACCGGCTCTTCCTGGACTTCAAGCACCAGGACACCGTCCGCACGGCCGCGTTCACCCTGACCACCGGCGACACCCCGGCCCCGGCCCGGCCGACCGAGGCGGCCGGCGGACACCAGCACTGAACAGGCCACGAACGGCCCGGCACCGGGCGACCCTCGGACGATCGTCCGGCGCCGGGCCGTTCACCCGCGCACGTGACCGGATCAGTCCGTGGCCTTGGGATGACCGGTGCCCGCATACGTGATCCATGCCGTGCGATTGGCGTCATCGATCAGGTACCGGACACATCCGCCACCCGTGACCTCGAACTGCCAGCGTTCGAGTGGGTGCCCCTTGAAGGTGCCGGTACCGAGACTGCCCTTGAGCCGGTGCTGACGACTGGGGCTGACGACTGGGGCTGTCGGCGGCGCGAGGGGTCGCACGGATCTTCTCGAACGCGCGGCGCAGGTTCCCTGCCGCCTGGCCGAGGTGTTCCCAGCCCTCTGCCGCTTCGGAGTCGGCGAACCGGAGGTCGTACTCTCCCCCAGCCTCCGGCCGGGAGGTGCCCCCACACCGGTCGGGGGCGGCGCGGCTCGATCCCCCCTCTTCGGACTCACTCCGCCGCCTCGGGCAGGGGGAACGGGCCCGATGTCGCCCTCGGGTTCGCGGGTGAGGATGGCGTGCAGTGCGGGGTCCGCGCAGATCTCGGCGCTGTGCTTCCACTGGGTGAGCAGGAGCGCGATCGGGGCGAGGTTGTCCAGTGCCACGGCTCCGCGTGCCGTGTCGACCAGTTCGGCGAGCAGGAGGTCGATGTCCTCGTCGGGCAGGAAGGTGATCCACGGCAGGGCTTCGGGCAGTGCCTGCCGGAGGGCGGCCGTATTCTCCGTACGCACCAGTCCGGCGAGGAGGCGGGCGGTGAAGTCCACGACCGTGGCGTCGCGCTCCATCTGGTCGATGCGCATCAGGGCGAGGTCCCGGCGTCGCGCCGCCGGAGTCTCAGCGCACGGACGGCGTCCAGTCTGCGAGCGGTCGCCGCAGGGTGGTGGAGCAGTTCGCTGAAGGGCATGTCCTCGTAGGCCGCAGTCATGACATCCACACGAGCTCGGATGTCCTGGGACATGCCGACCCGGGCACGCCTCACCGGTGGCCGTGGGGTTCGTTCCCGTCGGGGGCGTGGCCGTCCGGGGATCCGCCCATCATGCGGAGCATCGCCGCGCCGCCCGTGCGGAGGAAGCGGACGAGCAGGGCGGCGGCCAGCAGGAGGAACACGATGTTGAGCCACGTCGTGTAGTTCCACTCGACGCCCGACATCGGGATCTCCGCGTCGCGCTCGTCCGGGATCAGGCCGAGCGCGCCGAACAGCACCTCGACCGCGTAGCCGGCGAGGACCATCGCCACGTAGAAGGTGCCGAGCAGGAAGCGTGCCATCCGGGCGCCGTAGTACTTCCGGTAGATGTTGAGGATCGGCAGGATCAGCAGGTCGGCGAAGATGAACGCGACGACTCCGCCGAAGCTGATCCCGCCCTTCCACAGCACCACCGCGAGCGGCACGTTGCCGATCGAGCAGACGAAGGACGCGATCGCCACCAGCGGGCCGACCAGTGGGCCCCAGATCTTGCCGGCGAGGGGGTGGTCGGCGAAGAAGAAGGCCTGCCAGAAGGAGTCGGGCACCCAGGCGGCGATGGCGCCGGCGATGAGCAGACCGAGGACGAGGTCGCGCAGGATCGCCGCCCACTCCATGACGAAGACGTGCGAGACGGACGTGAAGCCCCGCCCGGACAGCAGCCGCCGGGCGAACGGGCCCTCGCCGGGCACCGACATGTCCATCGCCGCGTGTCCCTCCATCGAGCCCGCCCGACCGTGGTCGGCCTGGTCGCGGGCCTCGCGCAGCAGCCGGTCGTGCAGCAGCCTCCGGAAGAGCACGGCGAGCAGCAGGATCATCACCGGCCCGCCGACGAACTCGGCTGCGGTGAACTGCCAGCCGAGCAACAGGGCCAGGATGATGCCGAGTTCGATGACCAGGTTGGTCGAGGCGATCTCGAAGGCCATCGCCGCAGTGAAGTTCGCGCCCTTGCGGAACAGCGAGCGGGCCAGTGCGACGGCCGCGTAGGAGCAGGACGAGGACGCGGCGCCGAGGCCGGCGGCGACGGCGAGGGTGCGGGGGCGGTCGTCGCCGAGCAGCCGGACCACGGTCGCCTTGTGGACGACGGCCTGGACGACGGCGGAGAGCAGGAAGCCGAGGATCAGGGCCCAGGTGATCTCCCAGGTCATCGATCCGGTGATGGACAGTGCGTGCAGGATCGCGTGCATGGCGGTCCGCCTCCGGTGGTGCCGCGGGACTCCGATGGGCGCCGGTCACGATATACCCGTACGGGGTATTCGGGAATCGAGGCGCGCCGTCACGCGGCGCCGGGCTGTCCGGACGGCGAGCCCACCGGGGACGGGCCGCGCACCGGAGGCGGCACGACGCCCAGGAGACCGGCTCGGCCCGGGGGTCGAACGGCCCGGCTGCACGGAGGGTTCGAACGCCCCGACCTGTCGCACGTTCACCCCCGTGCGGCCGCGGCACCCTTCCGTCAGACGTGACTGCCGATCAGGGGCGGGGTCACCGGCGCCCCCGCCGGCCGGTCGAGTCCGAGGTTGCGGTGGATCTCCAGTGCGGCGGTGGAGCGGTTCAGGGTGATGTAGTGCAGGCCGGGCGCCCCCTCGCGGAGCAGGCGCTCGGCCATCCGGGTGGCGTGGTCGACGCCGATGCGGTGCGCGGCCGCGCGGTCGCCGCGGGCCGCCTCCAGGCGCAGCGCGAGTCCTGCCGGGAAGGACGCCCCGCTGAGTTCGGCGAAGCGGCCGATCTGGCGGACGTCGGTGGCGGGCATGATCTCCGGGATGACCGGGGTGTCACAGCCCGCCGCGGCCAGCCGGTCCCGCAGCCGCAGGTAGTGCTCGACCTCGAAGAACATCTGGGTGACGGCGTAGTCCGCGCCCGCGCGGCACTTGGCGACGAAGTGCCGGATGTCGTCGTCCCAGTCCGCGGAGCGCGGGTGGCGCTCGGGGAAGGCCGCCACGCCGACGGTGAACGCGCCGCACTCCTTGACCAGCCGCACCAGGTCGGCGGCGTGCCGCAGGCCCTGCGGGTGCGGCTCCCAGGCCCCGTTGGGGTTGCCGGGCGGGTCTCCGCGCAGGGCGAGCACGTCGCGGATCCCGACGTCCGCGTACCGCCGCAGTACGGCCTGGAGTTCGGCGGTGGAGTGACCGACGGCGGTCAGGTGGGCCACCGGGCGCAGTGTGGTCTGCGCGGCGATCCTCTCGGTGGTCTCGATGGTGCGGTCGCGCGAGGAGCCGCCGGCGCCGTAGGTGACCGAGACGAAGGTCGGCGCGGTCGCCTCGACGCGTCGGATCGCGGCCCACAGGGCCCGCTCGCCGGAGTCGTCCTTGGCGGGGAAGAACTCGAAGGAGTACGTCCGTTCGCCGGCGGCGAGGGTCTCGCGCAGACCGCGCGGGCCGCGGCGGGTGGTCTGGTCCATGGGTTCACCTCGTGTGGTGGGGTCGGTCGTCCACCGGGTACGGGGACGCGCGTCCCCCACCCTGCCCGGGCACCCGCAACAGGGCCGTCACAGGCCGGTGTTGACCATCGTGCGAGCCGGGGAAATCCGTCGCCGCAACCTTCCAGGTACCCTAGGGGGGTATGGTATGTTCAGAAGCGAAGCAGCCGCCCGGGCCACTCCGGGAGGCGCCGGGCACTGATGACAGGAGCACACCCATGAGCGAGAGCACCGTCACCGTCGAGTCGGCCACCGCCGAGGCCTCCTCCTGCTGCGGCTCGTGCGGCACCGGCACCGGCGCGGCCCCCACCGCCGGGTCCGCGCTGACCTCGGCCTTCCGGGTCGAGGGCATGACCTGCGGCCACTGCGTCAGCTCGGTCACCGCCGAGCTGAAGAAGCTCGACGGCGTCACCGACGTCGCCGTGGACCTCGCCTCCGGCACGGTCACCGTCGGCAGCACCCGCCCGCTCGTCGACGCCGCCGTGGCCGCCGCCGTCGACGAGGCCGGCTACGACCTGGTCGGCCGCCTCGACGGCTGACCCCCCGACGTCGGCCCGGACAGCGCCCCCACCCGTCCGGGCCGACTCCCCTCCCACCGCGCCCCGGTAGAGTGAGGGCCCTCCTCACCGCACAGGACCCGGAGACGGCCATGGCCAGCTACAGCGCCCACAAGGACGACTTCCTCAAGCGGCTGCGCCGCATCGAGGGCCAGATCCGCGGACTGCAGCGCATGGTCGAGCAGGACACCTACTGCATCGACGTCCTCACCCAGGTCTCCGCCGCCAGTCGCGCACTCCAGTCCTTCGCCCTCCAGCTCCTGGACGAGCACATCGAATGCTGCGTGCGCGACGCCATCGCCGAAGGCGGCCAGGAAGCAGGCACCAAGATCCGCGAGGCCAATCAGGCCATCGCCCGCCTCGTCCGCTCCTGATCCGGAGGACACGGCACGACGGCGGAACGGGCCGACGCGAAACGGGACAACGGGGAACGGGCCGACGCGGAACGGGCCGACGCGGAACGGGCCGGAACCGTCCGGCACGGCGTCAACTCGGCATCGGCACGGCAACGGCTCGACCCGTGGGGTGCGGCAGCCACGTCTGCCGCGCCCCACGCGCCTTGTCGGCCCCGCCCGTACGGGGTGGGGGTATCCGCCGCGGGCGGGTCATCCCGGTGAACGGGACCGGCCGGGCCGTCGACCCGGCGCCTCCCGTGCCGGCCCGGAAAATGCCGCCGACGGTGTACGGGGCAGGGGTATCGGCGGGGCCCACCGAGCGTGCGGCACCAGCGATACGGGGGATCAGCCGTGTCATCGATCGCATTCGTCCGCCGGCTGGACGGGCTGGTCTACCGCTTCGACCCGGACGGCACCTTCAACGGCAGGCCGTCGTTCAAACGGACCGATCCGGACGTCTGGTGCCGCCGGCGGCCCGAACGCGGCTGGTGCACCGTCGACGCCGCCGGAGTGCCGAACTCCGGCCCGCTGCCCGGCGGAACGGCCGGTGCACCGTTCCCGCCGCTCTGCCCCTGGCGCAGCTGGAAGGCCGGCAAGTCCTACCTCTACGACCTGTGTCGCGTCGACGGGCAGCCACCGCGCTGACCCGGCCGCGGTCGACCAACTCCCCCGGCGGGCAAGCCCGGTACGGGCCGACGGGCGCCACGGCCCGGACCGGTCCCGGCCGGTCCCGACTGCATCAGACCCGGTCGAGCGCCCGGTGCGGACCCTCCGGCAGCTCGACCGCGATCGCGTCGCCGGGGCGGATCGCACCGCCGGTGCGGACGACGCCCATGATCCCGGCGCGACGCACGATCGTGCCGTCCTCCGCCCGGCCGACGACCTGCTTGAGCAGGCCCGGCCGGTAGTCGTCGATCTGCGCGCACGGATTGCGCAGGCCGGTGACCTCCACCTCCGCCTCGGCGCCGATCCGCAGCACCGCGCCGACCGGCAGGCCGAGCAGGTCCACGCCCTCGGTGGTGATGTTCTCGCCGAGCGCGCCCGGCGCCACGTCGAAGCCGGACTCGCCGAGCTCGGCGAGGAGTTCACGGTGGATCAGGTGAACCTGACGCAGGTTGGGCACGGCCGGGTCCTGAGCCATCCGCGAGCGGTGCCTGACCGTCACCCCGGCGTGCACGTCACCCTCCACGCCGAGCCCGGCGAGCAGCGTGATGCCGGCCCGGTTCGGCTTGGTGAACGAGTACTCGGCGTTGCTGCTGACTGCCACCACGGTGCCGCTCGTCATGCGTCGGACCCTCCTCGTGGACGTACGTTCGATCAGCGTCGAGCATAGGCCTCGTACAGCGGACGCCGGGCCGACGGGCGCCGGGCCGGGACCGGCGGACCGGGGACCGGGAACCGGCGGAGTCAGGGCCCGAACACCGCGCTCGCCAGGACGACGTTGACCGCCGTGCCGCCGACGATGCTCAGCAGGACGTTGCGGCGCCACAGGTGCAACCCGACGGTGACGGCGAGAGCCACCAGGGGCGCGGCGGCGCGCGCGTGGGACAGCGGGAGGTCGCGCAGGCAGTAGACCAGCAGGATCACCATGACCCCGGCCGGCATGCGCGTGCTGAGGTGGCGGACGGTCCGGCTGGCGCGCAGCGGGGCGAGCGCGGTGAACGGCAGGGCGCGCAGGCCCCAGGTGACGGTGGCCGAGACGGCGGCGGCCAGCAGCAGGTAGCGGGAGTCAGGCATCGGACGGCCTCCGATCGGTGGGCGAACCCTGGCCGGTGGGCGAACCCTGGCCGGTGGACGAACCCCGGTCGACGGGCGGCTTCCCGTCGGCGGGCGAACCCTGGCCGCCGGCCGGTCGCCGCCCGGATGAGACGCGCCGGACCAGCAGCGCGGCGGTGAACAACGCGAAGGCCACCGGCAGCATCTGGCCGGGGAGGACGAGCCGCGCGGCCAGGACGCTCAGCAGCGCGAGCAACGGGGTGGGCAGGTCGTCGCGGCGTTCGGCGACGGCCTCCAGAGCCAGCACGGCGAACAGGGCGGTCATCGCGAAGTCCAGGCCGGTGACGCGCTCGGGGATCAGCGAGCCGAGCAGGGCGCCCGCGGTGGCTCCGGCCACCCAGTACAGCTGGAAGATCACCTGGAGGGAGAGGATCCGCGCGCCGGACCACGACCGGGCCTGCCCGCCGGTGGTCATGGCGTACGCCTCGTCGGTCAGCGCAAAGGTGCTGTAGGCCTTGCCGCCGCGCCCGCGCACCCGGTGCAGCGGGAAGGAGAGCGCGTAGAACACGTGCCGTGCGTTGACCAGGAAGGCGGTCAGCGCGATCGTCGCCAGCGGCGCGACCGCCACGGTCAGGCCGACCAGCAGGAACTCGAAGGACCCGGCGTAGACGACGGCGGCGAACAGCGTCGAGGACCACCAGGGCAGGCCGGCGTGGATGATGACCACGCCGAGGGCGAGGCCGAGCGGGAGCAGGCCCAGCCCGACGGAGGCGGAGTCCTTGAACGCGGCCAGGGCCTCGGTTCGCAGCGGCGGCGACGGCGAAGGCGGCGGCGGGGCCGCGAGGGCAGCAGGAAGGGGATCGCTCACTGCGACCGTAGGCGTGGACATACCGAAATCTTAGAAGAATTATCGGCACATATGGTTTCAAATAATTCCCCTACCATGTTCCTGTGAGCAATGAATTCATCCTCGATGCCATCGATCGCGAAATCTTGTTCCACCTGCGCCAGGACGGCCGACTGACCAATGTCGAACTGGCCAAACGGGTCGGCCTGACGCCGCCGCCGTGCCTGCGCCGACTGAAGCGCCTGGAGGACGCCGGAGTCATCGCCGGCTACCGCGCCGTGATCAACCCGGAAGCCCTCGGCCAGGGCCTGGAGGTCATGGTCGACGTCGAGGTCTACGCCAACGACCTCAGGACCATCGAGGCCCTGGAGGAGACGCTGGCCTCCTACGAGGAGGTCGTCGAGTTCCGCCGGATGTTCGGCCGCCCCGACTACTTCCTGCGCGTCGCCGTCGCGGACCACGCCGCCTACAGCGCCTTCCTCACCGCCAAGCTCACCGGCCTGCCCGGCATCCTGCGGGTCGAGTCCCACCTGACCATGAAGAAGATCAAGACCGATTCCTGAGGCCGGCACACGGGAACGGGCGGAGCGGAACCGGTGAACCGTCAGTTCCCCGACGGTGCCTGCAGCAGCGGCAGCACGACCTCGTCCAGGACCTCCGCCACCACCAGGTCGGACGGCACGGCCGCGCCCACCAGGAACGCGTCCCGCAGGAGGTCGAGCGGCAGCGAGACGGTCCGCGGGGTGATCCGGGCGGGGTTGATCTCCCCCCGGTCGGCGGCGCGGCGCATCATCAGGCCGAGGCTGCTCACCGGACCCACGGCGGTCAGTCCGATGGTGAAGCCGGCGCGCAACTCGGGATCGCGCAGCAGGTCGACCAGGACGCCGTGAACGGCGTCCGTCGGCAGGTCGTCGAAGCGGTGCAGCAGGCTGCCCAGGAAGAGCGCCAGGTCGGCACGCAACTCGCCGGTGTCCGGAGGCTCCTGGTAGTCGGGGGCGTTGCGGCCGAGGGCGGCGATGACGAGCGCGGCACGGTTCGGCCAGCGGCGGTAGAGCACCGGCTTGCTGGTCCGGGCGCGGGCGGCGACGCCCTCCATGGTGAGCCGGTCGTAGCCGTGATCGGCGAGTTCGGCCCAGACGGCGTCCAGGATCGCCCGCTCCAGTTCACCGCCGCGCCGCCGCACCGGCTTGCCGCCCGCTGCGGCGTCCTCGGCCGCACCCTTCGCCACGCCCTCCACCCGGCCCTTCGCCACGTCCTCCGCCATGCCGCCTGCCGCGCCCCGCATCGAGTCCCGCACGTCCCGCACCCAGCTCCATAGATACGTTGCGTTTCTTATTGGTGGCAGTCTACAGTCGAAGAGAAGAAACGCACCGTATCTTATGGCCGGATGGCCAGGGGGAGATCCGTCATGCGCACCGTTCACAGCACCTCCGCCCGCACCAACCCAACCGCTGGCGACCCAACCGCTACCGACCCGACCGCCGACCCGACCGCCGCCCACCGAACCGCCCACCCGACCGAGGTCCTGGTGGTCGGCGCCGGCCCGGTGGGCCTCGCACTCGCCATCGGGCTGGCCCGCGCCGGAGTGGCCTGCCGCGTCATCGAGCGGGAGCCGCGGTTCCGCGACCGCGGCGTCCGCGGCAAGGGCGTCAACCCGCGCACCCTGGAGGTGTTCGACGACCTCGGCGTCGTGGACGCGATCCTCGATCGCGGCACGCTCGACCTCAAGGTCCGTACGTACGAGGGCAGTCGGCTCCTCGGCGAGGTCGATGCGGCACCCGGCAACCGCCCGACGCCCGACCGCCCGTACGCCGGCATGCTGCTGCTCGGCCAGCACCACACCGAGGAGGTGCTGCGCGCACGGCTCGCCGATTTCGGCGTCACCGTCGAGACCGGCACCGAACTCGTCGACCACACCCAGGACGCCGACGGCGTGCTCGCGACCGTCCGACGCGACGGCCGGACCGAGCAGCTCGGCGCCCGCTACCTGGTCGGCTGCGACGGCGGGCGCAGCGCCGTCCGCAAGCTCGCGGGCATCCCCTTCCTCGGCGAGACCTGGGAGGAGGAGCGGTTCCTCATGGCCTCGATGGAGGTCGACGGCCTGGACACCGGTGCCATGCACCTCTGGAACGACCCCCTGCTCGGCGTCGGCGCCCTGGCGATGATCCCCATGGCCGCCGACGCCACCTGGGCGGTGCACGCCTCCGTCGGCCAGGACGAGCACGGCGAGATCCCCGCCCCGACCGCCGAGACCTTCCGCCGGCTGTTCGCCGAACGCGCCGGACTGCCGGGGGTCACGCTGCACGAGCCGACCTGGTCCACCGTCTGGCGGCCGACGGTCCGCATGGTCGAGCGCTACCGCGACGGCCTGGTGCTGCTCGCCGGGGACGCCGCACACTGCCACTCCGCGGCGGGCGGCCAGGGCATGAACACGGGCATCCAGGACGCGCACAACCTGAGCTGGAAGCTGGCCGCCGTCCTGCGCGGAGCACCCGGGACCCTGCTCGACAGCTACCAGGACGAACGGCTGCCCGTCGCCCGCGCCGTCCTCGCCGCCACCTCCGCCCAGCACAAGGCGCTCTTCAGCGCCGACGGCGCCCGCGCGCTGACCGACCAGTTCGTCAACCCGGCCGCCACCGGCTCCGACTTCACCGGACTCTCCGTCGGCTACCGGGGCGGGCCGCTCGGCCGCGACCTCGACGACACCACCGGCATCCGGGCCGGCGACCGCGCCCCCGACGCGCCCTGCACCCTCGCCGACGGTACGCCGACCCGGCTGTTCGACCTCCTGCGCGGCCCGCACTCCACCCTGCTGACCATCGGGGAGCACCCGGCACTGTCCGGGCTGCCCACCGAGGCCGGCGCGCGGGCCGTCCCGGGCCCGCCCGCCACCGGCCCGCTCACGGCGGCGGGCCTGACCGCCGTCACCGGCCTGCGCCGGGCCGCCGTGCTCGACCCCGACGGCCACATCGCCCGGGCGTACGGGCTGCGCGGCGACGCCGTCGTCCTGGTCCGGCCGGACGGCTACGTCGCGCTCACCGGCGCCACCGCCGACCCGGGCACCGTCACTCACCCCGGCACCGGCACCCACCCCGACAGCGGCACCGGCACCGACCCGGGCGCCGTCGCCGGGCGCCCCGGGGGCTACGCCCCGGTGGCCTGAGCCGACGCAGCCGGGCGGGCCCGCCCGTCGCGCCCGTCCGGCCGGGCCCGCTCGTCCGCGTCGGCGAGCCACAGGAAGACCGGCGCCAGCCCGAGTTCGATCCCCATCAGCACCACCTGGAAGCCGTGCGGCCACCCGTCCACCGCGATGCCCAGCACCCGCGCGAGGCCGCCCAGCAGGAACACCGCCGCCAGCCACCGCACCTCCCGGGCGGGCACCGGCGCCTGCCGGGCGGCCCGGATCCAGGCCACGCCGTACCCGGCGAAGACCGCGCCCATGAAGCGGCCGAAGCTGCCGACCGTCGGGCCGGCGTCCGCCGCCCCGGGCATCGCGGCGTTCCCCAGCAGAAGGTGGAGGAACCCGATCGCCACGCAGGCGACCCCCATCGTCCACGCGAGCACCCGCAGCGTCCTGGCCATGCCCTACCCACCCGTCGTCGGTCCCGTCGGAGCGCGTCGGTGTGACGCACGCCCTCAGCAGCACGCCCTCGGCAGCGCGCGTTCACCCGCACGCTCACCCGCGCGCACGCTCACGGCGCACGCCCGCACCACGTACGCCCGCATGGCGCACGCCTTGGTTGACACGCGTCTACCAAGCTAGCGGCCACCGGTAGACACGTGTCAAGTAACCTGGCGCGCATGCCAGTCCAGGAACGACGCCGCCGCCTCTCCCCCGCCGAGCGACGCGCCCAGCTGCTCTCCGTCGGCGCCCGGCTCTTCGCCGCCCGCCCGTACGAGGAGGTGCTGATGGAGGAGGTCGCCGAGCGGGCCGGGGTCTCGCGCGCCCTGCTCTACCGTCACTTCCCGAGCAAGCACGACCTGTTCGCCGAGGTCTACCGGCAGGCGGCCGACGAGCTGCTCGCCAAGTCCCGGTTCGATCCGGCCGACACCCTGGTCGAGCAGTTGGTCGAGGGCATGGACGCCCACCTGGACTACTTCATCGCCAACCGGCACGCCGTCCTCACCGCCAACCGCGTCCTGGCCGGGGACCAGGTGATCCAGACGATCATCTCGGAGGAGCTCGACGCCCTCCGGGGCCGCCTGCTGGGCGTGCTCCCGCTCGCGGACGAGGCCGCGCGGCGGGCCGTCTCGCAGGTCCTGCGCAGCTGGCTGGTGTTCGTCCGGGTGCTGGTCATCGACTGGCTGACCGAGGAGAGCTGCACCCGCGACGAACTGCGCGACGCCTGCATCGGCGCGGTCCTGGGCGCACTCCGACCGTTCGTGCCCGTCGATCCGGCGCGGGGCGCACCGTTCGTGCCCGACGGTCCGGCGCGGGGCATACCATCGGGCACAACGGGAGAAGCGTCACAAGCGTCCAATTCCCCATGAAAATATGACAGTTTGACTCTCGGACTCCCTCCCGTCGACCAGCCGGCCCGCCCACCGCGCCGCCCCGCCGACCCTCGAAGGGACCCATGGACTCCGCCGCCGACACCCGGACCGCCCTGCCCCCGCTCCACCGGCTCCCCGTCGCCCCCGCCCTTCCGCCCCACCCGACCACCCTCCCCGACGGCACCCCCGCCTGGCTGGTCACCCGCTACCAGGACGTCCGGCAGGTCCTCGGCGACCCCCGGATCACCCGCGCCGACCTGCACGACGTCGGAACCGCCGGCGCCACCGCCGATGTGGCCGCCAACCCGGCCTCCCTGTTCAACCAGGACGGCCCCGCCCACCGGCGGCTGCGCGGCACCGTCCAACGGGCCTTCACCCCGCGTGCCATCGCCGGCTGGCAGCCCTGGGTGGCGGCCGCCGTCCAGCAGTCCGTCGACGCGCTGGTCGCCGCCGGACCCCCCGCCGACCTGGTCACCGCGTTCGCCCGGCCGGTGCCCTTCGCCGTCACCACCCGGCTGATGGGGCTCGACGGGAACGGGCCGGACAGCCTGGACGAGGAGCGGCTGCAGCGCTGGACCCTCGCGCTGCTCGCCCAGGGCGACGAGCCCGCCGACGGCACCCCCGCCCCCGGGAACACGACCGGCAGCGGGACCGCGAGCACCGACGCCTCCACCACCGCAGGCACCACTGCAGGCACCACCGCCACCGATCACGCCGACGCCCTCGCCGAATACGGTGCGTTCACCGTGGAGTTGATCGAGCGCCGCCGCCGCGAGCCCGGCGACGACCTGGTCAGCCGGCTCGTCCGGGCCGCCGACCACGACGGCGGCATCCCCGAGGAATCGCTCGTCCACCTCGTCGCCGGACTCACCGCCAGCGGCAACGAGAGCGTCGCCGGCGCCCTCGGCAACGCCCTCGTCTACCTGCTCGGCGAACGCGCCGAGCACTGGCCGCGGCTCGCCGACCCCGACACCGCCGAACGCACCGCCGAACGCCTGCTCCACTTCATCCCGCTCGGCGACGACGAGGCCACCATCCGCCGCGCCACCGCGCCGATCGAGCTCGGCGGCGCCACCATCCCGGCCGGTTCCGTCGTCGCCGTCAGCCTGGGCAGCGCCAACCGCGACCCCGAGGTCTACCCCGAGGGCCTCGACGCCGACCTCGGCCTCCCCCTCGCCGCCCCCACCCTCGCCTTCAGCGCCGGCCCGCACTACTGCATCGGTGCCTGGCGCGTCCGGCTGGAGATGCGCGAGTCCCTGCACCGCCTCGCCACCGCCCTGCCCGGCCTCCGCCTCACCACCCCGGTCGCGGACGTCGCCTGGCAGCTCGGCGGCACCACCCGCAGCCCGGCCCGCATCCCCGTCGACTGGTGACCGCCGGGCCGTGCCGCCACCGCACCCACCGCGGCGGCACGGCCCGAACCGGCATGAACCGGCATGCTTCGGACACCAGCACGCCCCGGCACGCCCCGACGGCGTGCCGTGCCGTCACCCGAACAAGCCCTCCCCCAGTACCCCGCCCTCCCCGACCCCCGGCAGGACGTACACCACCGCCGACGCCGTGTGTTCCAGGAACGGGTTCAGCGCGTCCCGCGCGGCCAGCCGGTTCTGCACCCGGGTGAACAGCGCCGGGTCCCGCATGAAGGCGCAGAACAGCAGGCCCCGGTCCCCCGGCCCGTCGTCGTAGCTGTAGCCGCGGCGCAGCATCCGGGCGCCGCCGTCCAACCGGGGGCTGGAGAGCCGGACGTGGGCAGTGGCCGGGATGACGTACGAGCCGTCGTGGTGCTTCGCGTAGATGTCCGGTTCGTCGTGCTCCGCCGTGCCGGTGAGCGGGGCGCCGTCGCCCTCCCGGCGCCCCATGGCGAGGTCCCTGCGGTCGGCGGGGAGCGCGGTGAAGGCGCCGGTGTCCATCCGGATCCGCCGGTAGACCAGGACCGTGCCGTGCTCGTGCGGTCCTGGCGGGCCCCAGACCCACTGCCGGGCGGCCTCCTCGTCCGGGTTCGCCGTGCCGTCCTTGAAACCGAACAGGTTCCTCGGGGTGACGCCCGCGGCCGTCCTGGGCAGGAAGCCGGACTGCGTCCACCGCACCGACGCGCCCGCGGCGACGGCCACCGCACCGACCTGCTCGGCGACGACGGACAGCGGCCAGCGGTCCGCCGCGCACAGCTGCACCAGCAGGTCGCCGCCGCCGCGCGCCGGGTCGAGCCGGTCCCCCGGGAAGGCCGGCAGCTCCGCCAGGACCGGCGCCGGAACGTCCAGCCCCAGCCGGCCCGCGAGCCCCGGACCGACCCCCACCAGGCCGGTGAGCCGGGCCGGTTCGCCGCCCTGCAGCCGCCCGTCCGCCGACGTGCCGCCGGCCGCGGCGGCGAGCACCCGGGTCAACTCCCCCAGCAGGCCGCGCAGTGCGGTCCGGCCGTCGGAGATGACGGCCGGCGCCAGGTCGAGGGCGACCAGCTGGGTGGCCGGCTGCTGCGGGGCCGTCACCCCGGCCTGCCGTTCGCCGCGGAAGGGGACCGACGGCTCGGGCGGCGGCGCCGCGGCCCGGCGGCCGTCACCGCCGCGGGCCAGCGCGGTGATCCCGGCACCGACGCCGGCGGCCAGCACCGCGCCGCCCGCGAGCAGGGCCCTCCGGTCCGGACCGCTCGCGACAGTTCGTGGTCGGTCCTGCGCCTTTCCGGTTTCGGCATGCATGGGCGACATTGGAGACGATAGAACACGCCTTATGCAACTTGTGATGACACGTCAATTCGACACCGCCACGCCACCGTCACCGGGAAAGGCGTTCCGGAAGATCGTCCCCGCCCTGCTCACCGCCGCCGCGCTCGTCGTCTCCGGCTGTTCGTCCACCGGTTCGGCCTCGTCCGACGCGAAGCACCCGGACGGCACGGTCGTTCGAGTCCCCCAGGACTTCCCGACCGTCCAGCAGGCCGTGGACGTGGCCCGCGAGGGTGACACGGTGCTGGTCGCCCCGGGGACCTACCGGGAGAGCGTCCGGGTCACCAAGCCGCGGATCGTGCTGCGCGGCACCGACCGCAACACCGTCGTCCTCGACGGCGGCGTGCGCCTCGTCAACGGCATCACCGTCACCGGCCCCGGCTCGGTGGTCGAGAACCTCACCGTCCACGGCTACCTGGCCAACGGCGTGCTGTTCACCGGCGTCACCGACGAGAAGCTGCAGCAGCACGGCGCCGGCGGCTCCGCCTACGACCCGCTGGACACCGCCCGTTTCCCCGTCGTCCAGGGCTTCCGCGCGAGCAACGTCACCGCCTACGACAACGGCCTGTACGGCATCTACGCCTTCGACGCGCGCGGCGGCGTCATCGAGGACTCGTACGCCTCCGGGCAGGCCGACTCCGGCATCTACGTCGGCCAGTGCAAGCCCTGCGACACCCTGGTGCGCGGCAACACCGTCGAGCGCAACGCCGTCGGCATCGAACTCACCAACGCCTCCGACGGGTTGACGATCGTCGGCAACCGCGTCACCGGCAACCGGGTCGGCGTCACCGTCAACTCCAACGACCTGGAGGCCCTCGCCCCGCAGCACGGCGCCGTCATCGCGGGCAACGCCGTCACCGACAACAACGCCGCCGACACCCCCGAACAGGCCGACGGCGGTTACGGCATCGGCATCGGCATCGGCGGCGGCACGGCGAACCAGGTGCAGCGCAACCTCGTGCAGGGCAACCGCGCCGTCGGCATCGTCATCACCGACCCGCCCGGCCACCCGGCGAGCGGCAACCGCGTCGAGGGCAACCGCGTCACCGGCAACGGCACCGACCTCGCCATGGCCTCCGTCGACCCGAACAACTGCTTCAGCGGCAACCAACCTACCGTGCAGAGCCCGGAGAACCTGGAGGCCGCCGCCGGCTGCGGAATCCAGGCCCGCGGCCCGGTGCCCGCCGGCCGCACCACCGCGGTCCAGGCGCCGCCCGGTGTCCCCTTCAGCCAGGTCCCGGCCCCGCCCGCCCAGCCGTCGCTGCCCGACCCGAACGCCCCCGCCCGCCCCGCCACCGACCTCCCGGGGCCGGTCGACCCCGCCGCCTACCCGCTCCCCGAGTCCGTCGCCGCCGTCCCGAGGCCCGGACCGGCCGCGCCCTGAGAGCGCTGCCGGGCGCGTCCACCCGGTGCCCGGTGGGCGCGCGCTCGCGGGCGGCGCGGTGGCCGGCCGGCTGCTCGCCGGACGGGTGCCCGAGGAGCGGGCCCGGCCGGTGGTTCCGGGCCTTGTTCCGGCGGGCGGTCCGACGACCCCGGTCAAGGGCGCCTCCGGGCTCGGCCGGCCGGGAAACCCGTCAAGAGTTCGCAAACCCGCAGGACAGTCCGGACAGCTCGGGACGACCCCGACTTCCTTGCCGACACGCCCAGTTCGGGACAGCCGGGGCAGTTCGGATTCCGCCCGAACGTTCCTCCGCGGACATGACATACTGCGTCGGTGACCGCAGCAGACCTGGCCGAGAAGCCATCCAAAAGCCGTCCGCAGCTGGGCCGGAAGTTCACCTTGCTGTGGTCCGCCTCGGCGATCTCCTCGGTCGGCGACGGCATGCGGGACTCGGCCCTGCCGCTGCTCGCGGTGGCGGTCTCGGAGTCGCCGAGCGCGGTCTCGGTGGTCTCGGTCGCCGCCTCGCTGCCCTTCCTGGTGATGTCACTGTACGGCGGCGTGCTCGCCGACCGGTCCGACCGGCGACGGCTGATGTGGACCATCGACGCCCTGCGCGCCGTCGTCGTCCTGGGCTTCGCCTGCTGGGTCTTCTTCGCCGACCCGCCACTGCTCGCGCTCGCCGCCCTGGCCTTCCTGCTCGGCTGCGGCGAGACGGTCTTCTCCAACGCCGCCACCTCGGCCGTCCCCGAGCTGGTCCGCCCCGACCAGCTCGACGCGGCCAACGGCCGGATGCAGGCCAACATGCTCGTCGGCGGGAACCTCATCGGCCCGCTGCTCGGATCGGCCCTGTTCGCCGTGGCCGCCGGGTTCCCGTTCACCGTCGACGGCGTCTCCTTCGCGCTCGCCGCCGTCCTGGTCGCCGCGACCGGCCGCTCCACCGCCGCCCGCGCCCGGGCCGGCCGCCCGGTGCTCACCGAGATCCGCGAGGGCGTCAACTGGCTGTTCCGCCACCGCGAGGTGCGGATGCTCGCCGTCCTCTCCACCCTCGGCGCGCTGACCTGCTTCATGGGCACCACCATGATGGTCCTGATGGTCACGAAGGTCGTGAAGGCCCCCGCCGCCTCCTACGGCATCGTCCTCGCCGCCGGTGCGATCGGCGGCACCGCCGCGAGCACCCTGGCCGGCCGGCTCAGCCGGCTGCTCAGCCGCGGCACCCGGATCGCCCTCTCCTTCCTGCTGATGGGCGTCTCGCTGATCCTGATGGCGTTCAGCACCTCGGTGTTCGAGGTCGCCGCGCTGTACGGCGTCATCGGCTTCGGCATCGTCACCTGGAACATCCAGGCGGTCTCGCTGCGCCAGCAGGCCGTCCCGAAGGAACTGCTCGGCCGGGTCAACAGCTGCTACATGCTGCTGAGCCGACTCGGCATCATGACCGGCGCCGCCCTCAGCGGCTGGATCGCCTCCGTCACCAACATCCGGACCCCGCTCGTCGTCGGCGGCACCCTGCTCCTCGTCCTCCTGGTCGCCGTGCTGTTCCTGCTCCCGCGGATGACCGCGATGGAGTCCCCGGCCCAGGAACCGGCCCAGGACCCGGCCCAGGCCCAGGAACCGGCCACCGGCGCCCCGGAGGCCACAGCTACCGCGTCCTCCTCCGCCGCGGGCACCGGCTCGGCCTCCACCTCCACCTCCACCGAGAACGAGTAACCCCCGCCGGGGCGAGGCCCCACGGCCGGACCGGCTGCGAACGTGCGGGCGGAAGGCCTGGCACGGGTCCGATCCGCCGCCCCGGAGCGTCCCATGACGTCCTGGCCCCGCTGCCGACCACCACCGGCAGCCGCCATCGCCGGCCACCTGACCGCCTGCTGCGCCCCGCCGCTTGCTCCGGGGTCCGCTGCGGGCCGCCGTCACGGTCGCGCGTCGGCGCCGTCGCCGGGCTCCGAGCCCGGCCGCTCAGCTCCCGCCCGCCGCACGGGCGTCGGTCCACGCCGCCTCGCGCAGCAGTCGCAGCCCGTTGAGGCCGACGAGGACGGTCGAGCCCTCGTGGCCGAGCACGCCGAGCGGCAGCGGCAGAGTGGCTGTCAGGTCCCAGACGACGAGGACCGAGATGAACACCGAGGCGATCACCAGGTTCTGCACGACGAGGGAGCGCGCCCGCCGGGAGAGCGCCACCACGGCCGGGACGGTGGCGAGTTCGTCGCGCACCACGACCGCGTCGGCGGTCTCCAGGGCCAGGTCGGAGCCGGCCCGCCCCATCGCGACGCCGGTGTGCGCGGCGGCCAGCGCGGGCGCGTCGTTGACGCCGTCGCCGACCACCAGCACCTTCCGTCCGGCCGTCTCCTGCTCCCGGACGGCGGCGACCTTCTCCCTCGGCAGCAGTCCGGCACGCACCTCGGCGATGCCGACCTCGGCGGCCACCCGGGCGGCGGCACCCGGGTTGTCGCCGGTGAGCAGCACCGGCGCGCGGCCGGTGAGCCGGGTCAGTCCGGCGACGGTGGCGGCGGCGTCCGGGCGCAGCCGGTCGGCGAGGCCGAGCACGCCGACCGGCACGCCGTCCACCTCGACCAGGGCGGCGGTGCGTCCGGCCTCCTCCAGGGCGGCGGCCAGCCCGGCCGCTTCGGTCGAGGCGGCGTCCGTCCGGCCGTTGACCAGCCGCACGGGCGCGCCGACGGCGACGACCCGGCCGCCGACGGTGGCGGTGACACCGGCCCCGGGGACGGAGGCGAAGTCCTCGGCGGGGGTCGGGGTGACGCCCCGGCTGCGGGCGGCGTCCACGACGGCACGGGCGAGCGGGTGCTCACTGGCGTGCTCGGCGGCGGCCGCGAGCGCGAGCAGCCCGTCATCGGAGAGGCCCGAGCCGCTCAGCGCGTGGATCTCGCTGACCCGGGGTGTGCCCTCGGTCAGGGTGCCGGTCTTGTCGAGGGCGACGGCGTCGGCCTGCCCGAGGCGCTCCATCACGACGGCGGACTTGACCAGCACGCCGTGCCGTCCGGCGTTGGCGATCGCGGAGAGCAGCGGCGGCATGGTGGCCAGGACGACGGCGCACGGGGAGGCGACGATCATGAAGGTCATCGCCCGCAGCAGCGAGCCGGTGAACGCGGCGCCGAGGGCGAGCGGCACGGCGAAGACGGCGAGGGTCGCGGCCACCATGCCGATCGAGTAGCGCTGTTCGACCTTCTCGATGAACAGCTGGGTGGGCGCCTTGGTCTCGGAGGCCTCCTCGACCATCGTCACGATCCGCGCGATCACGAAGTCGGAGGCGTCGCGTTCGACCTTCACCCGCAGCACGCCGGTGCCGTTGAGGGTGCCGGCGAACACCTCGTCGCCGGCCGCCTTGGCGACCGGGAGGGGCTCTCCGGTGATGGTGGCCTGGTCGACGTCGCTCGCCCCGTCCAGGACCCGTCCGTCGGCACCGATCCGCTCGCCCGGCCGCACGAGGACGGTGTCGCCGACGGCCAGTTGCCCGGTCGGCACGGTCTCCTCGGTGCCTCCCCCCGCCTCCGGCCGGGAGGTGCCCCCATCCAGCAGCCGGGTCGCCGTGGTGGGGGCGAGGTCGAGCAGCCCGCGCACCGAGTCGGCGGTCCGGGCGGTGGCCACGGCCTCCAGGGCGCCGGAGGTGGCGAAGATGACGATCAGCAGCGCGCCGTCCATGACCTGCCCGACGGCGGCGGCGCCGAGCGCGGCGACGATCATCAGCAGGTCGACGTCGAGCGTCTTCTCGCGCAACGCCCGAAGGCCCGCCCAGGCGGGCTCCCAGCCGCCGGTCGCGTACGCCAGCGCGTACAGCGGGCCCCAGGCCCAGGCGGGGGCACCGGCCGGTCGGAGCGGCAGGGCGATCAGGAACAGCACCGTCGCGGCGGCGGCCCAGCGGGCCTCGGGCAGCGAGAGCACCCGGGTGCGCCGCCGGGGCGCGGTGTCCGGACGCGGGGCGGCCGGGGGTGCGGGGCGTTCGGTCAGGGTGGTGGAGGACATGGCGGAGAGGACCTTCAGGGCAGGGCGCGGCCAACGACCCATCCACCATACATGAACATATGAACGCCCCTTCATGTATGAGTTGTAGTATTGGCGCCATGGGTCATGGAGCCGCCCCCGCCACCGCCGTCCCGCACACGCGCCTGGACGCCGTCAGCGCTGCCCGGGTGGCCACCACCCTCCAGGCCCTGGCCACCCCCTCCCGCCTGCTGATCCTCTCCCGCCTGCGCGAAGGCCCCTGCGCCGCCACCGAACTCGCCACCGAGGTCGGGATGGAGCAGTCCGCCTGCTCCCACCAGCTGCGCCTGCTCCGCAACCTCGGCCTGGTGGTCGGGCACCGCCAGGGGCGCTCGGTCGTCTACGCGCTCTACGACAACCACGTCGCCGCGCTGCTCGACCAGGCCGTCTACCACATCGAGCACCTGCGCCTGGGGCTCAGCGACGCACCGGACGTCTCCGAGTAGCACCATCGCCGTAGCGGACGTCGCCGAGGAGCAACGTCGCCGAGGAGCAGGCCGGCAGCACGCAGCGGGCGGGCGCCGAGGAGCGGGCACCCGCCCGGTTCGACGGGGCCACCGCCCGTCCTGCGGGCGGCGCCCCGTCCCGCCCCGGGTCGCCCCGGGCCGGGCACCCACTTCTTCGTACCCGGCGTGTCCGGATCACGTCATGCCGGATCCGGAAGCCCGGATCGCTTGAACGCCGCGGTCACCGCGAATGACGATGGTCATCGCAGGAGCGATCCGTCCGACCGGGCCGGTGCCCGGTTCGGGGTCCGGTGTGCCTGCGTCTCCCCTCGTGGCCTCCATTGCGTCGACTGACACCCCACAGAATGGCTGGCTTTCGCATGGCGCTCAACGATCGGCACTACCAGTTCTTCTCCGTCCCGGAGCTGGACGCCTCCGTCCTCCGGGAGTTCCCGACCCTCCCTCTCGACCGGTACTGCGACGGCAAGTTCCGTCACCGCCGGTTCTCCCAGTACCGGATCGCCCACGACAGCGGCGGCGGCTGGCAGTTGGAGCTGCTGCCGCACCGCCCGTTCTGCCAGGCGACCCAGTTCAACGGCGTCACCGGCGGGCAGCTGCGCGACTTCGAACCGCTGCGGATCGACCCCGCCCCCCTGGTGCGGGCCGGCGCGGAGGAAGTGCCGCTGGACACCGCCACCGCCTGGCAGGTCGACGTGCACCAGTGGCGCATCGTCTCGGACGACAGCACCCGCGGCGTCTCGGTGCCGGAAGGACCGCATCAGGACGGGCACACCTTCAGCGTGATCGCCGTGATCGGCCGGGCCAACATCACCGGCGGCGAGACCCAGTTGATGCCGATGGACGACGACGAGCCCTTCGCGCGGACGGTACTGCAGCCCGGGGAGGCCGTCGTCCTCGACGACCGGAGGATGCGGCACTACGCCACCGACATCGCCGCGCCGCGCGGCCAGGAGGGGCACCGGGACCTCTTCCTGCTCGCCTACAACGCCTGGCCCGACCGGCGTTACGGCGAGGCGTACGAGAAGGCCGTACTCGCCGGCACCTGGTGAAGCGTCCGCGGTACGCCAGCGGTCCCCCAGGAGGCTCCCCGAGAGGACGCACGCCATGGCCCACCTTCCGGCCGCCGACCCCGGCCACCCACAGCCACAGCCGTACGCGCACCCGCCGCGGCACCCGCACCCGGGCCCGGCCCCGCACCTGCCGGAGCACGACCCGGCCGACCCCGTCGAGAACGCCGTCATCGCCCGGCTGGCCGGCAACTGGGCCCGGCGGGCCACCGTCAAGCGCGACGAACCCGACCTGGACGAGCTGTTCGAGCCCGCGCGGCCGGACTACCCCGAACACCTGCTGCCCTTCCACGACCACCCCGCCTACCTCGCGCTCGACGAGGAGCAGCGGGCCCGGCTGCTCGCCTGGGCCTGGGTGGCGTTCAACAAGAACGTGATGGACAACGAGCAGCGGGTGGTGAACCCGGGCTTCGAGCTGATCGCCCGGGACGCCTTCGGCACCGGGCTGTCCGAGACCTCCGTCCTGGCCGCGACCCAGGCCATGGTGGACGAGCAGTACCACACCCTCATGCACCTCAACGCCAGTGCGGTGACCAGGCGCCGGCGCGGCTGGCACCTCCCGGAGGCCGAACTGCCGTTGGCGCGCAAGGCCCGCCGGCACGCCGAACGGCTGAGCGGCGCCGGGCACCGCTGGCAGCGGGAACTGACCACGCTGGCCTTCGCCACCGTGTCGGAGCTGTCCATCAACGCCTACCTCGGCCTGATCGCCGACGACCCCCGCGTGCAGCCGGTGAACCGGGTCACCGCGACCCTGCACAACCGCGACGAGTACTGCCACTCCTCGATCTCCGCGGAGGTCGCCAAGGAGGTCTGCGCAGGACTGGACACCGAACGCCGGGCCTACTTCCTGGACGCCGTGGGCGACGGCATGCGCGCGTTCGGCGCCAACGACTTCACCACCTGGCGCCGGGTGGTCCGACTGGTCGGCGTGGCGGGCGGCGAGCAGATGATGCGCGACGTCGAACAGGACCAGGGACGCACCATGCTCGTCCAGGACTACAGCGCGCTGCACCGCCTCTGCACCGATCTGGGCGCGCTGGACGAGATCGACTTCGACTGGGGCGGGGTGACCCTGCGATGACCGCGCACACCGGACGCGCCACGCGCCCGCGCCGCACCGTGCCCGCCCTGGACGGCACCTGGCTGCGCCCCGGCAACCCCGGCTACGAGCAGGCCCGACGGGTCTGGAACGGCATGCACGACCGCCGTCCGGCGCACATCGTCCGCTGCCGCTCGGTCGCCGACGTCCGCCGGGGCCTGCGCTTCGCCGCCGGGGCGGGCCTGCCGGTGACGGTGCGCGGCGGCGGGCACAACGTGGCCGGGACGGCGGTGGCCGACGGCGCCGTGCTGATCGACCTGTCCCCGATGCGCGGTATCGAGGTCGACCCGGCCGCCCGGACCGCCCGGGCGCAGGGCGGCTGCCTGCTCGGCGACCTCGACGCGGCGACCGAGCCGCACCGGCTGGTCTGCCCCACCGGCATCATCTCGCGCACCGGCCTGGCCGGGCTCACGCTCGGCGGCGGGTACGGCTGGCTCAGCCGCCGCTGGGGCCTGACCTGCGACCACCTGCTGGCCGCCCAGGTCGTGCTGGCCGACGGCTCGGTGGTCGAGGCGACCGAGCGGGACCACCACGAGCTGCTGTGGGCACTGCGCGGCGGCGGCGGGAACTTCGGCATCGTCACCCGGTTCACACTGCGGCTGCGGCCGGCCGTCCCGGTGCACCGCCGCACTGCGGTGTACGAACTCGCGGACGCCGAAACGGCGTTGGCCCACTACCGGGCGTTCTCGGGCGAGCTCTCGGCGGACCTGCACGTGGCCGGCGCGCTCAAGGTCGCGGGCCAGTACGGAGGTCACGAGACCTGGCTGCCCGAAGAGCTGCGCGGCCGGCCCGCCCTCTACCTGACGGCGGTGTGGTGGGGGGGGGGCGGGGGGGCGGGGGGGGGCGCCCGGCCCCGGGTTGGGGCGCGGGGGGCCCCCCCCCCCCGCGCCGGCGCGGCTGCCACCCGCCCGCGCGGCGCGCCGCCGCGCGCGGCCCGCCCCCCCCCCCCCCGGGGCGGGGGGGGGGGGCGCGCCCCCCCCCCCCCCCCCAGGCCGCCTCCGAACCGCTGTTCGCCGCGCTGCGCCCCGCCGCCTCGACCGGCGGAGAGCTCTCCCACCGGCGGCTGCAGAGCGGCGGCGACCACGAACGGCCGGACGGCAACCGCTACTTCACCAAGACCCGCTACCTCACCGACATCCCGCCGCAGGCCACCGTCGAAATGGCCGACTCGCTGGCCGCGATGCCCTCCCCGCTGTCCTCGATCAACTTCGAGTACCTGCGCGGCGCGATCGCCGACGTCCCCGACGAGGACAGCGCCTTCCCCAACCGGGACGCGCCGTTCATCCACACCGTCTCCGCCCAGTGGACCGGGCCGCAGGAGGACGCCGGGAACATCGCGTGGACCAGGCGCTCCGTGGAACGGCTCGACCCGTGGAGCCACACCGGCGGCTACGTCAACTACCTGGTGGACGAGCGCGCCGACAAGGTGCGGGAGGTCTACGGGGACGCCCGCTACCGGCGGCTGGCCGCCGTGAAGGAGACGTACGACCCGCACAACGTGCTGCACCACAACCAGAACATCCGCCCGGTGACGGCGGACCGCCCCGCACCGCCCGCGTAGGAGGAGCCCGCATGCGCGTCGCCGTAGTGGACGGCTTCTCCACCTCCCGGATCCTGGTGCGGCAGCTCGCCGAGCACGCCGTGGACTGCGTCCACCTGCGCACCCAGCCGGCGTTCCGGGACTCCTACACCCGCGGCTTCGACCCCGGCGCCTACGCCGTCGACCTCGGCCACCTGCCGGAGGACGAGGCGGTGGCGGCGCTGCGCCGGCTGGCGGTGGACCGGGTGATCGCGGGCGGCGAGTCCGGGGTGGTCCTCGCCGACACCCTGGGCCACCGGCTCGGCCTGCCCGGCAACGACGTCCGCACCGCGCCCGCCAGGCGGGACAAGGCGCGGATGGCGGAACTGTTGCGCGCGGCCGGGCTGGCCGCCCCCTCCGGCACGCTCGCCACCACCGCCGACGGTGCGGCGGCCTGGTTCACGGCCAACGGCGGCACGACCGTCGTGGTCAAGCCGCTCGCCAGCGCCGCGACCGACGGCGTGCGGATCTGCGGCACCGCGACGGAGGTCCGCGAGGCCGCCGGGGACGTCCTCGGCCGGCCGAACTTCATCGGCGCGCCCAACCGGGCGGTGCTCGTCCAGGACTACCTGGAGGGCGACGAGTACATCGTCAACACCGTCTCCCGGGACGGCGTGCACAAGGTCGCCGAGATCCTCAGGTGTGCCAAGGACAAGGGCCCGCACGGCTCGCCGGTGTACGACTACCACGAGCCGGTCCCGCGCTCCGACCCGCGGGGCGAGGAGGTGGTGGCGTACACCAAGGAGGCCGTCACCGCGCTCGGCATCGCCCACGGCGCCGCGCACAGCGAGGTGATGCTCACCCCGGCCGGACCGGTGCTGATCGAGACCGGCGCCCGGCTGATGGGCTCCATCCACCCCTGGGTGCACGAGAAGTACCTCGGCACGTCCCACGTCCACCTGTACGCCCTCGCCCTGACCGACCCGGCGGCCTTCGCGGCCTTCCCGGACGAGGACCTGCGCTGGTCGCACGAGCTGCGCCAGGTCTACCTGTCCAACCACCGGGCCGGAGTGGCCGGTTCGGACGCCTGGCAGGAGCACTACCGCGCACTGGAGTCCTTCGTGGAACTCAGCGCACCGCTCGCCACCGGGCAGCCCGTGCCGCAGACCGTCGACCTGGCCACCGTCCCCGGCTACGTCTACCTCGCCGCGCCGTCGCTCGCCACGGTCGACCGCGACCGCGCCCGGATCCGGGCGTACGAGGAGCAGGGCGTCTACGTCCGTCCGTAGTCCCCCGGGCCCACGGGCCACGTCCCACTGCCCCGGCCCGTCTCCCCCGGAAGCACAGCGCCCTGCACCGCTCCTCCCGCCCGCGTCCCGCCCGTGTCTCTCTCCCGCCGCACACGTCCCGCACGTACCTCCCCGGAAGGAAGACCGCCATGCCCCGGCTGCTGATCGGCAACTGCTTCACCGACGAACTCGCCGGCGACCCGGTGCTACTGCCGCAGGCGCACCTGAAGACGGCCGCCGCCTCCGCCCAACTGCTCATCTGGTTCGCGCAGCCGGACGACATCGTCGTCCTGCCGCAGGAGCCGGAGGAGGAGCTGGTCGACTACATCACCGCCCTGACCGGCACCCCGCGCTCCGCCTTCCAGGTGCTGGTGCCGCCTCCCGGCGCCGCCGGGACCGACCTGCTCACCGCCGACCGGCTGGCGAACCCCGGGTTCCGCGAGGACCTCGCCAAGGCCATCGCCGACCGGCCGGTGGAGGCCGTCGTCCCGCTGACGCCGGAGGCCTCGGTGGTCGAACTGGGCCGCGCGCTCGGCTTCCTGGAGGCCGTCCCGGGCCACGCCTTCGTCGGCCAGGGCGGCGGGATGCTCCTCAACAGCAAGGCGGTCTTCCGCGCCGTCGCGGCCGGGTCCGGCGTGCCGCTGCCGGAGGGCGGGGTCTGCACCAACAGGGTCGACGCGGAGGAGGTCATCGCCGGCCTGTTCGCCAAGGGCCACCCGGCGATGGTCAAGCGCGACTACTCCTGCGGCGGCCTGGGCAACGAGATCGTCAGCCCCGTCGACGGCTACCGCCCGGTCGGTGCCGAGCGGGTCCTCGTCCTCCCCGACCGCGCCGCGATCCGCGCCTACCTGGACGAGCGCTGGGACTGGGCCACCAACGGCAGCCGCTACCCGGCCGTGGTAGAGCGCTACGTCCCCGACAGCCGCGGCATCTTCGTGGAGTTCGTCATCACCGACGACGGCCCGGTCTTCTCCGAGCACGGCGAGATGCTCTCCGCGCCGGTCGCCAACGCCCAGGTCATCCCCTCCCCCGCGCTGCCGCCCCGCGCGCTGCCCGAACTGGTCGCCGCCGGCGGCCGGTTGTGCGAGGCGCTGCGGATGATGGGCTTCCGCGGCCAGTTCTGCGCCGACGCCATCGTGACCGCCGACGGCGAGGTGATGTTCACCGAGTACAACGGGCGGATCACCGGCTCCACGCACATCTACACCGTCATCGGCCGCCAGCTGGTCGGCCCGGACTACGCCGACAGCCGGGTGCTCGTGGAGTACTGCAGGTGGCCGGTGCCCTCGTTCCGGGCCGCCGCCGACAAGCTCGCCGAGGCCGGCCTCGCCTACGACCGGACCACGCGCACCGGCGTCGTCCTGGTGAAGGCGTTCAGCCACGCCGACGGCACCGTGCGGTTCTGTGCGATCGCCGAGGACTTCGAGGCCGCCGAGGCCGTCCGCGAGCGGGTCGAGTCCCTGTTCCTGCCCACCGCGGCCTGACGCCGCACCCGACGGAGGATCAACCATGGCACCGCTGAACAGCTACGACGAGTGGTCGAGGCTGCGCGAGGTGGTCGTCGGCTCGGCCGAGAACTACACCTCGCACGAGCGCGAGCTCTCCTTCGACCTCTTCCACCACGACAACCTGGTCCGTTCCGAGTGGTACTACCCCCGGCTCACCGCCCCGGGAGCCGACGACCGGCCCGCCGGTGACGGCGCCGGCGGGGCCGGTGGGGCTGTCGGGGCCGGTGGAGCCGACAGCCGCACCGGCCAGTCGCCGATCAAGCAGCGCTACGTCGACGAGCTCACCGAGGACATCGAGGGCATCGCCGCCACCCTGCGCTCCCTCGGCGTGAAGGTGCTGCGCCCGCTGCCGCTGGACAAGGCCACCGTCGAGGTGCGCACCCCGGCGTGGTCGGCCGCCGTCGTACCGCCGCTCAACCTGCGGGACAACACCCTGGTGCTCGGCGACGAGATCGTCGAGACGCCGCCGATGATCCGCTCCCGCTACTTCGAGACCCAGCTGCTCACCCCGGTGTTCGCCGAGTACTTCGCCTCGGGCGCCCGCTGGACGGTCATGCCGCGCCCGCTGATGACGGACGCCTCCTTCGACCCGTCCTACGCCGACAGCTCGGCCGGCGGCCCGACCGAGCCGGTCCGGAACCCGCGGTCCTCCCCGTACGACGTCGGCTTCGAGATGATGTTCGACGGCGCGCAGTGCCTGCGGCTCGGCCGCGACGTGGTCGTCAACGTCTCCACCGCCAACCACGCCCTCGCCGTCGACTGGCTGGAGCGCCACTTCGAGGGCCG
Organism: Kitasatospora sp. NPDC059577; assembly: GCF_042735475.1. Classification (NCBI taxonomy): domain Bacteria; kingdom Bacillati; phylum Actinomycetota; class Actinomycetes; order Kitasatosporales; family Streptomycetaceae; genus Kitasatospora; species Kitasatospora sp. NPDC059577. Next base: position 172,348 of record NZ_JBHWBZ010000007.1, on the reverse strand, counting down.
GTTCCGCTTCCACCGCGTCCACCGGCTCAGCGACAGCCACATCGACAGCATGGTGCTCGCGCTGCGGCCCGGCACGCTGCTGGTGCGCAACGAGCAGGTCGCCGAGTTGCTGCCCGAGCCGCTGCGCACCTGGGACCTGATCGTCCCGCCGGTGCCGGAGGTGAACAACTTCCCGCAGTACGAGGACGACGACCTGATCCTCACCAGCAAGTACATCGACCTCAACGTGCTCTCGGTGGACGAGGAGACCGTCCTGGTCAACGCCGCCTGCCCGGAGCTGATCCGCACCCTGGAACGGGCCCGCTTCACCGTCGTCCCGGTGGTGCACCGCCACCGCCGACTGTTCGGCGGCGGGTTCCACTGCTTCACCCTCGACACCGTGCGCGACGGCGGGCCGGAGGACTACCTCGGATGACCGGCACCCGAGACCCCCACGACCCCCACGGTACCCGCGACCCCCACGACACCGGGGATGCCCGGGACACCTGCGCTGCGCACGGCACCGACGACCGGGACCGGGTGCTGGAGCGCTTCCACCTGATCGCCAACGGCCCCGCACTGTTCAACGCCGTCGTCGCCGGCGCGGAGCTGGGCGTCTTCACGCACCTGTCGCGGCACCCGAAGTCCTCCTTCGACGAGGTCCGGGCCGCCCTCGGCCTGCCCGCGCACCAGCTGCGGGTACTGCTGTTCGCGCTGTGCACCACCGAGCTGATCCGGCGCGACGGCGGCGCGTACCGGAACACCCCGGTCGCCGAGGACTTCTTCGCGTCCGGCGGCGAGGACGACTGGGGGGACATCCTGGCCGGCTGGCAGCGGATCTACTACCCGGCGTTCGCACACCTCACCGAGGCCCTGCGCAGCGGCGAGAACACCGCGCTCGCCGCGTACCCCGGCTCCGAACCCACCCTCTACCAGCGGCTGGAGCACCGCCCCGAGCTGCAGGAGGTGCTGCACCGCTCGATGACCGCGTTCACCCTGCGGTCGATGAGCGGGATCGTCGACCACCTGGACCTGGCCGGCGTCGAGCACGTCCTGGACGTCGGCGGCGGCGACGGCACCACCGCCAAGGCGCTGGCCGCCGCCCACCCCGGCGTGCGGTTCACCGTCTTCGACGTGCCGGGCGTCGCCGAGATCGGCAGCCGCCGGATGGCCGGGCCGCTCGCCGACCGGGTCGCGCTGCACCCCGGCGACATCTTCCTCGACCCGTTCCCGCGCGACGCGCAGTGCGTGCTCTTCAGCCACTGCCTGGAGGTCTTCGACGGCGACCAGATCCTGGCCCTGCTGACCAAGGCCTTCGACGCCCTGCCGCCCGGCGGGAGGGTCGCGGTGTACGGGTACCACGCGGCCGACGACGAGCAGCGCGGCCTCTACGGCGCACGGCTCTCGCTCTACCTCAACGTGCTGGCCACCGGCCAGGGGATGGCCTACCCGGCGGACGACTACGAACGCTGGCTCGGCCGGGCCGGGTTCGTGGACGTCGGAACCGTCGCGGACCTCCCGTACGAACACGGGCTCGTCACCGGCGTCCGGCCGTGAGCCCGGTCGTGCGTCCGGTCGTGAGTCCGGTCGTGCGTCCGACCGCCGGCACGGTCGTGAGCCCGGTCGTGGGCCCGGTCGTGCGTCCGGCCGTGGGCCCGGTCGTGAGTCCGGTCGTGCGTCCGACCGCCGGCACGGCCGGGTCCGCGGCCACCGTGCGCCCGCGGGAGGGGCGGTCATGCGCGTCGGCATCGTGATCCTCCCCGAGCACCGCTGGCCCGAGGCCCGCGAACGATGGCTCCGGGCCGAGGAGTTGGGCTTCGACCACGCCTGGACGCACGACCACCTGAGCTGGCGGTGGCTGCGCGACGAACCCTGGTTCGGCTGTCTGCCGACCCTGGCCGCCGCAGCCGCCGTCACCTCGCGGATCGAGCTGGGCACGCTGGTCGCCACACCCGAGTTCCGCCACCCCGTCCCCTTCGCCAAGGAGGTCATGACGATCGACGACATCTCCGGCGGCCGGATGGTCTGCGGGCTCGGCGCGGGCGCGGGCGGCCACGACGGCACCGTGCTGACCGGCCGGGGCCGCCCCGCGGCCGAACGGGCCGACCGCTTCGCCGAGTTCGTCCACCTCACCGACCTGCTGCTGCGCCGGCCGGTCACCGACCACAGCGGCCGTTACTACGGCGCGCACGGCGCCCGGATGCGTCCCGGCTGCGTCCGGCGGCCCCGGGTCCCCCTCGCGGTGGCCGCCGGGGGCCCGCGGGCGATGCGGCTGGCCGCCGGGTACGCCGACATCTGGATCACCAACGGCACGCCCGGCCGGTTCGACGCCCTGCCGTACCGCGAGGCGCTGCCGCTGCTCGCCCGGCAGCGGACCGCGCTGGACGAGGCCTGCGCGGAGGCCGGGCGGGACCCTGGGACGCTGCGCCGGCTGCTGCACACCGGCGCGACGGTCGGCGGCGTCCTCGACTCCCCGGCCGCCTTCGAGGACGCGACGGGCCTCCTCGCCGACCTCGGGTTCACCGACCTGGTGGTCAACTGGCCCCGGGCGCACCACCCGTACGCCGGGGACGCCGCCGTACTGGAGCGGATCGCCGCCGTACTTCCGGGCAACTCCGGGAGGCGAACGACGTGTTGACCACCGACGACCTGCACGCCAGCGTGTCGGATCCACTGCTGGACACGATGAACTTCCTCAACGAGATCACCACGCGCTACCCGGAGGCGATCTCCTTCGCCCCCGGCCGACCGTACGACGGCTTCTTCGACGTCGAGCAGGTCTTCGCCCATCTGCGCCGCTACCTCGACCACTTGGCGGAGACCGGCGCCTCCCCCGGGCAGGTCCGCGACGCGCTGTTCCAGTACGGCCCGACCGCCGGGCGGATCCGGGAGCTGGTCGCCGACTCGCTGCGCAAGGACGAGGGGATCGACGTCCCCCCGGAGGCCGTGGTGGTGACGGTCGGCTGCCAGGAGGCGATGCTGCTCGCGGTGCGCGCGCTGCACGCCCGGCCGGAGGACGTGCTGCTGGTGGCCAGCCCGTGCTACGTCGGCATCGCCGGGGCGGCCCGGGTGCTCGACGTCGAGACCGCGCCGGTCCACGACCGCGACGGCGGCTTCGACTGCGCCGCACTGCGGGAGGCGGTGCTCGCCGAGCGCGCCCGGGGCCGCCGGCCGCGGGCCTGCTACCTGATCCCGGACCACGCCAATCCGCGCGGCACCACCGTGCCGCTCGCGACCCGGCACCGACTCCTCGACCTGGCCGACGAGTTGGACCTGCTCCTGCTGGAGGACAGCCCGTACCGGATGGTCAGCCCCGGGGCGCAGCTGCCCACGCTCAAAGCCCTCGACCTCCGACGGGCCGGCCACCGCGGCCCCCGGGTGGTCCACCTCGGCTCGTACGCCAAGACGCTGTTCCCCGGCGCCCGGGTCGGCTACGTCGTCGCCGACCAGCCGGTGACCGACCGGGCGGGACGCACCGGGCTGCTCGCCGCCGAACTCACCAAGATCAAGAGCATGGTCACGGTGAACACCTCCCCGCTCGGCCAGGCCGTGGTGGCGGGGATGCTGCTCGCCGCCGACGGCCACACCGGCCGGCTCAACGCCGAGAGCTCCGCCTACTACGGCGACACCATGCGGGCCACCCTGCGCCGCCTGGCGGAGTGCTTCCCGCCCGCGCGCCGGGAAGCCCTCGGGGTGCGCTGGACCCACCCCGAGGGCGGGTTCTTCCTGGCCCTGGACGTACCGTTCGCCGCCGACAACGCGGCGCTGGCCCGCTCGGCCCGGCAGTACGGCGTGATCTGGACGCCGCTGTCGTACTTCCACCCGCACGGCGGCGGGACCCACGGCATCCGCCTGTCCACCAGTTACCTCACCGAGCACGACATCGCCGAGGGGATCGCGCGCCTGGCGCGGTTCGTCGAGGCGGAGGCGTCCGGTGGAGGGAGGCCGCTCCGTTGACCCCCACGACCCGCACCGGCACGACCCGCCAGGACGGTTCCCTCACGTCCCGCCCGGACCGTGACCGCGCACCACGCCCGGACCGTACCCGCCCACCCCGTTCCGACCGTGACCGCACACCCGGCCCGGACCGTGACCGCGCACCAGGCCCGGACCGTACCCGCAGCCCCCGGACACCGCGCGGCACCCGCCGCCGGTGGGGATGGACCTACCGATGACCCTCAGCACCGTCAGCGCCCCCGGCACCGTCGACACCGTCGGGGCCCCCGTCGACACGGCGGCGCCCGCCGACCCCGTCCGCCGCCAGAGCCGCCCCTCCTCCCTCACCTGGTCCCGCGCCCCCGGCCCCGACGCGGGCCCGGGCCCCGGCCCCGCCCCCGCCGCCGTCCCCGGTCCGGCCCGCGCCCTGACCGCGCCGCGCATCACCGGCGTCGGCACCGCGGTGACGCCCGAGTCGTACACCCAGCGCGAACTGCTCGACATCTTCGGGATCGAGGACCCCAAGGTCCGCTCGGTCTTCCTGAACAGCGCCATCGAACGCCGCCATCTGACCCTCCCGCCCCGGGACGAGCGCGGCCGCTGCCTGCCCGAGTCCCAGGGCGAACTGCTCGCCAAGCACCGCCGGCTGGCCGTCGACATGGGCGCGCGGGCCCTGCTCGACTGCCTCGCCGACGCCGGGCTCGGCCTCTGCGACATCGACTACCTGTGCTGCGTCACCACCACCGGCTACCTCACCCCCGGCCTGACCGCCCTGCTGATCCGCGAGCTCGGAATCGCACCGGACTGCCACCGGGTCGACGTCGTCGGGATGGGCTGCAACGCCGGACTCAACGCCCTCAACGCAGTCGCCGCGTGGGCCGCCGCCCACCCCGGACAGGTGGCCGTGATGGTCTGCGCCGAGGCCTGCTCGGCCGCGTACGCCTTCGACGACACCCTGCGCACAGCCGTCGTGAACAGCCTGTTCGGCGACGGCGCGGCCGCGATCGCGGTGGTCGCGGGTGAGGAGGCCGCACCGGCGGCGGGCCCGGACGGGGAGACCGCCCCGCGCGGCCCGCGGATCCTCTCCTTCGCCAGCCGCATCATCACCGACGCCCTGGGCGCGATGCGCTACGACTGGGACGACGAGCAGGTTCGGTTCAGCTTCTTCCTCGACCCGGAGATCCCGTACGTGGTGGGCGCCAACGCCGAACGGGTCGTCGACGGCCTGCTGTCCGGCGCGGGCCTGCGGCGCGGCGACATCGCCCAGTGGCTGGTGCACTCCGGCGGCAAGAAGGTCATCGACGCGGTCCGGCTCAACCTCGGGCTCACCCGCCACGACGTCCGCCACACCACCGGCGTCCTGCGCGACTACGGCAACCTGTCCAGCGGCTCCTTCCTGTTCTCCTACGAACGCCTGCTGCGCGAACGGGTCGTGCGCCCCGGCGAGTACGGCGTGCTGATGACGATGGGCCCGGGTTCGACGATCGAGACGGCGCTGGTGCAGTGGTGACGAACGGGACAGGGACAGGCACGCGGACCGGGACGGGGGCAGGCACGCGGACCTGCGCGCCGCCCGGCGCGCCGACAGGGACGGGAACAGGGGCGGACATGGACGGGACCGACGTGGTGACCCTCGCGATCGACGGCAGCCGACCGCTGTCGGCGGCCTCCGTGGCCGCCGTCGCCCAGGCCTGCGACCGGGTCCAACGCGGCCCGGGCGCCCGGCTGGTGCTGCGCGTCGCGGGCGCGCCCGGGCCGGGCTGGACCGACGGCCTGACGGTCGGCCTGGTGAGCAAGTGGGAGCGCGGACTGCGCCTGCTGGAGCGACTGCCCGCTCTCACCCTGGCCGTGGCGGACGGCGACTGCGGCGGCACCGCCCTGGACGTCCTGCTCGCCGCCGACTACCGGATCGCCACCACCACTGCCCGGCTGGTCGTGCCGGTGACCGGCGGCGGCGCGAGCGGCACCTGGCCGGGGATGGCGCTCTACCGGCTCGCGCGCCAGGGCGCGGGCATCGCGACCGTCCGCCGGGCCCTGCTGTTCGGCGAGCCGGTCGACGCCTTCCGGGCCCGGTCGGTCCACCTGGTCGACGAGGTCTCCGACGACGTGACCGGCGCACTGGCGGCCGCCGCGGAACGGCTCGGGACGCTGTCCGGGGCCCTGCCCGAAGCACCGCCCACGGCCCTGTCCGGAGCCGAACTGGCCATCCGCCGCCAGCTGATGTTCGACGCGGGCACCACCACCTTCGAGGAGGCCCTCGGCGTGCACCTGGCCGCCTGCGACCGGGTCCTGCGGCGCACGGCGGACAGCACGACGGCGGCCGGTGGGACGGCATGAGCGCCCGCCACGACGTCCGGGGCGGGCTCCCCTCCGCCCGCAAGGCCCTGGCCCTCGCCGCCGAACGCTGCGAGGGCAGGCTCGCCGCGCTGCCCCCGCCCGGCCACCGCACCCCCGCCGAACGCGCCACCGCGGCCCGGGCGCACGACGAGGCCCGCGGCCTGCGCCACCTGTTCCTGACGGCCCACGTCGACGCCGTCCACGACGAGCTCACCGCCGGCCGCACCCGGCACCCGCGCATCGCCGAACTCGCCGCCGACGCCGCCCTCGCCTTCCCCGGACTGGTACCCGGCGCCGAGGCGCTGGCAGCCGAACACGCCCTGCCGCAGGCCGAGAAGGAAGGCCGGGAGATCGACCAGGGCCTGTTCTTCCGGCACGTCCTCACCTCGCCCACCGCCGGCCCCCACCTGCTGGACGCCATGCTGCGCCCCACCGGCCGCGCCCTGGCCCTGCTGCCGGAGTTCACCGCCACCGGCCGCGCCGACCTCGGCTCGGTCCGGATCGAGCGCACGGACGGCGCCGCGCGGCTCACCATGGTCCGGGAGGACTGCCTCAACGCCGAGGACCCGCGCCAGGTCGACGACATGGAGACCGCCGTCGACCTCACCCTGCTCGACCCGGGCACCGAGGTCGGCCTGCTCCGCGGCGGCGTCATGAGCCACCCCCGGTACGCCGGCCGGCGGGTGTTCAGCGCGGGCATCAACCTCAGGAGCCTGCACGGCGGCGGCATCCCCCTGGTCGACTTCCTGCTGCGGCGCGAACTGGGCTACATCCACAAGCTGATACGCGGGGTGCTCCCCGTCGACGGACCCGGCGCCGGTGCGGTCGGCGGCGCCGGTCCCGGCCGCGGCACCGCCGCCCACCCCGACGGCCGTCCGCGCTGGGACCGCCGGACGGTGGAGAAACCGTGGGTCGCGGCCGTCGACACCTTCGCCATCGGCGGCGGCGCCCAGCTGCTGCTGGTGTTCGACCACGTGATCGCCGCCGCGGACGCGTTCTTCAGCCTGCCCGCCGCCCAGGAGGGCATCGTGCCCGGCGCGGCCAACTTCCGCCTCGGCCGGGCGATGGGCGCCCGGCGGTCCCGCTCCCTGGTGCTCGGCGGCCGCCGCATCCGCGCCGCCGAGCCCGACGCCCGGCTGCTGGCCGACGAGGTGGTCGAACCCGAGGAGGTGGACGCAGCCGTCGAACGGGCCCTGCGGTCGCTGCGCGGCCCGGCCGTACTGGCCAACCGGCGGATGCTCAACCTCGCGGAGGAACCGGAGGACGCGTTCCGCCGGTACATGGCCGAGTTCGCCCTCCAGCAGGCGCTGCGGCTGTTCGACCCGGACGTCCTGGCGAAGGCCGGGCGCTTCTCGGCGCGGCCGGGCGCGGGGACGGCGACGCCGTGAGCCGGGACGGCACAACCGGGCGCGGGGACGGCGACACCGTGAGCGGGGATGCGGCGAACGGTTCGGCGGTCAAGGCCCCCGCGGCGCACGGGCGTCCGCGCGTGCGCTACGTGAAGGACGGCCACGTCGCCCGGGTCACCATCGACCGCCCGGAGGTCCTCAACGCGATGGACCTGCGCACCCACGCCGAACTGGCCGAGGTGTGGGACGACGTCCAGGCCGACGACCGGATCCGGCTGGCCGTGCTCACCGGCGCGGGCGACCGGGCCTTCTCGGTCGGCCAGGACCTGCACGAACGCGCCCGGCTCGACGCCGAGGGCGGACCGCGTACCTCCTTCGGCAGTCGCGGCCTGCCCGGCCACCCCCGGCTGACCGAGCGCTTCGGCCTGGTCAAGCCCGTGATCGCCCGGGTGGACGGCTACGCGCTCGGCGGCGGCTTCGAACTCGCCCTCGCCTGCGACCTGGTGATCGCCTCCGAACGCGCGGTGTTCGCGCTGCCGGAGGCGGGCCTCGGGCTGATGCCGGGCGCGGGCGGCGTGTTCCGGCTGGTCCGCCAGCTGCCGCTGAAGACCGCGATGGGCCACCTGCTGACCGGCCGGCGGTTGGACGCCGCCGCGGCGCTGCGGTTCGGCCTGGTGAACGAGGTCGTGCCGGCCGAGGAACTCGACGCCCGCACCGAGGCCTGGGTACGGGACGTGCTGCGCTGCGCGCCGCTGTCCCTCTACGCGATCAAGGAGGCCGCCCTGGCCTCGCTCGACCTGCCGCTCGCCGAAGCCTTCGGCACCCGCTTCACCTGGGAGGAGCGGCGTCGCCACAGCCGGGACGCCGTCGAGGGCCCCCGCGCCTTCGCGGAGGGGCGGGAGCCCCGCTGGGCCGGACTGTCCGCCGACAGCCCGGCCCAGCACCCCGGGGCCGGAGCCCCGGAGGTCTGACGGTCGCCCGGTCGTCGGCTCATTCCGGTTACGGCGTGGCCGACGACCGTGCGGCGGTCGCCTGCCCCGATCCGTCCGGTTCACTCCTCTTCGTCCCGCCGGGCTGCGCGGCCGCGGACGGCGGCGTCGCGGGCGCCGTCCCCGCCGCCGGATCCGCTGGGGCCGTTCGCGCGGCCGGATCCGCGGGCACCGTCCCCGCAGCGGCCTCCCCGGCCCCGGCGGCCTCCTCCGCCATCCGGTAGCGGGTGAACTCCGGCACCGCCTTCGCCAGCGCCAGCGCCCCGACCACGCAGGCCACCCCGCCCGCCACCGCCGCGACCGCGGGCCCGCAGGCCGCCGCCACCAGGCCCGCCCGGACGTCACCGAGCCGCGGCCCGCCGGCGCCGACCACCGTGAGCACCCCGGAGGTCCGCCCGCGCAGTTCGTCCGGGGTCTCGTGCTGCAGGATCGACGACCGCTCGACCGCGCTGACCGTGTCGGCGTACCCGGCGACCGCGAGCAGCAGCATGGCGAGCCACAGCGAGCCCGCCAGCCCGAGTGCCCCCAGCGAGATGCCCCAGGCGAGCACGGCCAGCAGCGCGGCCCGTCCGAGCCGGCGGACCTTCGGCATCCAGCCGCCGAACATCGACCCCAGGAACGCCCCGCTCGCCAGCGCCGCCGACAGGTAGCCGGCCAGTTCCGGGCCGCCGTGGAAGCGCTCCACCGCGAGGACCGGGAAGAGCGCCGTGGGCATCGCGAAGACCGTCGAGTTGAGGTCCAGGACGTAGCACATCCACAGCACCGGACGGGACTTGAGGTACCGGATGCCCTCCAGCACCGAGGACAGGTCGGCACGCCGCCCGCCGCCCTCGGGCAGGACGGCCGGCAGTCCGGCGATGAACGTGATGGCGAGCACGAAGCAGGCCACGTCCACCGCGTACGCGGCGCCGTACCCGCCGAGGGAGACCGTCGCGCCGGCCGCCAGCGGCCCCCCGACGATGCCGACGGTGAAGACCAGCAGCAGCAGGGCGTTGGCGGCGGGCAGGTCCTCCGGCTCGACCAGCCGGGGCAGCAGCGCCCGCCGGGTCGGCAGGTCGATCGCGAAGAACGCGGCCTGGACGGTGACGCAGGTGTAGAGGAGCCAGAGGCTGTCGGCGTGCGCGACCGCCTGCACCACCAGGGCGACGCTCACCGCGGCCGAACCGGAGGAGGTGATCAGGATCAGCCGGCGGCGGTCCATCGAGTCGGCGATCGCCCCGCCGTAGATGCCGAAGACGACGATCGGCAGCAGCGCGGCGAGGCCGACCATGCCGAGGGCGACGGAGGAGTGCGAGACCGAGTACACCTGCCAGGGCACCGCGACCTGGGTCACCTGGCTGCCCACCATGGTCAGGCACTGGCCGACGAACAGTCTCCGGAAGCCTGGGGACCGCCGCAGCGGTGTGACGTCGGCGAGCAGTTCCTTCATGGGTCCTTCCCCCTGTGGAGAGTCACGTGGCCGCGCGGGGATCATGCGCGGGCGCGGACCAGTCTCGGCCGGACGGCGGGGCGGCACATCGGGAGATCACGTCGTGTCGGCGGGTGTCCGCCGGGCGGGGGTAAGGGCCGGGTAAGGGGACGCCCCGCCGCGACGGTTCGGGCCGCTCGAAGGCCCTTCGCGGGCGCGACGGTTCGGGGCAGCGACGGTCCAGGGCTGCAACGGTTCGGGGCTGCGACGGTTCGGGGCAGCGGCTGTTCAGCACTGCGGCAGACCAGGACTGCGGCGGTTCACGACTGCGACGGCGGCCCGAGCAGGCGCTGCCGGTGGGCGGCGTCCACCGCCTCGGTCCGGCTTCCCGCACCGAGCTTGGCCATCACCCGGGTCAGGTGGACGCTGACGGTCTTCTCGCTGATGAACAACCGCTCGCCCACCTCCCGGTTGGTGAGGCCCTGGGCCACCAGGGCGAGCACCGAGCGTTCCCGCTCGGTGAGCGGTCCGTTTCCGGCTTCCGCGACCCGACCCGCCGCCCCCGCCGACCGGACCCCGATCCGTCCGGCCAGGTCCTCGACGGCCGCCAGCAGCGGCGCCGCGCCGAGCCGGCGGGCGATCCGGGCCGCCTGCTCCAGGTCTGCGCCCGCCTGTGCCCTCGTCGCGTGGCCGGCTCGGCGGCCGGCGCCCGCCGCGCGGGTGCGCACCAGCACCTCGGCGCGCCGCCAGAGCGCCTGCGCCCGACGGTACGGGTCGCCACCTCCACGGCCTCCGCCGCCGCCTCCACCGCTGCCGTCGCCGGCCGCGAAGGCCTCGGCGACTGCGGCCCACTGCTCGGCGGTGGTCTCGCCGAGCGCGGTCCGGTGCTCGGCCTCGATCCAGGCCGACCAGCCGCGGGACGGCGCGCCCTCGGCCCGCGCGCGGGCCCGGGCCGCGAGCGCGGCCACCGCCCCGGCGTCGCCGAGCCGGCCGTACGCGGTCGCGCCGAGCGCGCACAGCGGCAGTTCCTCCGCCCGCCGGGCCGCCGAGTCCTCGCCGCGGTCCCGGTCGAGCGCCCGCCGGACCAGGTCGGCGGCCTCCTCCGGCCGGCCCCGCCACAGCGCCGCCTCGGCGAGCGCCTGCGCGGCGAGCAGTGCGAGGTGTGGGGGGACCGGTTCCCGGCCGCACCCATCGACCTCCTCGCCCCGAGCGGCCACCAACACCGCTTCCGCCGAATAAAGTTGACGGATGATCAGATTCGACGGAGGGGTGTGGTCCGGCCGTAGCGCCGCCCCGGCCCCGGCCCAGTCGCCGGCCCGGAAGAGCGCGACCGCGCGGGCCGTCCGCAGCCGTAGGCCGTACTCGCTCCAGGTGGTCCCGGTCCGCTCGGCCCGCTCCTCGCCGGCCACGAACTCGGCCACCGCCCCGGCCGGGTCACCGGCCAGCAGCCTGGTCAGCCCCAGCCCGTAGTGCGCCCGCAGTTCGACCCCGAAGTGGCCCGACACGCCGCCGTGTTGGCGCATGTCGGCCAGGACCGCGGCGGCGCCGGGCCGGCGCAGCCCGGCGAAGGCCAGCGTGATCCGCGCGTCGGCCTCCGCACCCAGCGCGTCGCACTCCGGCCCGTAGGGGTCCGTTCCCGGCGCGAACGCCGCCTGTGCGCCGGCCGCCAGCGCGTCCCGGACGGCGCTCGCGGCCTGCTCGGACGCCTCCTCCGTCCGGCCGAGCCGGTGCAGGGCGCGGGCGAGCAGCGCATGGCTCCAGGCCCGGTCGGCGGACGGCGGCCCGGCGGCCAGCAGCCGCAGCGAGATCCCGGCCTGCCGGGCGGCCCGTTCGGCCTGTCCGGGGAACTCCAGCAACCGCAGCCCGTACCGCAGCCGGGTGGCCGCCGCGACCACCGGATCGCCGTCCGCCTCGGCGAGTTCGACGGCCTTCTCCTGCAGCGCCAGGGCCCGTTCGGGCTCACCGCTGTCACCCGCGCCCATCGCGGCCAGCCGGGTCAGGCCGACCGCGCTCGTCCCGGTGACGGCGGCCGCGTCGGGCACGCGCGGCCACAGGTCGAGGGCGCGCTCACCGTGCGCCAGCACCTCGCCGAACGCACCCCGGTGCGCGGCGTCCCGGGCGGCGCGCACGCTGGCGTCCAGCGCCAGCGGGAGGTCGTGCGCGGCCAGCGCGTGGAAGGCCACCTCGGCGGCGCTGCCCCGGGACCGTTCCAGCAGGGCGGCGCAGCGGGCGTGCAGCCGGGCGCGCAGGCCGGGGAGCAGGCCGCCGTACACCGATTCGCGCAGGAGGGCGTGCCGGAAGCCGTAGCTCTCGGTGGCGACCGCGCCGACGGCACCGGCCGGTCCTGCGGCTGCGGTCCACGCGGCGGACGTGGCCCCCTCGACGGCTGCGGTCCGCGCTGCGGACGTGGTCCACTCGACGGATGTGCTCCACGCGGCGCCGGTGACGGTCCCGGGCGGCTCCTCGGTGATCAGGACACCGTGGTCCAGGGCCTGTTGGAGTGCGTCGTCCAGGTTCGCGCCCCCCAGCTCGGCGAGCGCCCCCAGGGTTTCGGCCGGCGCCGGGCGGCCGACCACGGCGGCGGCGCGGAGCAGCAGCCGGGTCGGGTCCGCGAGACGCTCGACCCGAGCGGTCAGGACCTCCGACAGGCTGCCGGTCGGACCGACGGACCGGGAACCCGTCCAGGTGCCCGTCCGGACGCTCGCCCGGGTACCCGTCCGGGTGCTCGTCGCGGCGGTGACCAGCTCCTCGGCGAAGAACGGGTTGCCGTCGCAGCGCCGGGCGATGCGGTCGAGCTCGGCGTCCTCCGGCGGCGGTCCGCCCTCCGTCGGCGCCGCCAGCGCCCGCACCAGGTCGAGGATCACCTCCTCGGTCAGCGGGGCGAGTTCGAGCCGGTGCACGCCCGGCAGCCGGTACAGCTCGGCCAGCACCCGGCGCAGCGGGTGGCACCGCTCCAGGTCGTCGCTGCGGTGGCTCGCGACGGTCAGCACGGGCCCGGGGCCCAGCCGGGACAGCAGGAACGTCAGCAGGTCCAGGCTGGACCGGTCGGCCCAGTGCAGGTCCTCGATCACCAGCACCACCGGCGTCTCCCGGGCCAGCTCCCGCACGGCCGCCAGAACCGCCGAGAACATCCGCACCCGGCTCGGCGGCCGCCCGCCCGCCTCTGCCGCCGGTCCGGCGGTCAACAGGCCCAGCACGCCCTCGTGTTCGAGCAGCCGGCCGGCCGCCGTCGCCTGTAGGGCGAGCTCGGCGAACGGCAGGTAGGGCAGCTCCGACCGGGTGTCGACGCAACGCCCGGTCAGCACCAGCGCGCCGGAACGCCCGGCGGCGGCCGTGAACTCCTCGATCAGCCGGGTCTTGCCGATGCCCGCCTCACCGACCACCACGACGGCTGCGGGCTCCCCGGTCCGGACGCGGTCCAACGCGCCGAGCAGGTCTCCGAGTTCGTCGTCCCGCCCGACGAGTCCGATCCCGACCCGGCGTCGCAGCATGCCGACGAGCATGGCACGGGCGCCGGGGGCGCTCAAAGGACCGCGCCCGGGACGCCGCCCGGAGCCTGCGCCGGTCCCCTGTCCGCCCCTTTCCGCAGGTCCCCCGTCCGCCCGCCCCGCACCGCCGCCGCAGGCGCCCTCCGCACCGCCCCGGCGGGGACGGTCACTGATCGAGCCAGCCCTCGCGGGAGGCCAGCGCACCCGCCTGGAAGCGGCTCCGGGCGCCCAGCCGGGTCATCAGCTTGCCCGCGATCCGGCCGACCGTCCGGCTGGAGATGCCCAGCTTGCGGCCCGCCTGCTCGTCCGTGTAGCCCTCGTGCAGCAGCTGCAGCACGGCCTTGGTGTCACCGGCCAGTTCGACCCCGGCGGCACCCGGGTCCCGTTCCCGGACCGGCGCCCCGAACGGTGCCGCCTGCTGCCAGGACTGGTCGAACAGCGAGGCCAGCGCCGCGATCGCGGCCGTCCCCCGGCCGGACAGCAGGATCGCGGCCTTGCCCTGGACGTCGTCCGGGTCGACCGAGAGCAGCGCGTGCTCCTGATCGAAGAGGATCATCCACGGCGGCAGCAGCGCGACCGTACGCACCTCGACGCCGCGTTCCTGGAGCCACCGCAGGTGGGTGCGGGTCGCCGGGTCGTTGCGGGCGGTGTTGAGGTAGATCGACCGGGCCTCGACGCCGCGCGTCCGCAGGTCCTGGTGGGCCGCGCGGCTGGTCGCGAGCGACTCCGGCGGCTGCGGGCCGCCGGGCACGAAGGCCAGGACCTCGTGCCGCGCCTCGCGGGAGAGCCGCCACACCTGGTCGCAGACCGTGTCGGTGCCGGTGAACTCCTCCACGTCCATCGTGGTGAGCCGCCGGTCGGCGAACTCGCTGCGGAGCACCTGGAGCGCCGCGTTGCCCTCCTCGATCCGGCTCCGGCTACGCGCCAGTTCGACCCGCTGCCGGGCCAGCAGGTCCTGCAGCCCGACCTCCGGGCTGACGGCGTACCAGAGGTCCGGCGCGTCGCAGGAGGGCCGCAGCAGGCCCAGGTCGGCGAGCTTGGCGATCTGCGCCGCCGTCCCGTTCTCGTCCCACCCCAGGCTGCCCGCGATCTTCCCGAGGTCGGCGTCGGGGTTGCGGAGCATCGTCAGGTAAAGGCATTCGCTTTCCGGCCCGAGGCCGAACGGTTCAAGCATCAGGAAACCCCCGTGACCCATCCCTGATAACCCCGGAACTGCACCGGCAGCGCCGGTGGACACCCCACCCGAATACGCTGATCGGCACGGCGGCCGGATTACCGGCGAGCACCAGAGACATGCGATCAGCTCCCCGGTCGTAGGGCGATCATCTCTATGCCTAACATCGGAGTTGAGACCTCCGCAATACCCGAACCTTGATCGTCGGATTCCGCGCCCGGCACCCCGGCCGCCGACCGATCCGTCCGCGCACGGGCGGCATTCCCGCATCGGACCGATCATCGGCGCTTCGCCCACCCTGCTTGAGGTGTCTACATCAAGCCATGTCCGGATCCGGAAGCCCCCGTTTCCTTGCCCCGCCTCCCCACCCGCGACTAGAAACGTGCATATGTCCAGGATTGCCGTCCAGACCTCCTCCGCACCCACCCCGGTCGGCAGCTACTCCCAGGGCGCCCGCCGCGGCGCCCTCCTCCAGGTCGCCGGCCAGGGCGGCACCGACCCGGCGACCGGAGAACTCGTCCCCGGCGGCGTCGCCGAACAGACCACGCAGACGCTCCGGAACATCGACGCCATTCTCCGGTCCGAGGGATCGTCCCTCGCCGACGCCGTCATGCTGCGCGTATATCTCGCACACGCGGACGATTTCCCCGCCATGGACGCCGCTTACGGTGCATTCCTCGGCCACCCCTTTCCCGCCCGCACCACGGTCGTCGTCGGCCTCCTCTCCGGAATGCTCGTCGAGATCGACGCCCTCGCCGTTCTCCCCGACCGCTGATCATTTCCGCCCGACCGAATCCGCCCCCGCCTGACCGAATCCGCCCGACCGACTCCGACCGTCCCCGACTCCGACCGCCCGTCGCGTCCGCCCCACCGACCACCACGCCCGCCCGACCGGCCGGCAGCCGCGACCTCCCCAGCGGCCACCGCCACGACGAAGCCGTCGACCCGCCCTCCCGAGGGGAAGGCGGGCCGACGGCCTCCGGTCCGCGCGACGCGGTCCCTTACGGCAGCTGGACCGGCGGGAAGGTTCCCGCCGGCGTGCCGTCGAGCGCGCCGTCCAAGGCGTCGCGCCAGATCGGACCGGCCAGGGTGCCGCCGAAGGCCTGGTCGATCACCTTGCCGCCGATCCGCTGGCCGTCCAGCGGCTTCGGGTTGTCGGTGTCGCTGACGACCGTGGCACCGGCCATCTCCGGGGTGTAGCCGACGAACCAGACCTGCCGGCTCTCGTTGGTGGTGCCGGTCTTGCCCGCGCTGTCCCGGGCGGTGAGGCCGGCCATCTTGCCGGTGCCGTCGTCCACGACGCCCTTGAGCATCGCGGTGACGGTGTCGGCGGTGTCCGCGGACATCACCGAGGAGCAGTTCGCCTGCGGCACGGCGACCTGCTTGCCGTCCGGGCCGGTGACCGAGGTGATGGCGGTCGGCGCGCAGTAGGTGCCGTGGGCGGCGAAGGCCGCGTAGACGCCCGCCATCGCCAGCGGGGTCAGGTCGTTGCTGCCGAGCGTCATCGACGGCACCACCTGGAGCTTCTCACCGCCGGCCTGCTGGGTGATGCCGAGCTTGTTGGTCATCTGGGCGACGTTGCAGAGCCCGGTGTCGGCCTCCAGCTTCGCGAAGTAGGTGTTGACCGACTGCGCCATCGCCGTCTTCATGTCGAACTGGCCGGTGAGGCTCGTGCTGTCGTTGTGCACCTGCCCGGCCGACGGGAACCTGCCGCCCGAGCAGTCCTTCATCGCCGGCCACGGGATGCTGTAGTCGGTGGTGTAGCTCTGGCTCGGCGTGAGGCCGCTCTCCAGGGCCGCCGCCGCGACGATCGGCTTGAACGTCGAGCCGGTCGGGAAACCGAGCCCGCCGCCCAGGGACTTGGGGGCGTTGTAGTTGATCTGCGTCTGGTGCTGCTTGTCGTCGACGCCGTACGGGCGGCTCTGGCCCATCGCGAGGATCTTGCCGGTGCCCGGCTCGACGATGCTCATCGCGGTCGCCGCCTGGTCGCCGGCGTTCACGTGGCCGGTCACCGAGGAGTAGAGGGCGGCCTGCGCCTTGGGGTCGAGCGTGGTGTGGATCTGCAGCCCACCGCGCTTCCACACCGCCTGCCGCTCGGCCGCCGTCTTCCCGAAGGCCGGGTCGGTGAGCACCACCTGGCGCACGTAGTCGCAGAAGAAGCCCTCGCCCTGCTTGGCCAGGATGCAACCCTGCTGCGACGCCTGGACGTTGAGCCCCAGCGGGGTCGCGATCGCCTGCTGGGCCTGGTCCTTGGTGATGTGCCCGTACTCGGCCATCTTGCGCAGCACGGTGTCACGCCGGTCCTTGGCCGCGGTCGGGTTGACCGTCGGGTCGTAGCCGCTGGGCGACTGCACCAGGCCGGCCAGCATCGCGGCCTGCGGCAGGGTGAGGTCCTTGGCGTGCATGCCGAAGTACCGGTGCGCGGCCGCCTCGATGCCGTAGGCCTTCTCCCCGAAGAAGGTGATGTTCAGGTAGTTGGTGAGGATCTGGTCCTTTCCCAGCGTCTCCTCGACCTTGATCGCGTACTTCAGCTCCTGGATCTTGCGGCCGATCGTCTGCCGCTGCGCCTCCGCGACCTTCTGCGGGTCGTCACCCGCCTCGTCCACGAAGACGTTCTTCACGTACTGCTGGGTCAGCGTCGACGCGCCCTGCGCAGTGGTGCCCGAGGACGCGTTCTTGTCGACGGCGCGCAGCACCCCCTTGAGGTCGATCGCGCCGTGCTCGTAGAAGCGGTTGTCCTCGACGTCCACCAGCGCGGTCTTCACCAGCGGGGATATCTGGTCCCCCGGGACGACGGTGCGGTCGCGGTCGTACACGGTGGCGATCGTGCCGCCCCGGGCATCGAGGATCGTCGAGGCCTGCGACAGCGCCGGCGTCTTGAAGTCGTCCGGCAGGTTCTGGAAGTCGTCCGCCGCCGACTGGGCACCCAGCCCGGCCGCCGCCACCGCGGGCAGCGCGATCCCCGCCGCCACCGCACCGGCCACGACACTGATCCCGATCAGCCGCACCCCGTGCCCGAACTTCCGCATACCCGCCCCCGCCGCCTTCTCTGCCATGCGAAGGACCATACGTGCACGTCATGAGGATCCCCTGAGGGATCCGGCCCCCGCCTGTCACAGCTCTGCGACAACCGCCCCCACCCACCCCGCACGCCTCCGCCGCCCCGGACGGCACCCGGCCGCGCAGCGGCCCCTCAGCGCTCCCGTCCGCGGGCCTTCAGCGGCAGCGCGGGGAGTTCCGGGGCCGGCAGGCGGTCGCCCGCGTAGCCGTGGACCTCGCCGAAGCGGTCGCCGGTCATCCAGTCCTCCCGGGCCCGCGCGCTGTCCTCGGTGGAGCGCCCGATGAAGTTCCACCACATACCACGTGATTTGCGTTTCTTCCCAGGTCAGGGGTGTGGCGGACCATCTGTGGTCAGCAGATCGTCAGCCTTGGACGCGATGGAGACCGCACACGATGGCACGCAGGGCCCTGGCCCACGGCATGGGCGCCTTCGGACCGCGGACCCGCATGGCCAGCAGGTGGATCGTCCGCACGACCACGGGGACCGATCACGCCCGGCCAGGGATCGCGCATCGCCCGAGGTCAGCAGCGTGAGGCAATTTCGGAGCCCTGTGCGGGGGCTGGGCGCCCCCGGGGACGCCCGGACTGCGACGGCGGTGGCGACGCCACAGGACTCCGCGGCTCAGGGCCGGGGAGTCCCGTGGCGTCGCCACCGCCCGATCGATCAAACGCTCGCCAGGGTCAACCGGTCCCTGACGGATCGTGGCCGGTGTGATAGCCGTGATCGGCGTGCCCGGTGTGGTCGGCGCCGCTGGTGATGACCCCGCCCAGCTTCGCGTGCAGGAGGTCCGCCGTGGTGTCGGACACGACGACCACCCACCGGTCACCCACCAGGTACGACCCTCCGTACGCCTCGGCCTCCGACGTCCAGGCCGTCTGGGCCCCGTTGGTCGGGAAGGTGGCGATCCAGACCTCGTTTTCGCCGAGGCTGCACAGCCCCTGGCGGAGGTCCGTGGTGTCGGCGGTGATGTCGGCCGTGCAGCCGATCCGCTGGGCCAGGTCCTCCACCGAGGCCCGGGCAGCGTGGGCCGACGTCTGCGGCGAGGCGAGCAGTCCTCCTGCCCCGCCGAGCAGTTCGACGACGCCCAGGCCGAGCAGGACGGTCAGCGCGAGCCACTGGAGCGCGCGACGGACGGTCCGCTGCGGCCGGACGGCCGCCACGGTGGAGTCCCCGGCCGTCACTTACCGGTCACCGGCTTCCCCGTGGGGTTGATCGCCGACCACAGGTTGTCCTTGCCGTTCCCGTTGGCGTCACCGGGGGCCTTGTCGCCCGTGTAGGTGTAGACGGGCTTGCAGTTGACGGACAGCTGCCAGGTGCCGTCGGAGCGCTGCATCTTGCCGATCAGCTTCGGGTTCACGCCCTTGACCTGGGTCGGGTCGACGGCGGGCGCCGGCTTCCAGGTCATCGCGCACTGGCCCTCGCAGAGGGAACGCATCGGCCAGGACGGGTCCTTGGCGTACTGGTACAGCGTCATGCCTTGCGCGTCCACGACGATCGGGCCGAGCTGCGGCTGGGTGGCCACCGAGACCTGGGCTCCACCCGGGGCGGGCTGCGCCGGCTGGGACGTCGGGGCCGCATCGGTCGGCATCTCCGACGGGTAGGCCGACGCACCGGGGGCCGGGGCGGCCGCCTTCTTGCCGTCGGGCGCCACGGCGAACCAGACGCCGCCGACACCCTGGCCCTTGGTGTCGCCGGCCGCGGTGTCCTGCGCGTAGCGGTAGACCGGCCAGCCACCCAGCGTCAGCTGCTTCGATCCGTCGGCCCGCGTGACCTCGCCGATCGCGCCGGCGTCGATCCCGCTGCCCGCGGTCGTGCCCTCCTTGGTGACCGGCGGCCAGGTCTTGGCGCAGCCGTCGTTGCAGTTGGACATCGGGGGCTTGGCGGTGTCCTTGTCGAACCGGTAGAGGGTGAAGCCCTGGCCGTCGGTGACCACCATGCCGAGCTTGGCGTCGTTGCGCACGGTCAGCGCTCCGCCGGCCTGACCCCCGCCCGCGGACGGCGACGCGCTGGCACCGCCGTTGGAGTCGTACGCGCCGTAGGATCCGCTGCCGGCCGGCGCGGCGTCCTGCGCGCCCACCAGTTGGCCGGTGTCCGACCCGGACGGCGTCTTCGCGCTGCTGCTCATGCTGCCCATCAGGGCCATCACCAGGAGCCCGACCAGCAGGACGCAGAGCCCCACCAGTCCGTATCGCTTCGTCAACATGTTCCTTGCCTTTCCATCGGTGGAATCTGGCCTTCCGTGGATATGCGCGTCCCTGGTGATCCGGTCCGGCGTCGAACGCCGGTCCGCGGACCCGGGACGTGGGTTTCAGGGTCGATAGCCCTCCGGAACCTCTCGATCGGCCCGCCGCCCCGACGAGCGCCCCGGGCCGCACGGGCCACGCGCGAGGAGGAGCGGCAGCGCCCGGAGTGTGGGCCCCGAGCCGGCGGCACGGGCCCTGCGGCTCGATGTACCGCGCAGCGGCCCCGGCCGTCATGCGCGGGTCGGCCCCGGACGGGGTGGGTCACCCGCAGCGACGCCCCTGGTTGATGCAACCGACCATCTGGTCCAGCAGACCCTGGTTCATGTTGTTGATGAAGTCACCGTGATCGGTGATCGGGTTGTGGAGCTGCTCGGGGAAGCTGTCGACGGCGAACCGGACCCCGGCCGGCACGTCGTAGGTGATGCGCTGCGTCAGTTGCGGGATCGCCTTGAACTTCTTCGGGCACGCGCCCGACTTGTCGGAGAACGCCGTGTGGGTCCGGTGGTTGGCGCTGTCGATGTTCTTGCCGTCCCAGCAGTCCGGGAACTTCAGCGTCCGGACGACCCTGCTCCCCTGCGGGCAGATCGGGTACTTGTCGATGACCTGGCGGTTCTCGAAGCCCGTGCAGCTCCACGACGCACGGGCGTTCGCCGGCCCGTTGGTGAAGGCCTTGGCGTCGCCGGTGATGATGCGCAGGAACCGCTTCATCGGCTGGACGGGGTTCCCGACACTGGAGGTGTACGTGATGTTCGCCTCGGCCGGCTGCAGGATCCGTCCGACGTTCTTGTCCTTGCCACCACCGGGCGCCTTGGCGTCCTTCTCGTTGGTGCCGTCGAAGACGCGCAGGACGGGCCAGTAGTACGCCGACCCGTCGCCGTTGGTGCACGTGGTGCCCGAGGCGGCGAGTTTGCTGTTGGAGGCGAACGCGTCCGTGGCCACGTTCCCCACGTAGTCGTGCATGTGGTGCGCTCCGTTGCTCACACCGGGCGCGACGATCACGTTGTCGGGGTTGAGGTGGCGGTTCTCGTTGCGCCCGCACTGGGACGTGAAGGAGCCGGTGGCCGACCCCTTCTTGACGGGCGCCGGGACGTTCGGGGACACCGTCTTGATGTCGACGAACCCCTTCTTGGGGAAGGATTTCACCTGTGCGGCCGGCTTGGTCTGGGCGACGGCGCCGCCCACGCCGTCGGCACTGAACCCCTTGGCCGCGTCCTGAGCCACCAGGTCGTGCCTGACCGTGCACTTCGCCATGCCCGACAGGTCCTGCGGCAGACCGGAGTCCGGACCGGCGCCGTCCGCCAGCTTCTTCAGAGTGTCCGCGCGCTTGTTGGCGAGATCGCCCATGACGCGGTTCTCGTTGTCGCCCGGGGCGGGCGCGGACAGCCGGTCGTACGCGTCCGCCACCTGGACGTCGAGCTCGGCGAGGTTCTTGTCGACCGCGTCCTGGGACGCTTCCGGCACCTCGTTCAGGGCCACCCCGGCGTCGGCGCAGGCGACGGTACCGAGCTGCGGGGACGCCGACCGCGCACTCCCCCACGGACGCTCGCCGGCGAAGGCCACCGCCCCGGCCGTCCCGGCCGCGCCGATACCCAGGATCGCCGCCAACAGCAGGGCGCCGGCCCTTCTCCTCGACGTGTCACGTTTACGAGACTTCATGTTCTGCACTCTCCTCAAACGGGATCAGGCCTACCGGACAGGCCGCAGACGGCCTTCATCCGGTCGTCTAGCGGGTCGATCCGGCGGACGCCGGCGTGGGGCTCGGGGACGGAGCGGCCGAACCGGTCGGTAGCGGGGTGAGCTTGTCGAATTTCACGAGTCGGGTGTCCTCCAGGACGTTCATGTGGTCGAGCACGGTGGCGTTGGCCGTGTTCGCAAGAGCCCGGACCGTGGAGTTCTGGGTGCTGGCGCGCACTTGGGCCACGACCGCGAACACCTGCCCGTGGGCGCTGCGCAGGATGTTCGCGAATTGCTCGTCGAAGTCCGCGCCCTGCGCGGCATCCAACTGCTTGAGCCAGCCCTGCTGCTGTGCCGAGGGCTCGGTGGGCACTTCCAGATCCAGGGTCTGGGCGGCGGTCAGCACCGCCTTGTCGAGGTCGGTGTGACCTTGGATCAGGTGTTGGCCGGCCATCTTGACTGCGGGGCTGGTGCCCTTCGCGAGGGCCATCCGGCCTGCGGGAATCTCCCACAGTCCGGCCAGCCGAACCCGCTTGACGAAGTCACGGTCGAGGGTGGTGAGCGGCCCCGTGGGTGTCTGTGTTGCTGCTTGGGTGTCGCTCACCGGGGCGCTGCTATAGGCACCGGTCGACGTCACCATCGGGTACACCAGGGCCGCTGCGGTGAGGATCGTCGCGACGACGATCAGGAGGGTGGCGTACGACCTTGGAGGGCGGCTCACCCGGGGGAGGCCGTAGGCGGCTGTTCCCGATCTACGCTTCTTCCTCATGGATGACATGGGGCTCTTCCTCTTCTGCACCCGGAGGTCAGGGCCGTGGGGAACCCACGGGAACTGGTCCGGGTGGGCCCTGGTGGTCCGTGCGGTGATGAGCCACGCGCAACGGTCCACGGACGGCGCGGCCGACGAGGGGATGATGCGGCAGCACGGGACGGCTGCCACGATGGGACGGTCCGGCTCCGAACGCTCGGCCTGGCCCCGGAAGGGACCACGGCCAGGCTCGCCGACGGAACCACAGCGGGATCAACGGTTGGATCGGCGACGGCACGAGGGACGGCGTCACGGACGGTGTGACGGGCTTGATCGCGGACAGCATCACCGGCGGCCGCGGTCCGGCCCGGTCAGGGCGAGGACGGTCCCGGGGTGGAGCGCACCACGTGCCGTGCGTCGTCGCCGGCAACGGGTCCTGGAACAGCACGGATGACGTTCATCTGTCGGTGCCTCCGTATTTCGCGGTGGTTTGAGGTGTCTGCGCGCCGGCACGGAGTGGTGCCCAGCCTTCTTCCGGGTACGCGCGAAGAGGCCAGATCGGTTGACGAGTTGCCCTGGTCCGCGACCTGGCGAGAACGAACATAGACGGTATTCGGCGCGTGGAGCGCTCTCCAGCCTGAAATTCCGACTCCGCTAAGGAATGCCTCATGTTGCGCTTCACCAGGCACTCGAAGGGGGGTGGTCCTTGGCCGCTGCCGGACCCGTCCGCAAGGCCTTGAAGAATTCCAAGGCCATCCCGGCGGTGGAGAAACTCGCGGCCGGACCCGCCTACAACGACACCGGATATGTTCTCGTGGACGAGCTGGGAAACCCGCTCAAGACGGAAAGGCTCCGGCGCGAGGCGTACAAGCTCATGGAGACCGCCGGCGTTCGCAAGGTTCGCCTCTACGGCGCCCGGCACGCCACGCTCTCCTGGATGGCCAACAACGGCGTCCCGGAGACCGTGGTCTCCGCCTGGACCGGTCACTCGGACCTCAGCGTCACGAAGCGGGTCTACGTGCGCCCCGACCCGCAGAGACTCAGGGACAGGGTCGGGGAAGCTCGGCGAGCTGCTCGGCTGCCCGTGATCATCACCGACGTGAGAAGTTGTGAGCGGCAGGCCCTGAAAACGATCAAGGGCCCCGCTTCACTCTCGTGAAACAAGGCCCTGAACGGCGACAATGGAGCGAACTCCAGTCGGGACGGCAGGATTTGAAAGCCCCGGATCGAGGAGCTGACCGACGCCGCCCGGGTGCCCGTGTTCCTGCCGGACGAGCGCGAGCATCACAACTGATGGTCACTCATGGATTCCACGCGAGGGCGCACGGGGTTCGCGGCCTCGTCGTGGATCATGTGGTCGAAGCCCCCGGGTCTCGGCCTCGATCACTGCGGGGTTGTCCGCCAGATCGTCCGGATGAGCAGGCTGCCGACTCGTGCTGGTCCCACCGGGGGGCGACCGGGCCGACCCCTAGATCGCCTGGCCATCCGTCTCAGCGGCCGGACACGGCGAAGCGAAGGGCCAAGGCCGGGCACTGGTTGACCGCCCGTTTGGCGGACAGCGTCAGCCAGACCGGCACGGGGCCCTCGCTGACCACCGGGAAGCCGTGCCGGTCGAGCGTGAACAGCTCCGGGGCGATGTCCGCGCACAGTCCGTGCCCGTCGCACAGGGCCCAGTCCACCTTCAGGTTCACCCGGCCGACCTCACCGACGCCCCGGTCCGGGCTCCAGGGAACAGTCGGCAGCACTGCGCGCACCCGCCGTCCGCAGCCGGCGCCCTCCGTGTGCGCGCGGACGTCCTCGCTGAAGGCGCTGAGCGCGGACCGGACGAACCCGGCGGAACCATCGGGGTGGGAACAGGCTCCCTGTCCCACCACCGCGGCGGCGAGCCGACGGGCCTCCTCCACCGCCCGGCTGCCGCTGCCGGCCACCATCGCGCCGAAGGCTCCTGCCAGCTCCGGCAGTCCGCGTCGGCAGGGGCCGCACTGGCCTGCCGACTCCGCGGCCAGCCACTGGACGATCCGGTACGCCTCGCCCAGCGGACAGGTGTCCTCAGGCAGCGGGATGACGATCCCGGCGCCGAACGTGCCCCCGGACTGCCGCATCCCGGCCCGGGAGCAGGGAGCGGACACCGCCGACGCCGCGTCCAGGAACATTCCGTGGTAGCCGCCGACCAGCACTCCTTGGCCCGGCCCGGTCCCGCAGGCGTCCAGCACCGCGCCGAGCGGGGTCCCGGCGGGGGCCTCCACCACCACGGGCCGCCGGGCGCCCGGCCGGTTGACCGTGAGCAGCACCGTTCCGGGCTCGGCGTCGGGGCCGACGGCGCGGTACGCCTCCGCTCCGAGCCGGGCGGCGACGGCCAGTTGGGCGTACGTCTCGGCGTTGGAAAGCAGCGTCGGCAGCCCGTCCACACCGCCGAGTCCGCCGTCGGAGGAGCGGACCTTGCGGCTCGGCGGCAGGGCGACCAGCCCGTTGATGCCGCGGATCAGCGCACCGGACTCGCCGGAGACGAAGCGGGCCGGCTGCTGCACGACCCGGATCGGCAGCCGGGAGCGGCGTTCCGCGACCGCCGCGGGCATCGAGGTGACGCCCGGGCTGCCCTCGTCCACGCCGACGGCAACGCTCTCGGCTCGCAGCGCCTCGCCGACCAGCAGCGCCCCGTCCAGGACGAGGTGCGGGGCGCGGGCGAGCAGCATCCGGTCCTTGGCGCTGCCCGGCTCGCCCTCGGTGGCGTTGACCACGACGGCCGCGGGCAGACGCAGGCGCCGCGTGGAGTCGATCACAGCCTGGAGCTTGCGCGCGAAGGGAAAGGCGGCGCCGCCCTTCCCGGCCAGCCCGATCCGCTGGGCGAGGTCGACCAGCTCCGGCGCGCCGTACCGGGGCAGTGGCCCGTGCACGGCGAGATGGGCCTCGTAGCCCATCCGGATGTACTGGTCGAGCCCGGCGGTGAGCCGGGGCGGTCCCATCCGAATGACCTCCGGGACGTCCGCGGTGACGGCCGTCATCCGTTCGGCCAGGAGTCGACGCCGTAGCCGAAGGGCTGTGTCCACGTGGGCTGGTACCCGTAGCCGGGACCGGCCCACGCCCCCTCCGCGGGCGGGAACTGCGGGCCCGTGTCGGGTTCCTGCGGGTACCCGGGGTTGCCGGCGTACGCCTGGGGCGGGTACTGCTGGACATACGACTGCTGGGGGTACTCGGCCTGCTGTTGCTGCTGGAACGCCGCCTGCTCCACTAGGTACTGCTGATCCCCTCCGTAGAGCATCGCGTTGAGTTCGCCGGTGTCCCAGACATCCGTCGTGAACTGGTCCCGCTGTTGCATCTGTTGCTGCTGCTGCTGGAACGCCGCCTGCTCGGCCAGGTACTGCTGACGGCCGACGTCGAGCAGGGCGTTCAGCTCACCGGTGTCCCATTGCAGGGCGGCTGGGTCCATGGGCGCCGGGGCGGGCACGGGGGCAGCCGAGGCGGGTTCCGGCGTCGCCGCCGGCCGGGCGTCCGGAATCTCCACGTCCAGCGCCAACAGTGCGGAGGACTCGCCGAAGACGGGCAACTGGTCGCCGATCGCAGGGTAGCCCGCCTCCTCGCCGGAATCGACGAGGTCCACGGCCATCAGGCGGCGGTTGGCGTTGACGCCAGTGGTGTTGCGTCCGGCTCCGTACAGGAACTTGATGAGCAGGACGAGTGCCACCGCAGCCATGTTGACGCCGTACGACCACACGACCCAGCCCCTGGCCGGTCGCCCGGCCTCCAGCCCGTGCGCGAGGGCGAGCGGCCACGAGGCGTAGGCGACCCAGTGCGTGGGCCGCCACAGCCGGGTGAGGCGGGGGTCGGCGGTGAACCGTCCGCGCAGTGCGCCGGTCACGGCGGCGAGGACGAGCAGTTCGGCGGCGATGGTGCCGACGCCGACCACGAACCGGGTGCCGGGAGCGAACGGCACCACGGCCGCCGCAGGAGCGGCATGCCCCTCGGCGACCTTGTTGGCGATGTGGATCACCAGCGTCACCACGGCCGCCACGGAGACGGCGCGGTGGAGGGCCTGCACCGCGACCCTGTGGCGCGGCGTCAGCATCCTTCGCTCGGCTGCCAGGAGTCCGAGCGTGACACTGCCGCTGAGGGCCATCAGCGTCAGCACGCCGAAGAAGAAGTCGACGAACCGGTGCACCGCCTCCGTGCCGCTGCGGTTGTGCGCCGTCGCGGGGAGCTGGAGAGCCTGCAACACCGTGGCGACCACGGCGAGCACCACCACGACGGCGGCGGCCAGAACCGGGACCGGGGGCCTCGGCAGCTCCGGCGCCGTGCCGGCGGCGGCCGCGCGAAGCCGCATCACGGTGTCCTGCGGGGACTTGCGACGTGGCCTTGTCGAATTCCTCAAGCTCTGTCCTTGTCCGATAGTGATGGTGGCCCGGCGGTCGGCGCGAACCCGGTGCACATGAGCGTGGGTTTCCCGGCGCCGGACGACATCAGCCGTGTGGCGCCGGGGAAAGCGCTGGGAGACCCACCGCCTGGATGCCGGTGCGCCTCCGCGCCCGGCGGGTGGCGCTCTGCCAGTGACTGCTGTAGACCGGCGTCCGGGCACTGCCTGCCGCGGTCGGCATGCCGGTGTGCGGGTAGGCCGGGTCGGACGTCGGCATGGCCGTCGGCCCACCGCTCGGCTCGGTCGGCCGACCGGTGGGCATTCCGGAGCCGGACGAACCCGACCAGGAGGGCGGTACCTGTCCGGCCTCGGCAGTCACCCTGCGGTGACCAGCGGATGAGCGTTCTTGTCGTCGGCCTGTGCCGGCGCGGTTGCCTGCCGTACCGCAGACTGACCGGACGCGACGGCTGCGGGCCGGCCCGACGGGCCGCTCTCCAGCGACGCGGGTCCGGCCTGCTTGCCCGCCGCGACCGGCGCCTGGCCAGGGGCTTCGACGGCCGCCGCGCCGGACAGTGGCATCACCGTCGTCGTCGGCGTGGTGCCGGCGAGGGTTCCGGCGGTGCCGTGAACCGGAGCCACCGGGCGGGTACGGAAGGCCAGCTGGTGGCTCACCGCTTCGTCGAGAGTGACCGGCCGCTTCAGCTCACTGGCCAACTCGGACGCGAGAAGTCCGAGTTCGGCGACGCGTTGCCAGTCGAGACGGACCACGAGACGCAGCTCGGCGCCTCCTTCGGGGGCGGCTGTGACAGCCGGGATGGCCATGTCGTTCACGGACGATCCTTAAGGTGCGGATTGTGGTGGGGAATGCGCGTCGGCAGATGATGGCCACCGGCCCGACGTGCGTCGGCGTGGGCCCGCATGCCGGTCGCCCGGCAGGCGGCGTGGACGGATGAGGTGGGCCCGGTGCCGTGCTGCCCGTACCGGGCTTGGTGAGAGAGACCGTACGGCCTGTCGACGTGTCGAGAACACCGTCAGCGCGGAACTTTCGACTTCCCTAAGGGAGCGCTCATTCCAGGCTCAGTCGGTACCGCCGGGGCCCGCTCAGCACCGATTCGACGACGCCGAGTGGAAGGCCATCGGGAGCCACCGGGCCACCGGGCCACCGGGCCACCGGGCCACCGGGCAAGCGGAACCTCGTGCGTTCGTCAGCGGCCTTCGCCGTACGCGGCTTCAAGGTCGGGCGGGGCTGTTCCGTTCGGGCCGTCCCGTTCAGCGGTGGGCGGCGAGCAGCCGGTCGGCCAGCTGGTCGGCCACCGGGGTGCCCAAGCCGGTGACCTGGTCGTAGCCGGGCCTGGCACGGAAGTCCTGGTTTCCGCCGGTGGTCACGTCGTGGAACGCCGACCGGCCGCCGCCGGAGTTGGCCAGCGCGTAGAGCTTCGGGTTCACCTCGCCCAGCACTGCCCGGCCTGCCGCCTTGGCCTTCTGGTCGTACAGTGCGGTGAAGCCCGCCCACAGCGGAGCGGCCGCCGAGGTACCGCCGACGATCTGCCAGCCGGGGCCGGCCTTACCCTGAGTGAAGATCGCGAAGCCGGTGGCGGGATCGGCGTCGGAGGAGACGTCCGGTACGGTGCGCCGAGCGGCGTTGACGCCGGTGCCGTTCTGAAAGGTCGGTTTGGCGAAGACCTTGGAGATGCCGCCGCCCGAGGTGATCCAGGCGCTCTCGGCGGAGTAGGTGTTGCCACTCAGCCTCAGGTTGGTGCCGCCGACGCCGGTGTTGTGCGGGCTGGAGGCCGGGAAGTCGACCACGGGCACGCCGGGGCCGCTGGCGGAGCGGCTGCAGTCGCGCGAGCCGTCGTCGCCGGAGGCCGAGAAGATCGAGATGCCCTGGGCGGCGGCCTGCTTGAAGGAGTTGTTGACCGCGGTCATGATCGAGACGGTGGTGTCCGGCTCGCAGGAGCCCCAGGAGATCGAGATGACCGAGGCCTTGTTGTCCGCGACGATCCTGGCTGCCATGTCGACCTCGCCCTGGTCGCTGTTGGGTGCCTCGTAGATCAATTGCTGGGCGTTGGGGGCGACGCCGCGCACGATCTCGCTGTCCAGCTCGACCTCGCCCTGGCCCTGGCCGGGGTGGGCGTCGAAGTCCGCGCCGTCCACCGGGACGGTTCGCACGGCCGGGCCGGACAGTCCGAACCTGCGGTCGTACGTGGTCAGGTCGGAGGACCGGTAACCGTCGAACTCCCAGAGGGCGACCGTGGTGCCGGCTCCGTTCGTGCCGACCTTGTCCAGGTTGTAGGCGCCGTCGTACTGGGCCGGGCCGAATCCGCCCGGGGTGGCGGCCGGGGTCGAGGCGTCCGGTCCGGCTGTGCGGGTGGTGCGGCTGGTGTGGTCGTCGAGGCCGACGACCCCCGCGACGACGGAGGCCAGGTCGGACGGCACCGACGCGGGGGTGTCGTTGGCGTGGAAGGTTCGGTGCTGCTCGCCGTCGACGTACATGCTCTCGTGGGTCGCGAAGGCCGCGGCGATCCGGTCGACCGTGCCGCCGACGTTGACCACCTGCCGGTTGGCACTCACCCCGGTGACGGTCAGGCCCTGGGATGCGAGGAAACGGGTGACCTTGTCCACGTCGCCCTGGGTCGGGCCGTATTCGGCCGAGAACTGGTCGGGCGTCAGGTACTTCCCGTACAGCGGGTCACCCGGGTTGGAGACGGCTGCGAGGAACCGGTCGAGGGCTGCGGTGTTGCGCAGTTTGAGGTTGACGGAGACCGCCATCGGCTGGCCGGCAGCGAGGGTGTCCTGCCACTGGGAATGGGACACGGCCGGGGACATGGTCTCCGGCAGTGCCGTTCGGGCGGCCGCAGTCTGCGGTGTCAGCGCAGCATTGGCGCTCAACGAGACGGCGGCCAGCGACAGCACGGCCAGGGCAGCGGACAGGGCAAACGATCGAGATCGCACGGACTCCTCCGGAGGGTGGGAACGTTCCGGGTTCGGGAACATGCGGACGAGCATTGCCGAAAACCAGTTAGAGAAGACTTAGCGCAGCTATATCGGCAAGTGATGTGAATTCGCCTTCACCGCAGACGGATGGGCTGCGCTCGGGTCAGTGGATTTGAAATGAGGGAACGGCCACCGGCTTTACTCCGGACAGTCGCTAAGCTCGGGCCGATGAGAACCCAATGCTTTCGCGGTTCGCGGCGGCGGATGTGCCATCGTGCCACTCGGGGGCGGGCCGAGCGGCGCAGGGTCGCCCGGCGTGCGGTGCGCCGGAGGAGACGTTCCCGCCTGTTCGAGCTGCCACTGATCACTCTGGTGGCGCTGGTGCTGGCCCTGCTGCTGAAGACCTTCCTGATGCAGATGTTCGTGATTCCGTCAGGCTCGATGGAGAACACGCTCGACATCGGCGACCGGGTCGTCGTCGACAAGCTCAGCCCGTGGTTCGGCGACCGGCCGCACCGCGGTGACGTGGTGGTGTTCCATGACCCCGGCGGCTGGCTGGAGACGGACCGACAGAACACGTCGGGCGGGCCGGTGTTGCGAACGGTGACGACCGCTCTCTCCTTCGCCGGCCTGTTCCCCGCGGACGACAGGCGGAACCTGATCAAGCGGGTGATCGGGGTCGGCGGCGACACGGTGGCCTGCTGCGACGACCACGGCAGGATCACCGTCAATGGCGTCGCGGTGAACGAGCCCTATCTCGCGCCGGGCAATGCGCCTTCTCAACAGACCTTCGTCGTCACCGTACCCATGGGACGGATCTGGGTGATGGGTGACCACCGCGATGTGTCCGCCGACTCCCGCTTCCACATGGGGAGTCCGGGCCAAGGAACCATTCCGCTGACGAGCGTGGTGGGTCGGGCGGTTGCGATCGTCTGGCCGGTCCCGCGGATCCGGCACCTGGACGCACCCGCTTCGTTCTCCTCGCTGCCGACCGCGGCCGAAGGCCTGGGGCACGCTCGACCGTCTCCCGATCCCGATCACTTCCCGACGCAGCCCCCGTCCACACCGGCCGCGTTGGGCGTGCTCGTGCTCCCGGCCGGGTGGTGGCAGGGGCGACGGAGGCGGCGGGCGAGCTCGCGCGGCATCCCACCGTGCCCGCCGGAACCGTCCACGAACGGTGCCGACCGATGCCACCGCCGATGGTGTGTCGACAGCTCCTGAGGGCGGACCATGCTACTCCGGCAACCGCGGCCACCCGGCCGAGAGCGCTCGCTGTGCCTCCACTAAGAAAGCCCTAAGCCTCCGCTAAAATTCCCCGAATCCCGCCTGCATCACCTCGCTGACCAGCGGAAATCCATGACGGCCGGGGCCGTGGCCAACCGGATGGCCCGGTGTACCCGCCCCTGCCCGCCCACCGGTTCGAAGACACTGTCAGCCGGATCGGCCCGTCGGCTACGGTGTGCGCCATGACGTCCGTCCTCGTCGTGGAAGACGACCCCGCCATCCGTGCCTCCCTGATAGAGCTGCTGGCCGGCCATCAACTGGTGGTGCGCAGTTCCCCCGACGGGTTCGGCGCACTGCGTGAGGTCGCCCAGTGGCAGCCGGACGCGGTGGTGCTGGACCTCGGCCTGCCGGACCTCGACGGCGCCGACGCGTTGAAGATGATCCGCGGACTGTCCCAGGTCCCAGTGCTGGTGGCAACCGCGCGGGACGACGACGCCGAGATCATCAAACTGCTCAACGCGGGTGCGGACGACTATCTGGTCAAGCC
Organism: Kitasatospora sp. NPDC059577; assembly: GCF_042735475.1. NCBI lineage: Bacteria > Bacillati > Actinomycetota > Actinomycetes > Kitasatosporales > Streptomycetaceae > Kitasatospora > Kitasatospora sp. NPDC059577. The sequence goes on along the minus strand of NZ_JBHWBZ010000007.1, from coordinate 140,909 downwards.
TTTCTCCGGCGGGCAGTTGCTCGCCCGCCTGACCGCCGTCCTGCGTCGCTGCAGCAGCCCGGCCCGCACGCTCGCACCTGGGGACGGAGTCGCCAAGATGAACCACGAGCCTTTGGTACTCGGCGAGTTGCGGATCGACCCGCTCGCCCGGACGGTCCATCTCGCCGGCCGGGAGATCAGCCTGACCCGACGCGAGTTCGACCTGCTGTCGTTCCTGGCACTGAACGCCGACAGGGTGATCTCCAAACGACAGCTGCTCGCCGAGGTGTGGCGGCAGACCTACGTGGACGAGCAGACCGTGGACGTGCACCTGTCCTGCCTGCGCCGGAAGTTGGGCGAGCGCGCCGCCCGGCCGCGCTTCCTCCACACCGTCCGGGGCGTCGGCGTGAAGCTGGTCTCGCCCCGGTGAGGTCCGCCCTTGCCACGGTCGCACTCGCCGTGACGGTCATGGTCACCGTGTCGTTCCTCGTCCCGCTTGCCCTGCTCCTGCGCACCCACGTCCAGACCCAGGCGATGCTCGCCGCCGAGCAGCGCGTGGCCGCCACGATGCCGCTGCTGACGCTGGTCCCGGACCAGGCCGATCTCGCCGCGGCGGTGGCCCGCACGGACACGACGGGCCGCCTCTGCATCCATCTGCCCGACGGCAGCCGGCTGGGCACCACCCATTCCGGCACCCCGTTGCTGAATCGGGCGGTGTGGGGCAGGACCGCTCTGATCGGCGACGTTCCCGGAGGCCGGGACTACCTCCAACCCGTCCTGCTCGGGCGCGACCAGATCGCCGTGGTCGAGGAGTTCGTGCCCGACTCGGAGCTGAACCGCGGACTGGCCCGGGCCTGGACCATCATGGCCCTGCTCGCCACGAGCCTGGTCGTCGGATCGGTGCTGGTCGCCGACCGCCTCGGCGCCCGCGTGGTACGCGCCTCCCGCAAGCTGTCCCACGCCGCAGCAGCCCTTGGCGCGGGCGACCTCGACGTCCGCGTCGAACCCACCGGCCCGCCCGACCTCAGAGCGGTCGGCGACGCCTTCAACACCATGGCCGACCGGGTCAGGCAGCTGCTGGCGACCGAGCGGGAGCTGGTGGCCGACCTGTCGCACCGCCTGCGTACCCCGATGACCGCACTGCGCCTCGCAGCCGAACGGATCGGCCCCACGCCGGCCGCGCCCCAGCTGGCGACGGCGGTCGAACAACTCGAGGACGAACTGGATGCGATCATCGTCGCCGCCCGCACGCCCCTGTCCACCAGGTCCACCAGGGTCGAGTCCGGCCACGCGCCACGTGCCATGGGCACCGGACTGCCCGGCCCGGCCCCGGGTGAGTCATGCCAGGTGTCCGAGGTCGCCGCCCACCGCGTCGGCTTCTGGGCCGTCCTCGCCGAGCAACAGGGTCGGGCCTGCACCTTCGAGGCGACGGACGAACCGACGCCCGTTCAGCTGCCGGGCGATCACGTCGCGGCCGTGGTCGACGCCCTGGTGGGCAACGTGTTCCGGCACACCCCGGACGGCACCCGTTTCGCCGTGAGCGTACGGCGGACAGCCCAGAGCGTCGTCCTGGTGGTCGAGGACGACGGGCCCGGGATCGCGGACCCAGCCGTCGCGCTCTCCCGAGGAACCAGCGGTGCCGGATCGACCGGCCTCGGCCTGGACATCGCGCGCAGCGCGGCCGAGTCCACCCGCGGCCGCCTTCGCATCGGGCCCGGCCCGCTGGGCGGAGCACGGGTGGAGGTGGACCTCGGGCTGGCGGCCCAGGACCGACGGCCCCTCGGCCGCCGTTGGCGCAACCGCCGACGGGCAGCGCAGAAGCCGCGCGGCCGACACGGCTGACGGACCGCAACACAGCGAGGCTCAACTCCATTGGACACGAGCCCCGAAAACAGACCGGGACCAACCCGTTGCTGACGGAGCGTCTCACAGTTAATTCGCACACTGATGGATCATCACCTTTTGCGGACCGCTACCAGCTGGTAAATTCCCCCGCCAAGGTCGCCACCGGCGGACCTCGGCGGCGCCGGGTCCGGAGATCCCCCCGGGGGAACGCCCGCCATTGAATCCACTGGCCACAGCGCCGCACGGAGTGCCTCACCCACGGCATCCTCCGGCCGGCCTGCAGCGCCTGGCCCCGCCCTCGCGCCGGGCCGAGCAGTGACTGTCCGACCACTTGCCTTCCCACCGGCATGCTCAGGAGTGAAGATGCCACATTCGGGGACCGCGACGATCCCGGAAGCCGATTCCGCACACCGGCTCCCGGGCAGCCGGCAGCCGGACGAACCCAGCGCCACCCAGCCGACGAACCGCCACCAGGAGGCCGTGTCGGCGTACGCCAACACGTGCTGCGCCGACGGCCGCGCCGCGCAGGAGCTCGCGAACGAGGCGTGGCAGCGAGCAGTGGAAGCCGGCGGTCCCGGCGGCCACCCGGGCCCGAGCCGCCTGCAGCTTCTGGCCGAGGTGACCAGGACTGCGGCCGAGTGGGCCGACACGGGACGCGGATCGGCTCTGAACCCGGCCTTCACCGCCTGGCTCGCAGACCTTCCCCGTTCTGGCGACGGAGCTGCGTCGGCGCGTGCGGCGCTCGCCGCGGCGGAAGCGGACTCGCTCATCCTGAGCGCGTTCGAGAGCCTGCCTGCGGCGCGGCAGGAGGACCTGTGGCAGCGCCTCGATGACGCGGCCGGGTCGCCGGCCCGTACGCCGCGGGCCGAGAGCCCTGCCGAGTGCCGCCTTCAGGACGCCTGCCTCCAGACATACGCCTCCCGCGCGCCCCAGCGCTCCTGCCGGCACCTGGCCGCACAACTCGGCGACAGCGTCCGGCACACCACCGGCGGCGAACCCAAGGACCTCGACCGCCACCTCGCCAGGTGCGAGAGCTGCCGCAGTGTCCGGGCGGACCTGGACACCATCCGGACCTGGCAGCGGCCCGCCCTGCTCAACGCACTGGTGCTGTGGGATGCGGGATCACCGCCATCGGCCACGGCCCTCGTACCCGGGCAGGAGCCCCAGGACCCGACGCCCATCGATCCGACTTCCGACGGTTCCGACCCCGGCACCCACGACAGGAACCGGCGCCTGCCCCGAGCGGCACGCACCGACGGCCGAACCGGTTGGCGCCTGCTCATACCCTTCGCCGCGGCAGGCGCCGGTGCCCTGGCCGCACTCGCCATCGCCGGACTGCTCCTCAGCACAGTGGAGACGGCCGGAGAACATCCGCAGCCGGTCGACGCCCCGACCCTGCCCGCTCCCAGCAGATCGCTGCCGACCAACGGCTCCGACGATGCGCCCCCGGAAATCGGCCCGGCCGCCATGTCCTCCCTGCCGCCCTCCGCCTCCGCCGCGGCTCCCATCGACACCTCCCCGTCGCCCACCCCACCGATGACCGCCACGCCCACCAACACCACCCCTTCGCCCACGCACTCGGTTGCCGCAGGGCTTCCGCTCGTCAACCTCGGCTCGGAGCTCTGCGTCGGCCCCACGACCGCCGCACAGACCGCCGGCCAGCTCCAGCTCCAGCTCCAGCTCCAGCCGTGCAACGGCCAGGCGGCCCAGCGCTGGCAGCGGCTACCGGCCGGACAGGACACCTACCAGCTGCGCAACACCGGCACCGGGACGTGTCTCGACGGCACCACCACGGGCGGAAACGGTGTCGCTGTCACCCTCACGGCCTGCCGATCCGATACGGCCGAGCAACTCTGGCGATTCGCTCCGGACGCCCAGGCAGCCGCATTCCACCTCCTGTTCGTTCCACCGGTCCCCTCCAGCGACTATCCCGCGCACCTCCTGGGCCCCCAGGACTGGACGAAGGCGCATCCACCGCATCCAGGATCGTTTCTGGTGCACCTGCCGAACTACTACAACTCCGGCAACTTCCTCTTCACCATGGGCTGACCAGGGACCCGGACACCGGCACCGCACGCAGGGGGTACGGCCGGACCGCCCGCGGATCGCAGGCGGCGCGGCGCGCGGGAGGTCTCCCGCACGCCACGCATTCCGTCCCTGCGTGTCAGCGACGTCGTAGCCGCAGTCCGTGACCCATGACGACCAGCATCTCGTCGGCTCGGAGACTCACACGCAGCGGCCGTTCCCTCGTACTTCGTCACCTGACATTTCGAAGCGTGGAGAACGGCCGCGTCGTCTGTCCCCGGTTCCCGGGGGATCTCAGCAGGTCGATTGACCGGCGAGGTTGAGCGACAAGCTCAGAAGTGGTTGCCGAAGGCCGACGGGATCTGGCCGGGCATGGCGGTCGGCGTACCGCCGGCTGCCTGGCTGGGGGCCGGCGCGAGGACCTGGCGGCAGCCGAGGCCGGTGAAGGAGTCGGCCAACCGCTGGTTCAGGAAGTCGAACAGCGTGCGTCCGGGCTGTGGCGAGGCGGCCTTGGCAGTGAACTCCTTGTCTCGTAGGAGCCGTTGGGTTTCCACGGTGGCGAGCGCCTGACAGTAGGTACGAAGATCGGCGGTTGTGGCGTGATCGGCCGACGGCGGGTTGCCGTCAGCGGGGAACTGCCGGGTCCGGTCCTTGCCTCCCACGCGCGTTGGGCCGGTGGGGCTTCCGGTGAGCGGGGCCAGGCCCACGGGCGATGCCTTGAAGTTGGCTACCTGGAGCTCGTTCAGCGCGAGCGAGGTGACCCTACTGCCCGGGTCTGCCAAGTCGGGAGCCGTCCACGGGGTGCAGCCGAGCGCCGGGTCGATGAAGTTCGTGAGCAGCAGGTTGTCGCTGCCGACGGACGGTGCGACGACGCTGCGCGCCACGGTCGAGCCGGAAAGCCGACCGGTGGTGGCAGCGGTCCGCTGTGCTGTCGCGCCGCGTGCAGTGATCAGGTACTCGGTGGTCACGTTGCCGTCGTGGTCCTGCCCGACGATGCCCAGGTCGCGGGTGGTCGGGCAGGGGCTGCCGTCACGCGCCGTGCCCAGCGGCGGCACGACGAGCCGACTGGCGCTCTGCGCGGACCACGCAGACCTGAAGAACTCGGCGGCATTGCAGGAGGCGAACTGGCCGAACGGCTGCACCGGCGATCGGCCTGCGCACTTGCCGGCGGCAGCGTGGCCGGCCAGGGTGAGGGTATTGCCGTCGAAGCTGAACCAGATGCCGACGACAGCGTGTTCGGGCAGCTTGGGCAGAACCGGGGCGACGGCGGGCTCACTGCCCCTGTCGGTCACCAACGGGTTGTAGACGAAGACCGCTCCGGTGTCCGGGTCGAGCACGGTGGCCTGCACGAAGACCGCCTGGCGCGGGTTGCTCTCGTGGCAAGGGCCCTTGGCGGGGTCGGTGGCTGTCAGAACATAGGGGGTGGCCAGCCCGCGGTCGCTGAGTGGTGCGTCGGGCACGGTGAGCGTGCAGTCCGGGTCGGAGGTGGCGGACGGGGCGGCGACGGGGACGGTGTCGGCGAAGGAGACGCTCAGCAAGGACGTGCCGACGGCGAGCAGCCCGCCGAGAGTCAGGCTGAGCGTGACCACCCGGCCTCCGTCGGCCCGGGACTTGTGTCTGTTCAGTGTTCTGAGCATACGTTGATCCTTTTGTCGTCGGACGTCGAAGGAGGTGGCGGTACCGAGCGCGGGCGCGATTGCCGGGGCCCAGAACGTGGCGGGTGTCCGGGCCACGGCCGGGTAGAGCTGCTGTTGGAGCGCCGCCTGTCCGGCCGGGTACTGCTGGCGCCCGGCGACAAGCATCGCGTTGAGTTCGCCGGTATCCCATGGGGCGGTGGCGGGTTGCGCGCTCGCGGGTTCTTCGGTGGCCGCGGATTCGCCGGGCGAGAGGTCCACGTCGAGGGCGGGCAGGGCGGGGGATTCGCCGAAGACCGGCAACTGGTCGCCGGATGTCGTGGTGTTCGCGCGCCCGCCCGGGGTGGTCAGATCGGTGGCCGGCAGGCGGCGGTTGGCGTTGACGCCGATGGTGTTCCGGCCCACGCTGTACACCGATACCGCCGCGGGGGCACCGACTTCGGCGGCGTGTTCCCAGAGCGGGCGGACCGTGCGATTCGGCTCGGCGGCAACGGCGTTGTCAGGCCGGGCCGGCCGGGCCGGGGCAGGTCCACAGTTGGAGCGGGGTGCCGTTGGCCCGGTATCCGTCAAGTACGTCCAGGCACAGCCCGGATCTGGCGTGGGCCAGATTGCCGTCCGGGCGCACGGTCCACTTCTGGCTGGCCGATCCGGTGCAGAGGATGGTCATCACCCGGGTACCGTCCTGCCCGAAGTCCTGTGCGGGAGCGAGGCAGAGCGTGCTGTTGGCTGTGCGCATTTCGTCGGCGGCGGTATGGGTCCACTGCTGCGTCGCGCGCCCGTCGCAGGTCCAGATCTGCAGGCTGCCGTCCGGGCCGGCCGTCAGGCAGTTGCCGGACGCGGCGTCCACCAGCACCTGGGCGGCAGGGGCTACGGGCGGGTCCGAGCGAGTGGTGCCGACCGGCGCCGACGCGACGGAACCCGGTGTGGTACCGGCCTGCTGCGGGGACGGCGACGCGAACGGCGGGAGCGAGAAGTCGTTCTGCCCAACCGGGCCGCCGGGGATGGCCACCGACGTCCCGTCCCCGGAGCCGGCCGGCGCGGTCAGTCCCGATATCTGCGTATACAGGACCACCCCCACCGTCAGGGCCAGCGCGACGATCAGCACCGTCCTGCGGGTGAACCGGCGGGCGGCAGCCCCGGACGACTGCGGATCTCGGCGTCTTCCGGGACCGGGATCACCGGCGCGGCGCTCGGCGGACGGATCCAGTTCGCTGATGACCGGGAGCACGATTGTCTCCGCCTCGCTTCCCGCCTCCGGAGCATCGAGCTCCAGGAGGTACGGCGGGATGCGCAGATCGAGGCGGGAGTCCTGTGGGAACGAGGCGTCGGCTTGTGGATTGCAGATGTGGCCGGTGCCGGGCCCGTCGAAACTGCAGCGCTGACATCGTGCTCTGGAGTGCATTGGCACAACTCTCTTCGCTGTTATGCCGCTGGCAGGTGCGGCGCTGGTGACATGGATGCTAGGAGATCCACACGCTCGATGCTCCGTTCAGCGCCATTCCTAAACGACACATAAGGTTTTGCTCATTCAGGGGAGTACTCACCCGGCCCGACGGGCACGGCCGACATTTCCGACACGCTTCCGGTGAGCCACTCCATGGCGACAAAGGCGTCGCAGCCACCACCACATCGGCCCCGACCTGCGGTGCCCTGCACCAGCGAGCGCCTTTGCGGGCCACGGACGAGAATGAGCGAATCCTTAGCAGCCCCTTAAGGCATACGCCGCCATCGGACCTTGACGTCGTTATGCCTATACGCTCGGCGGCGCACCACAGGTCGGAAACCTCCCCTCCCGTCCCGCAGTTGCCATCCAAGTCACGGGCCCCCGCTGCCGTTCCCGAGGTGACGACTGGCGATCGATCCGCCGGACCGGACACCGACCCGGTTTCAACCCATCACGGTGCAACGGCCACGAACGGCACGTGCGATCACGAAGCCGACCCTCCGCAGTCGATTCCGCCAGGAGGTATGAAGATCACGACGACAGGCCTTCCCCAGCCCCAGCCGCTGCCCTTCAGCGGATACGAGAACACCTCTCACCCACCGGATTCCTACGTCAGCCCGCCGTACGATGCTCAGTCCGGCATCTGACCCTCGTGAGATCGAACCCCAGATCAGACCCGGCACGGAATGGCATTTGATGCTCTGTTCATCCGTGTACTTCGGAGTGATTGCCGCGGTGTCCGCACGCCCTCTCGACTGCCGGCGGATGAGGAGTCCCGTCGGCAGAGAGTCGAGAAGCCCTGCCGATGGAGAAATTCGATGGAGACATGCGAGTATTTCGGGGCGGAAAGTCCCGGCGAGGTCACTCCGGACGTAACTGCCGGGGCGCTCTGGCCGCTCGCCCCGGCCGCCCCGGCCCGCACGCTGCTCGACACCCTCGTGGCGGCCGCCGAGGCCTGCCCGCACACCCCCGCGCTGGACGCCGGCGGCGAGGTGCTCGACTACCGCACGCTGCTGCACCGGGTCGTCGAGTTCGCCGGCCGGCTCGCCGCCGCGGGGATCGGCCGGGGCGACCGGGTCGGTGTGCGGGTGCCGTCCGGCACCGCCGACCTCTACCTCGCCATCCTCGCCGTGCTGCGGGTCGGCGCCGCGTACGTCCCGGTGGACGCCGACGACCCGGACGAGCGGGCCGAGATGATCTGGCAGGACGCCCAGGTCTGCGCGGTGCTCGGGGCCGGCCGCACCATCACGCCCACCCCGCACGTCCACCCCGGCGGGCAGCCGGCCTGGCCGTCGCCGGCCGACGACGCCTGGATCATCTTCACCTCCGGCACCACCGGCCGCCCCAAGGGCGTCGCCGTCACCCACCGCTCGGCGGCGGCCTTCGTGGACGCCGAGGCCCGGCTGTTCCTGCAGCGCCGGCCGCTCGGCCCGGGCGACCGCGTGCTGGCCGGCCTGTCCGTCGCCTTCGACGCCTCCTGCGAGGAGATGTGGCTGGCCTGGCGGCACGGCGCCTGCCTGGTGCCCGCGCCACGCTCGCTGGTCAAGGCCGGCACCGACCTCGGGCCCTGGCTGGTCGAGCGCGGCATCACCGTGGTCTCCACCGTGCCGACGCTGCTCGCGCTCTGGCCGGCGGAGTGCCTGGCCCAGGTCCGCCTGGTGATCGTCGGCGGCGAGGTCTGCCCGCCCGAGCTGGTCGAGCGGATCGCGGTGCCCGGCCGGGAGTTCTGGAACACCTACGGTCCGACCGAGACCACTGTGGTCGCCACCGCCGCGCAGATGCATCCCGGGCAGCCGGTGCGGATCGGCGCCCCGCTGGACGGCTGGGAGATCGGCGTGGTGGACGGCGAGGGCAAGCCGGTCGCCTGGCACGAGACCGGTGAGCTGGTGATCGGCGGCGTCGGAGCCGCCCGCTACCTGGACCCGGAGAAGGACGCACAGAAGTACGGCCGCAGCCCCTACCTGCGCAGCCCGCGGGTCTACCGCACCGGTGACCTGGTGCGGGCCGAGCCGGAGGGCCTGGTCTTCATAGGCCGCGCCGACGAGCAGATCAAGCTGGCCGGCCGTCGGATCGAACTGGGCGAGGTGGACGCCGCGCTGCAGGCACTGCCGAGGGTACGGGCTGCCGCGGCGGCCGTGCGCAGGACCCCGGCCGGCGGCGAGGTGCTGGTCGGCTATCTGGTGCTGCACGACGGCGCCCCGTTCGACCCGGCCGCCGCCCGTTCACTCCTGCTGGAGCGACTGCCGCAGTCGCTGGTACCGGTGCTCGGCGTGGTGGACCGGTTGCCCACCAAGACCTCCGGCAAGGTCGACCGGAGCGCCCTGCCTTGGCCGCTCGCCACCACCGGCCCGGCCGGCGCCGACGGCCCGCGCCCGACCGGTACGGCCGGCTGGCTGGCCGGGCAATGGGAGGCGCTGCTGGGCACCCCGGTCGGCGCCGGCGGCGACTTCTTCGCGCTCGGCGGCACCAGCCTGTCCGCCGCCAAGCTGGTCTCGGCGCTGCGGGAGCGGTACCCCGCCGTCTCGATCGCGGACCTCTACGCCCACCCCGGCCTGCTCGACATGGCCGCCAGACTGGACGAGTTGGGCGGCCCGCCGCGCGAGCAGCGGACCGTCCGGCCGACCCCGCGCCGGGCCGGTCCGGTGCAGTTCCTGGTACTCGCCGTGCTGTACACGGTCGGCAGCCTGCGCTGGGTGCTCGGCCTCGCCGCGCTGGACAACCTGTCCGGCGGCACCCTGTTGCGGTCGCCGTACACCCCGTGGTGGCTGATCCTCATCGGCTGGGCGGTGCTGTCCAGCGTCCCCGGGCGGCTGGTGATCGGGGCCGGCACGGCCCGGCTGCTGACCACCGGGGTGAAGCCCGGCAGCTATCCGCGCGGCGGCTCGGTGCACCTGCGGCTGTGGGCCGCCGAGCGGACGGTCGCGATGTTCAACGTCGCAGTAGTGGCTGGTACCCCATTGGCCCGCTACTACGCCCGAGCACTTGGCTGTGAGATCGGTGAAGACGTCCATATGCACGCGATGCCGCCGGTGAGCGGCCTCGGCCGGTTCGGCGCGGGCTGCTCGATCGAGCCCGAGGTCGACCTGGCCGGCTGGTGGCTGGACGGCGACCTGCTGCACCTGGGCGCGGTCGAGGTCGGCGAGGGCGCCCGGGTCGGCACTCGGTCCACCCTTATGCCGGGTGCCCGGGTCGGTGCCCGGGCCGACGTCGCCCCCGGCAGCTGCGTACTCGACCCGGTACCGGCCGACGCGCACGTGCACGGCTCGCCGGCCCGCCCGGCCCCCGACGCCGCCCCTGCGGGTTCCGGCTGGCCTCGCCCCGAGCATCACCGGTCCCGCCGCTGGGAACTCGCCTACGGCCTCGGCCTGTTCGGCTTCGGTCTGCTGCCGCCGGCCTCCGCCGCGCCGGCCCTGGCGCTCGCCTGTCCGCTGCTGGACACCGACCGGACGCTGGGCTCCGCGCTGCTGCAGCTGATGCTGGTGACGCCGGTGCTGGTGGCGGTCGCGGTAAGCTGCTACGCGCTGCTGCTGGCGCTGCTGGTCCGGCTGTTCAGCCGGCCGATCAGGCCGGGGTACCACCCGGTGCACGGCCGGGTCGGCTGGTGCGTCTGGGTGGTCGCGCGGCTGATGGACACCGCGCGCGGCTCGCTCTTCCCGTTCTACGCCAGCCTTTTCACGCCGGTCTGGCTGCGGCTGCTGGGCGCGACGGTCGGGCGCCGGGTGGAGGCCTCGACGGTGCTCACGCTGCCCGGGCTGATGCGGGTGGACGACGGCGCGTTCCTTGCCGACGACGCCCTGGTCGCACCGTTCGAGGTGCGCGGCGGCTGGCTGCGGCTCCGGGCGGCCCGGGTCGGCCGACGGGCCTTCGTGGGCAACTCCGGCATCGTCGCGGCCGGCCGCGAGCTGCCGGACGACGCGTTGGTCGGCGTGCTGGCCGACACGCCGCCGCACGCCACGCCGGGCTCGTCCTGGCTCGGCCGGCCGGGCATCGCGCTGCCCCGAGTCGCGGACACCGGCGACCCGAGCCGCACCTACGACCCGCCCCGGCGGCTGGTGCTGGCGCGGGCCGCGGTGGAGCTGTGCCGGTTCCTGCCGGTGGTGTGCAGCGCGCTGCTGGGCGACCTGACCTTCGCCGCCCTGCAGGACGTGATGGGCACCGACGGCCTGGCGGCCGCCATCGCCTGCGGCGGTCCGGTGCTGCTCGGCGCCGGCATCGCCGCCTGCCTGACCACCACCCTGGTGAAGTGGCTGCTGCTGGGCCGGTTCCGGGCCGCCGAGCACCCGCTCTGGTCGACCTTCGTCTGGCGCAACGAGCTCTACGACACCTTCGTCGAGGAACTCGCCATGCCGTGGCTGGGCTCGACCCTGATCGGCACGCCGTTCCTGAACATCTGGCTGCGCAGCTTGGGCGCCCGGATCGGCCGGGGTGTGTGGTGCGAGACGCACTGGCTGCCGGAGACCGACCTGGTGCGGGTGGACGACGGCGCCAGCGTCAACCGCGGGGTGGTGCTGCAGACCCACCTGTTCCACGACCGGGTGATGCGGCTGGACGAGGTGCGCCTGGCCGAGGGCTCGTCGATCGGACCGCACTCGATCATCCTTCCGGGCGCCACCCTCGGGCCGGGCTCGTCGGTCGGCGCGGCCTCGCTGGTCATGCGCGGCGAGGCGGTCCCTCCCGCCACCCGCTGGCTCGGCAACCCGGTAGCCACCTGGTCGCAGACGCTCCCCGGAACCCCCGGGCACCGCAGCCGCGGAAAACACCGCGCGCCCAGGGCCGGACGGACAGCCTCGACGATGCCTCACCCGCCAGAGGCGGTGAACTCGGGACCGAGTACCTCGCAACGCTGAACGGCGGTCAGCAGAGGACCAAGGCAACACAGCACGGTCCACCGATCGGACACGCTTCGGTCCGGCACAGCCCCGCCGCCGGCCATGCGTCCCCGGTGCCCCGGATCGGCGGCGGGTCGCTCCCTCCCCGCTTCGCTCAACTTCCTTCCATTGACTTCCCCTTGGAGACCATGATGGACACCACCACCCACCCCGGCAGCCACCCCGTCGCGGGCCCGGCCACGTCTGCCGTGCCCGATCTGCTGAGGGCCGTACACCTGGTCGATGTCGCCGCTCCCGGCATGGAGGGCCTGGCTCTGTGGCTGGCCGGCAGTGGCGCCGACGTCACCGGCAGCGTCCCCGAGGCCGACCGGGACAGCCTGGCGGTGGCCGCGCTGAGCGCTGCCGGCGTCCAGGTGCGGCTGGGCTTCAAGCCTGAGCACGTGCGCACCGACCGGACGGCCGTGGTGTGGTCGGGTGTCTTCGCCGGGGCACATCCCGAGCTCGACCACGCCCAGGTGCTGCGGCTGCCGATCCTCGGCCGGGCCGTCGCGCTCACGGCCATCTGTGCCGGGGCGGGGTCCGAGGCGGTGGCGGTGGCGGGCAGTCACAGCACCGCGAGCGCGGCAGCCGCCCTGGCGGCCGTGCTGGATGACGGCCAGACGGGCTGGGTTTTGAACACCCCGGCCGGCGGCGGCAGCGCCGGCCACGCCGGGGACGGCCGTATCGTCGCGGACTTCTGCCCGGACACCACCACCCACGAAGCCGCTCCGCCCGGCGCCTGGCAGCACCGCCCCGCACCGCACTTCCTCCACCACGGCCCCCGCTTCGCCGCCGCGCTCATCCTGACCACCGACGCGAACGCCCCGCACTACGAGGACAACATCGCCGGCCTCGACGCCGCCGAGCTCCTCGCCCGCCGCGCCGGCACCGTCGTCCTGCCCACCTGGGACAACGGCGCGAAGATCCTGCGCGAGCGCCTGAGCGACCGGCCCGGACCGCATGTGGTCACCGTCGGCACCGACCCGACCGACGTCGTGTGGATCACGAGGCCCCGCTGGACCGGCGAGGACTTCCGCGTCACCCTGCGATACGAGGGGACGGACCACGCCTTCGTCCTCCCGGTCACCGGCCGCCACCACGCCCTGGCCGTGTGCGCCGCCATCGCCACCGCCCTGATCCTGGGCGAGGGCCCGCAGGTCCTCGCCGAGCGAGCCGGCGCCTTCCGCGGCGTCGAGCGTTCGCTGGCCACGGTTGGCACGCAGTCCGGCATCACCGTGGTGGACTCCCGTGCCCGGCACCCTCGCGAGATCGCCCAGGACGTCACGGCCGCCCGGATGCTCACCGAGGGCTCGCTGATCGTGGTCCTGGAGCCGGACGGCCTCGCCCGCACCAGTGCGCACGCCGACGAGCTCGGCGCCGCTCTCGGCGATGCCGACCACGTGGTGCTGCTGCCGGTCAGCACCCCGCTTGCCGCCCACCTCACACCTGATCCGCTGGACGCAGTCGAGCAGGCCGCCCTCCGGGCGCGCGGAGCAGGATCCGTCCACCGCGTCCGCTCCGGACCGTGCGAACCCGGACCGGAGCAGCGGCTCTTCGAGACAGCCGCCGAGGGCGACCTCGTGCTGGTCGTCGGGACCGACCAGGCGGAACGGCTCGGACCGAGGCTGCTGTTCCGCCTCGCCGCCCCGGACGTACCGATCCCGCAGCAGCTGCGACCCGCCCGAACCACCCCGACGGAGAAGACGCCGTGACCTTCGGCACGCCGCCCGACCTCGCCGGCGCCGAGCGCAGGCCGATCGTCCTGGTGGCTGCCGGCGCGAGCCACGACCGGATCGCCGCCGACCGCGAGACGCGGTTGAGGGGGCGTCCCTCGCTCCAGGACCTGAGGAGCGCCCGGAGCACACCGGCCGGCAGGCCCCAGACACAATCCCGAGAGCTATGTCTCCGCAGGTCAGCGCGCCCGTCCGCGCGGTTTCAGCGGCGTGGCGGGGAGTTCGGGGGCCGGCAGGCGGTCGCCCGCGTAGCCGTGGACCTCGCCGAAGCGGGTGCCGGTCATCCAGTCGGTGCGGGCCTGCGCGATGTCCTCGGTGGAGCGGCCGATGAAGTTCCACCACATGACGATCTTCTCGTCGAAGGGTTCCCCGCCGAGGAGGAGGACGGCCGCGTCGGTGCGGGCGTGGAGGGGGAGGTGGGGGAGGCCGCAGCCGAGGTAGAGCATGGAGCCGGGTTCGACGGGGACGCCGTCGACGTCGACGCGGCCGGACATGGCGAGCACGGCGTACTCGAAGTCGGGGACGAGGGGGAGCCGGAGGTCCGCGCCCTCGGCGAGGGCGAGGTCGGCGCCGACCAGGGGGGTGTGGGTGGTGCCGGGCGAGGTGGCGGTGTCGAGGGTGCCGAGGATGACGGTGGCGCGCAGGCCGGGGGCGGTGACCACGGGCAGGTCGGGGTGGTGTTCGAAGGCGGGGGCGGTGTGCCGGTGGGCGTCCGGGAGGGCGACCCAGAGCTGGGCGCCGTGCAGGTGGCGGGCGTGCGGGCGCGGCGACTCCTCGGAGTGGGAGATCGCGCGGCCGGAGGTCATCAGGCCCAGTTCGTACGGCCGGACGGTCTGCAGGCTGCCGAGGCTGTCGCGGTGCAGCACTTCGCCCTGGTGGAGCCAGCTGACCGTCTGCAGGCCCATGTGCGGGTGCGGCGGGACCTGCATGCCGGGTTCGTCGGCGATGTCGTCGGGCCCGTAGTGGTCGACGAAGCACCAGGCGCCGACCATCCGGCGGCCGAGGTTGGGGAGCAGGCGGCGCACCACCGTGCTTCCACCCAGCGGGACTTGACGGGCCGTCAGGAGGTCTCGGACCGGCCCGGTGCTGGCCTCGCGACCGCAGGCGGTCGGGGTGGGCTTGAGGTCGAGGTTGCTCATCGCGGTTCCACCACCGTACGAGGAAGGCCGGGCGGAGAGGGGTCCGTCGTCACCGATCATCCATCACGGTCCGAGGTTCCTCCACTCGCGCCCGGCCATCCGACGGCCGTCCGGCGGCCGTCCGGCCCCGAGCCGTTCCCGCCGGGGCGCAGGGCCTCAGTGCCGGCAGGACCACCAGGCGTCCGCCGAGGTCCGGTCGGCGAGGTCGCGCAGGTTGCGGACCGCCTCCGCCGGGTCCTCCGCCCCGTACACGGCGGAGCCGGCCACGAACACGTCCGCGCCCGCCTCGGCACAGCGCTCGATGGTGCTCGCGGCGACGCCGCCGTCCACCTGCAGCCACAGCTCCAGGTCGTGCTTGGCGATCAGCTCCCGGGTGCGGCGGATCTTCGGCAGCATGATGTCCAGGAACGCCTGGCCGCCGAAGCCGGGCTCGACGGTCATGATGAGCACCATGTCGAGCTCGGGCAGCAGGTCCTCGTACGGCTCGATCGGGGTGCCGGGCTTGAGCGCCATCGAGGCCCGGGCGCCCTTGGCGCGGATCTCGCGGGCCAGCCGGACGGGCGCGGCGGCGGCCTCGACGTGGAAGGTGACGGAGCCCGCGCCGGCCTCGACGTACTGGGGGGCCCAGCGGTCCGGGTCCTCGATCATCAGGTGGAGGTCGAGCGGGGTGTCGGTGGCGCGGGCGAGCGACTCGACCACCGGGACGCCCAGGGTCAGGTTGGGCACGAAGTGGTTGTCCATGACGTCCACGTGCAGCCAGTCGGCACCCCGGACGGCCTCGGCCTCGTCGGCGAGCCGGGCGAAGTCCGCGGACAGGATGCTGGGGTTGATCTGGGCCATGACCGACTACCTTCACATGAGGGCTGGGGGGCTCCCCGGGTACGGGCGCCTCGCCCCATCATCTCGTGCCGTGCGACCGCCGACCGCACGCGCGACCCCCGCGTGACCGTCATCACACCCCGTCCGGGGTTACCGGGGCCGTCGCCGTGGTCATCAGCCCTTGAAGCGGTCCTCGTACCCGCCGCAGCGGTCCGGGCCACGGACCGTCACGGCGCCCGCCGGGCCGTCCCGACCAGCCGAGCTCCCGCTCCCGCCCGGAGCTCCGTCCGAGGAAGGTCCCTCGATGGCCGATCTCGTCCACCCCGCCCGCGCCCTGTGGTGGCTCTTCGAGCCGGTGCACGCCGTCACCTACTTCCTGCCCGAGGGCCGCGCCGCCTTCGAGGAGGCCGGGCTGCACGGCCGGCTGCACAGCTACTTCGCGAGCCGCTCGGCCCCGCTCGGCGCGGTGGACGCGGCACCGGTGGTCGCCGCGTTCTTCAGCTTCTCCCCGACGATGGTCGAACGCGCCCTGCCGGAGGTGTGGTCGCACGCGAGCCCGGAGGAGGCACTGGCCGCCCGGCTGAAGGGCTCGGCGGCGACGCTGGCCCGGCTGCTGGAGCACGTGGACCGGGCGCAGGTCGAGCTGGTGGCGGAGACCCTGGAGCAGGCCGCGTCCCGGCTGGACTGCGCGGGCCGGGTGCTGGCCGCCGCGAACGCCGGGCTGCCCCGGCCGAGCGGCGTGTACGAGCGGCTCTGGCAGGCCGCGACCGTGATGCGCGAGCACCGCGGGGACGGCCACGTGGCCGCGCTGGTGGCGGCCGGGCTGGACGGTTGCGAGGCACTGGTGGTCCGCTGCGCGATGGAGGTGCGGCGCGAGGCGCTGCAGCCGCTGCGCGGGTGGACGGACGCCGAGTGGGAGGCGGCCGCGGAGCGTCTGGTCGAGCGCGGCTGGCTGACCGCCGGGGGCGCGATCACCGAGCTCGGCCGGATCCGTCACCAGGCCCTGGAGGCCGCCACCGATCTGGCCGCCGCCCGGGTGTGGGAGGACTACCCGCGCGCCGAACTCGACCGGTTGGCGGCGGCGCTGAAGCCGATGTCGGCGCTGTGTCGCAGCGAGTTGCCGGTCAACCCGGTGGGTCTGCCGGACAATCCGTAGCGCCGTCGGGGCCCTGCGGCGCTCGGCCCGCACGACCCGCGGCGACCTGCACGACCCACTATCTACGGCGTGCGGCCCGTGGCGACCTACGGCTCGCGGCGCTCGGGCGGGCCGAGCACGACCCCCCGCCCGGCGTAGAAGGCCCCGAACGACCGCCACGGCACGCGCGCGAAGGACTGCGACTCCCCCGGGAAACCGGACGGGTTGTGGATCAGCAGCGCCGTGTCCGTGGCGCCCACGGCCAGCACCAGGTGGCCGCCGGGGCGCACCGGTTCCGGCCCGCCCGGCTCCCGGATCGACGGGTGCACCGACACCATCACCAACCGCCCGCCGGCCACCTCGGCCGACACTTCCTCGGGCGTCAACTCCCGTGCCCGCGCAGCCAGTCCCCACCGCCGCCGGACGTAGTCGGCGAACGGCGCGTGGATCAGCCCGTGCAGGCTCTCACCGTCCCGCACGTACGCGCCGGCCGCCACGCACTCGCCCGCCAGCGCCATCGCCGTCGGCGTCACGCCCCACCAGTGCTCCAATGCCATCCGCAGGCAGGCCACCCCGCACAGCCGCCACGACCACCACGCGTACTCCTCCGGGCCGACCGCCCCGGACTGCCCCCAGCGCGGGTCGGCGGCCGCGTCCAGCCGCCCGTCGACGATCTCCCGCACCAGCTCCGGGGACTCCCACTGCGCCCGGTACGGCACCTCGTGCACCACCCGCACCGGCCGCGCGGCGCTGCCCTGATCCACCATCCCCCGACGCTCTCACGCCGGGCGGCCCGACCGACTCACGACACTCCCTGAGTACCCGTACTCAGGCGGCCGACCTGCGGGTTCTCCTAACGTGATCACGCCGCCGACGAGGAGCGACACAGGACTGGGAGCGACCCAGGCCGGGAGCGACCCAGGACCGGGAGCGGCGCAGGGCCGGGAGCGGCACGGGATGCGGGAGGAATCATGAAGAGGACGGCGCTGGGCGTACTCGGCGGGGTGACGGCGGTGCTGGGGATCGCGTTCGTGATCCCGTTCGTGGTCTGGATGGTGATGGCCGCCCGGCTTCAGTCCGAGATCGATCACGGCACCGGTTCGCCCGTCGGCGCCACCTACGCGCCCGCCGCGCCGTCCCCGACGGCCACGTCCCCGTCCCGCTTCCCGGCGCCGCCGGCGTCCCCCGCGCCGCCGGTCTCGCTCGACCGGTAGGCCAGCCGCTGGGCCGCGTGGCGTCCGCGCTCCTCGACCGGGAGCGCACCGGTGGCGCCCGCCAGGCCGAACGGCGGCATGTCGAAGTAGATCGACTCGTAGCCGCCCTCCGGCACGATGTACGTCTCGTGCCAGAGCCCGACGTGCCCGCGGGCCTTGCCCTCCCGCAGCTTGCGGTTGGCGATGCCCCACACGGTGTGGTGGAAGCCGTCCGGCGCGCTCGCGTAGCCGTACAGCTTCTCCTTCGACTCCCAGTACTGGACGACGTAGTAGGTGCGCGGCGAGGCGGTGAGCAGGATGCGGCCGAGGAGGCCGCGTTCGCGGCCGCGCGCGGAGCCGCGGCGCAGCTCGTACAGCATCCGGAACATCGCGAACATCACCGGGCCCCAGTGGTGCACGGCCCAGAACCGGTTGATCCGCATGCCGATGAGCAGCACCACGGTGTCGCCGGTGGCGGCGGCGGTGGTGTAGCCCGGCAGCGGTTTGGCGAACATCGAGCGGACGAACCCGCTCCCCGTCGAATCCGTGGACATCCCGGCCTCCCCGCGGCTGACCGCGGGTGCCCCCGCACCGGCACCCGCATCCATGTAAGCGGTGATTACATCAGCGCGCGATGACCCGGTCAAGGCTCGCTACAGCCACAATTCGACTACTGCACAGGCCGGTTGGCGATCCCTTGGCCGAAGGTGTCGAGCACCTGCGCGGCCACCTCCTCCGCCTTCCCGGCCGGCAGGTACCCGTCCACGATCATCTGCGCCAGCCCGTACACCAGGGCCTGCCCGGCCAGGCCGACCAGCGCCGGATCCCCGGGGCGCAACCGGCCCGCCTCCTGGTCCGCGACGATCAGGTCCGTGAACGCCCGGTCGATGCCGTCCAGTTGCTCCCGCAGCTCGGGCTCCCGCGAGGCCGCGAACACCCGCGAACGCACCAGCTCGAACCGCCGCGGATGGTGCAGCGCGTACCGGACGCAGCCCAGACCGATCGTCCGCATCACCGACCGGCCGTCCGCACCGGCGGCCGCCACCTGCGCCTCCTGCCAGCTCACGAAGTCCGCCAGCACCCGGTCCGCCAGCGCGGTCAACAGCGCCTGCCGGTCGGCGAAGTGCCGGAACGGCGCGCCCGCGGACACCCCCGCCCGCCGTGCCACCTCCCGGACGCTCACCCTCTCCTGCCCCTGCTCGTCCAGCACCTCGAACGCCGCGGCCACCAGCGCCTCCGGCAACGCCCCGTGGTGGTACGCCCCCCGGCCCCTCGTCTCGCTCATGCCTGCCTTGCTACCACAGCCGGAGCGGGCCGGGCCCGCACCGGCCGTCAGGCCCAGGCCCAGGCCCACGCCCAGGCCCAGGCCCAGGCCCAGGCCGAGCAGCCGGGCCGGGCCTGACCACGGGGACCGCGCCGCCTACCAGGCGTAGTCCTCCGGGGCGGGCTGGTGGCCCGGGAAGAGTTCGTCGAGGCGGTCGAGGGTCTTCCGGTCGAGCCGGAGGTCGAGCGCGGCGAGGGCCGCGTCGAGGTGGGCCGGGGTGCGGGGGCCGATGATCGGGGCCGTGACGGCGGGTCGGGAGAGCAGCCAGGCGAGGGCGAGGTCCGCGGGGTGGGTGCCGAGTTCGTCGGCGAAGTCCTCGTAGGCCTGGAGGCGGTCGCGGTGCTTGTCGAGGAGTTCGCTCGCGTAGCCCATGGCGCTGCGGCCGCGCGTGCCCTCGCGCTCCTTGCGCAGGACGCCGCCGAGCAGGCCGCTGCGCAGCGGGGACCACGGGATGAGCCCGAGGCCGTAGTGCTGGAGTGAGGGGACGACCTCCAGTTCGATCGTGCGGTCGAGCAGGTTGTAGAGCGACTGTTCGCTGACCAGGCCGAGGAAGTGGCGGGAGCGGGCCGCCTCCTGGGCCTGGGCGATGTGCCAGCCGGCGAAGTTGCTGGAGCCCACGTAGACGATCTTGCCCTGGGCGACCAGGACCTCCATCGCCTGCCAGATCTCCTCCCAGGGCGTCGCCCGGTCGATGTGGTGCATCTGGTAGAGGTCGATGTGGTCGGTCTGCAGCCGGCGCAGGCTGGCTTCGACGGCCTTGCGGATGGCGAGCGCGGAGAGCTTGCCGTCGTTGGGCCAGTCGCCCATCTCGGCGTAGGCCTTGGTGGCGAGGACGGTGCGCTCGCGACGGCCGCCGCCGCGGGCGAACCAGCGTCCGATGATCTCCTCGGTGCGACCCTTGAGGTTGCCCTCGCTGTCGCGGCCGTAGGCGTTGGCGGTGTCGAAGAAGTTGATGCCGCGTTCGTGGGCGGTGTCCATGAGGCGGTGGGCGTCGGCCTCTTCGGTGTGCGGGCCGAAGTTCATGGTGCCGAGGCAGAGGCGGGAGACGGTCAGGCCGGTGCGGCCGAGGTGGGTGTACTCCATGGCGCCCCACCCAAGACCACACCGGCCGCCCTGTCCAGCACATTGCGCGGGCGCGCCGGAGTGCCCTGCTCAGCGCCCGTGCGTGGCGAACTTCCGTACGGCGAGCGGCATGCAGAGCGCGAGCAGCACGGCGCTCCAGAGCAGTGCGGCAAGCAAGGCGTGCTGCACGGGCCAGGCAGAACCGGCTGCCGAGGGGTTGCCGAACAGCTCCCGGCAGGCCTGGACGACGGAGCTGATCGGGTTCCAGTCGGCGACGAAGCGCAGCCAGCCGGGCATGCCGAGGGTCGGCACGTAGGCGTTGGTGATCATCGCCACCGGGAAGACCACGACGGAGAGTTGACCGGCGGCCTCCTCCTTGCCGACGGCCAGGCCGAGCAGCGTGCCGAGCCAGGTCATCACGAACCGGAAGAGCAGGAGCAGTGCGAACGCCCCGGCTGCGTCGGCGAGTCCGTGCCGGGCGCGCCAGCCGGCCGCGAGGCCGACCAGGGCCAGCAGCGCCAGCACGACCACGCTGACCAGCAGGTCGGCGAGGGTCTGCCCGAGCAGCAGGCCGGTGCGGGAGACCGGCATGGAACGCAGCCGGTCGGTGACCCCGCGCCCGACGTCGCGGGCGGCGCCGACCATGGTGGGCATGACGCCGTTGGTGGCGACCATGGCGAACAGCCCGGGCATCAGGAACTCCCGGTAGTCACCGCCGCCCGGCACCTGCATGGCACTGCCGAAAACGTAGCCGAAGACCACCACCATGACCACCGGGACGCCCAGCGATGCGGCCAACAAGCCCGGCGAGTGGCGGTAGTTGAGCAGGATGCGGAGCATCGACGTCCAGGTGTCGGAAACCAGCCGGCCGACGGTGGACGGGCGCGGTGCCACGGACCCGATGGCGGCCATCAGGCGGCCCGTCCGGCCTCGGCGGACACCGCGGCACCGGCGGACCCCGCGGAACCGGTAGGTTCCGCGCCCCCGGCAGGTTCCACGGCCCCGGCGGACCCTCCGGGCGCACCGGAGCCTCCGGCGGGCCGGTCGGTCAGCGCCAGGAACACGTCGTCCAGCGACGGCGCCCGCACCGCGACGTCCTCCGCGACGACCCCGGCACCGTCCAACTCCCGCACCAGCGAGGGCAGCAGGACGGAAGCGCCCGGGGCCGTCAGCACCGTGACGGTCCGCTCGGCGACGTCCACCCGCGCGTCACCTCCCGTCATCGCCGACAGCACGACGGCGGTGGAGGCGAGTTGCCGCGGATCGGCCAGGGTGACGGAGACCTGGCTGCCGATCGCCGCCTTGAGCCGGTCCGGCGGTCCGGTGGCGATGGCGGCGCCGTGGTCGACGACCACGATGTGGTCGGCGAGCCGGTCGGCTTCCTCCAGGTACTGGGTGGTGAGCAGCACCGTGGTGCCGCCGTCCGCCAACTCCTTGACGGTGTCCCAGATCTCCTGCCTGCTGCGCGGGTCGAGCCCGGTGGTCGGCTCGTCCAGGAAGAGCACGGGCGGGCTGGTGACCAGGCTGGCGATGAGGTCGAGGCGCCGCCGCATGCCGCCGGAGTAGGTGCGCACCAGCCGGTCGGCGGCTTCGTCGAGCCCGAAGCGGGTCAGCAGTTCGTCGGCGCGTGCCCGGGCCCGGCGGGCGCCGAGGCGGTGCAGCCGGCCGAGCAGGTGGAGGTTGTCGCGGCCGGTGATGCCCTCGTCGACGGCGGCGTGCTGCCCGGCGAGCCCGATGGCGCGGCGGACGTCCTCGGCGGCGCGGACGACGTCGTGTCCGGCGACCCGGGCGACGCCGCGGTCGGGGGCGACCAGGGTGGCGAGCACGCGGACGGCGGTGGTCTTGCCGGCGCCGTTGGGGCCGAGGAGGCCGCAGACGGTGCCGGCCGGGACGGTGAGGTCGAGGCCGCGCAGGGCCTCGGTGGCGCCGAAGCGCTTCTCCACGCCCGCCATCTCGATGGCGGGCCGGGTGGTGTCGGACATGACTCTGCCCTTCTCTAGGTACAGCGTACGTAGAAGTGCGTGCGGACGCCACCCTACTACGTACGGCGTACGTATCTAAGATGGGAGGGCGAGGTGATCTTCCAGTGCCGTCCAGCAAGCCCACGCCGTCCAGCACGGCCGCGTCCGACCAGGCAGGGCCCGTGACCGACAGTTCCGTGACCGGCGGGCCCGTGACCGACAGTTCCGCGACCGCCGGGCCCGCGACCGGCGGCCCCGGGCCGGCCAAGCCCACGCCCCCCGAGGCACCCGAACTGATCTGGTTGCGCCCCGAACGCACCGGCCGCGGCCCGCGCCCGGCCCACAGCCGCGACTCGATCGCGGCCGCGGCCATCGGGATCGCCGACGCCGAGGGCCTGGACGCGGTCTCCATGCGCCGAGTCGCGGCCGTGCTCGGCGCGGGCACCATGTCGCTCTACAACTACGTGCCGAAGAAGGAGCACCTGCTCGACCTGATGCTCGACGCGGTCGCCGGCGAGTACCGGCTGCCGGCCGCGCCGAGCGGCGACGTCCGGGCCGACCTCGCCGACCTCGCCCACCAGCAGCTCGGCATCTCCCGCCGCCACCCCTGGCTGCCCACACTGCTGCTGGCCCGACCCAGCATCGGCCCCAACGCGCTGCGCTACACCGACCACTTCCTGGCCGTCACCGCCCCCACCGGCCTGGGCGGCGGGGCCCGGATGGAGGCGATGGCGCTGTTCAACGGGTTCGTCACCCAGTTCGCACAGTACGAGCAGACGGCCGCCGCGGGCGCCAAGTGGCAGGCCGAGCTGGTCGGTTACCTCGGCCGGGCGGCGGCCGGCGGCGAATTCCCGCACCTGGCGCAGGCGTTCGCGACCGCCGGCCCGCCCGCCGACCCGGACAAGGCCTTCGACCGCACGCTGGACCGGGTGGTCTCCGCCATCCTCGCCCCCACGAGCGACATCTGACGCCGCATCAGTCCGCGAACGCCTCCCCCGGCAGGACCCCGGCCACCCGGCCGTCCACCAGCACCAGGACGGCCGGGTGGCCGCCCTCGGCCGCCCGGCCCGCCAGCGCCGCCCGCGCCTCGGCCACCGACTGCCCGACGCCCACCGTCGGCAGCGCCGGCCCCACCAGCGCGCCCAGTGGATCGTCCGGCTTGGCGGCGCCCTCCGCGAGCGCCGCCGTCAGCGCCTCCCGCGACACCGAGCCCACCAGCTCCGTCGCACTCACCCCGAACGGGCGCGCCGCCCGCGCCAGCGCCACCGGCGCCACACCGCCCGGCGCGGCCCGCAGCGCCTCCACCGCCTCGCCGACGGTCGCGTCCGCGGGGACCGCCACCAGCGGATCCGCCGCCTCCAGCGCGGCCCGGACCGCCGTCTCCCCCGGCTCCTCCAGGAAGCCCCACTCCCGCATCCAGGTGTCGCTGTGCACCTTGGACAGGTACGAGCGCCCCGAGTCCGGCAGCAGCACGACCACCAGGTCGTCCGGGCCCAGCCGCCGCGCCACCCGCAGCGCCGCCGCCACCGCGGTGCCCGAGGACGGGCCGGCCAGGATGCCCTCCTCCCGGGCGAGCCGGCGTGCCGTCAGCAGCGACTCCCGGTCCGGGATCCGCTCGAAGGAGTCGACCACCTCCGAGCGGTAGGCCTGCGGCCAGCGGTCCTCGATCGTCCCGGGGTGCAGGAAGTGCCCGATGCTCTCCACGAACCACGGGCTGCCGTCCCCGCCCCCGTACGAGGAGGACTCCGGATCCGCGCCGACCACGGTCACCGCACCGCCGGACGCCTGCTTCAGGTACCCGCCGGTGCCGGTGACGGTGCCGCCGGTACCGACGCCGGCGACGAAGTGGGTCACCCGGCCACCGGTCTGCTCCCAGATCTCGGGGCCGGTGGTCCGGACATGGGCGTCAGGATTGGCCAGGTTGTCGTACTGGTTGGCGAGCCAGGCGCCGGGGATCTCCTCGGCGAGCCGCCGGGCCACGTTGAACAGGTGCGCCGGATCCTCCTGCGGCACGGCGGTCGTGGCGAGCACCACCTCGGCGCCGTACGCCCGCAGGATGTCCGACTTCTCGGGCGCCGACCGGTCCGACACCCCCGCGATCACCCGGTACCCGCGCTGCCGCCCGACGATGGCCAGACCGATGCCGGTGTTGCCGGAGGTCGCCTCGACGATCGTCCCGCCCGGCTCCAGCAGACCGTCCCGCTCGGCGGCCAGGATCATCGAGAGCGCGGCGCGGTCCTTGACACTGCCGCCGATGTTCAGGAACTCGGCCTTGGCGTAGACCGGCGCGGCGATACCGGCGCCGAGCCGGGCGAGGCGGAACAGCGGCGTCCCGCCGATCGCGTCGAGGACGGATTCGTGCACTGCGGTCATCCTGGGCTCCTTCATCCGGGCCGTCCCGGCCTTCCCTGTCATTCGCGCCGTCCGTGCCGCCCCGGCCACCCGACCGTTCGGCTGCCCGGGTCGTGCGGGCCGCCCCGGGCATCCGGTGCGGCGTGTACGGACGTACCGACCGAGCCTTCCCACACCCGCGCCCCGCTAGGCCCGGTCCGGCCGAGCCGTCCCGACGTGCGCCTCCCCCACCCGACGGGCACCTCCCCCACCCGACGGGCGCCGACCCCACCCGACGTCTGTCTCCCCCACCCGACGGGCGCCGACCCCACCCGGGGCCGTTTCCCCCGCCCGGGGGAGACGGCCCCTCCTCGTGCGGGACGGCAACCCGGGCCGCCCCCGGCAGGCTTGGGGCACCGAAAGCCCCGCGGAGCACCCGACGACCGGACATGACCCGACGCCGACTGCACGCCGTCACCCTGGCGGGCGCGCTCGCCCTGCCGTACATCGCGCTGAAGTCGTACTGGGCGGCGGGCGGCCGCGCCGGACTGGCCGACGGCTACCGGATGGTGGACGACTTCCGGCGCAACGGCGCACCCGCCGCGCTGATCCGGCTGGAGCAGCACGGCGTCGACTTCACCGCCGTCCTGGCGCTGGCGGGCGTCGCGCTCGCACTCGTCCTGGCCCGGCGCCCACCGGCCCGCACCCTGCCCCGCCGCCTGCTGCTCGTCCCCGCCTGGGCGGGCACCCTGCTGGTCCCCTACGGGCTGCTCACCGCCCTGCTGGGTGCGAACGGCGGCCACGCCGCGGGCGGCGACCCGATCACCGGCTGGATCGTCCCGGCCGGGGCCGCCGCCTTCGTCGGCATCGGAACGGCCCTGGGGGTCGCGGCGTGGTCGCACCGTCCGCCAATCAGGACCTGACGGCTCGTCACCATCCGTTCGGGTGCCGCGACAACCAGCCGGCGTGCCGCGCCTTCAGCCGATCGCGCTCCGCCGTCGTGGCCAGGAACACGTCCGCGCCGCCGTCGT
This sequence comes from Kitasatospora sp. NPDC059577, assembly GCF_042735475.1. NCBI lineage: Bacteria > Bacillati > Actinomycetota > Actinomycetes > Kitasatosporales > Streptomycetaceae > Kitasatospora > Kitasatospora sp. NPDC059577. The sequence continues at coordinate 115,386 of NZ_JBHWBZ010000007.1, read as the reverse complement.
ACGGGTGGTGGATGCGCCGCAGGTCGGTGTCCGTGATGATGACGCCGGCCACCTCATCGTCGGCGACCTGGCGCAGCAGACCGTCCAGGCAGCCGCGCCGCCACGGGAGCTGCTCGACGTAGGCGTGACCGTAGGTGCGGAACGCCGGGTCGGGGTCGTCGGTCTGCAGCCAGGTCCGCCAGTGGGTCGTTCCCGGGCGCGCGGCGGGGGCGGGCGGATCGGAGGTCCACGCCGGAATGATGACGTACAGCTCCGTGCCGCCGAACAGCTCGTCCAGCACCGTGTTGTGGCGCTCCAGCACGATCGCGTACTCGCGTTCGTCGCCGGGGTAGCGCTTGGAGTCGGGCAGGCCGTGGAAGCGCACCCAGACGTCCCGCCCCCGCTCGTCCAGCTCGTGCCCGACCGGCAGGCTCCCCGGCCACCGTCGCTCCCAGCGCCCGGTCAACGCCTCCAGGTCCACCGCGACCCCCGCCACCCGTCCTCCTCCTCCTCCGATCACCGGGATCCGCAGGACGGACGCCGACCCTCCGCCGGACCGACGGCGCGTCACCTCCCGGATCGCCGCCGAGTCTGTCACACCCGCCCCTTCAGCCCCGACCTGGTGAAATTCCCTCGTCCCGGCTGTCCGGCTCCCGTAGCGTGGTCCGGTCGTTGATCTTGAGGGCAGAACGGGGCTCCACACCATGCAGCAGTACCAGGGCTGGGCCGACGAACGGTTCGGCACCGTCGCGGACGCCTTCGCGCGCAACTTCGCCGACTTCCCCGAGCTGGGCGCCGCCGTCACGGTCTTCGCCGGCGGCCGCAAGGTGGTCGAGCTGTGGGACGGCACGGCCGACGAACGGACCGGCCGGGCCTGGACGCAGGACACCGTGGTGCCGGTGTTCTCGTGCGCCAAGGGCCCGGTGAGCATCTCCGCGCACCTGCTCGCCCAGCAGGGCCGGCTCGACCTGGACGCCCCGGTCGCCCGCTACTGGCCCGAGTTCGCGCGGCACGGCAAGCAGGACGTCACCACCCGGATGATCCTCGGCCACCGCGCCGGCATCCCGGCGCTGGACGCGGTGCTCACGTTCGAGGAGATCGCCGCCTGGGAGCCGGTGATCCGGGCGATCGAGGCGCAGGAGCCGCTCTGGGAGCCGGACACGGCCTACGAGTACCACGGCCACGTGTTCGGCTTCGCGGTCGGCGAGGTGATCCGCCGGATCACCGGCCTGACCCCGGGCGCGTTCCTGCACAAGGAACTCGCCGAGCCGCTCGGACTGCCGGTCCGGATCGGCCTGCCGGAGAGCGAACTCCCCCGCCTGGCGCGGCTGGTGGAGGCGGAGGGCCGCCGCCCGATGCCCGGCCCCGAGCACCTGCTGACCCGGATCGTGACGATGAACGGCGCACTGGTCTTCCCCGGCCTGGACGCGCCGCACGGCTGGAACGACCCGGCCCTGCACGCGATCGAACTGCCCGGTGCGGGCGCCGTCGCCTCCGCCACCGGGCTGGCCGGCCTGTACGCGGCGGCGGTCACCGGCCTGGACGGCGGGGAGCGGCTGCTCTCCGCCGAGACGGTCACCGGGATGGTGCGCGAAGTCTCCTCCGGCGCGGGCTTCCTGGGCTTCGACATGGGCGCCCGCTGGGGCTCCGGTGTCCTGCTCGACTCCCCCGCCTTCCGCGGGCTGCTCGGCGCGCGGAGCTTCGGCAACGACGGCGCCGGCGGCCAGTTCGCGTTCGGTGACGACGAGTTCGGCATCGGCTTCGGTTACGTCGCCAACCGGATGATCGGCCACGGCGACGCCCGGGCGACCCGGCTGATCGACGCGGTGCGCGGATGCCTGGGGTGACGGACTTCCTCGCTCTCCTCACCGGCCTGGCCGGCACCGGCAGCCTCGGCGAGCTGCGCTACGGCGCCTCGCTGCCCGAACTCGCCGCCCACTACGGCGATCCCTGGGACGGCGGCCGGATCCACCGCGACGACCGCTGGCCGCACGGCTTCAACTGGGGCGACGTACTGACGGTGTTCTGCCGCTGCCGGCAGCTGCACTCGCTGTCCCTGCCGGCCTGGTACGGCGAGCTCGAACTCCCGCGACCGGGCGGCGGATCAGTGACGCTCGGCAGCCGCGTCACCGAGACCGAGCTGATGGCCGCGCTGACCGCCTCCGGCCACACCTGGCAGACGGTGACGTACGAGAACCTCCCGGACCAGAAGAACCTGATGTTCTCGCCGGCCGAGGAGGTCCGGGTGGAGCTGGTCCTGACCAACCGGGAGACCTACGACGAGCCGCCGTCGGAGGAGTTCATGCTGTACAAGGCGATGCTGTGGGGCTACGAGCACGTCGAGTGCCCCGAGCCGGACCGCACCCTGCCCGACGACGGCTGGGGCGGGGGGGGCCGGCGCGCGGGGGGGGCGCCCCCCCCGGGGGGGCGCGGGGGGGGGGGGGCGGGGGCGCGGGGGGGGGGGGGCGCCCCGCCCCGGCGGCCGCCGCCGGGGCGGGGGCCCGGGGGGGGGGCCGTTCCGTCCCCTGTGCGGAACGGACCGCCGCCGACTCCCCGAACTCCCGTGCTGCTTCGGCTGCTTCGGTTACTTGGGTTACTTCGGTTACTTCGGTTACTTCAGCAGGAAGTCGTACACGGCCTGCCGTCCGGCCGGGTTCGCCGCCCGGGTCTGCACCGAGTGCGCCGCCCCGGGCACGATCACGATCTGCGGGTCGTGCGCCGACTCGGCCTGCTGGTACAGCCATTCGTTGGGCGTGGACAGGTCCCGGTCGCCGCCGAGCAGCAGCACCGGCACGTTCGGCAGCTTGCGGTGCGCCGGCGGTGTCGGCGGGACCTGCTCGCGCGGCCAGTCCAGGCAGACCAGCAGGCTGCCGAGGCCGGTCGCGGTCGCCGGGTCGTACGGCCAGGTCTGTTCGGCGGTCAGCCGCTGCCGGGTGCGCTCCAGCGCCGTCGCGCGTCCCGCGACCGGGGTGTCGGTGGTGCCCCACGGGAAGTGCGAGTCGGCACACACCGTGGCGGCGTGCAGTCCCTGGCTGAGCAGGTTCGCGGGGGCGGCGTCGCCCTGGTGGACGGTGTCGATGAAGGCCTGGAGTTTGGCCGGCTGCCCGGCGGCGGCCTCGTGCAGGGCCTGCGCGACACCGCCGTAGTTCGGGTCGGTGAACTCGTAGCTGGTGAGGGCGTCCAGGATCTGCGCCCCGTTGCCGTACTGCCGGACGGTGGCGGCGAGGTCGGCGGCCGGGTCGGTGGTGCAGCCGGTGGCCTGGCAGGCGGCGCGCAGGACGCGGGCGCTGGCGGGCAGTGCGGCCAGGTCCAGGGGGTCGTAACCCTGTTGCGGAACCACCGAGTCGAGCACCAGCCTGGCCACGTGCGCCGGGTGGGCGAGGGCGTAGCGTTCGGCGACGAAGGTGCCGTAGGAGACGCCGTCCAGGGTGAGGCGCCGGTCGCCGAGGGCGCGGCGCAGCAGGTCGATGTCGGCGACGGTGTCCGCGGAGCCGTAGTGGCGGGCGTTCGGGCCGAGGGCGGCGGCGCAGTCGGCGATGGACTGCTTGCGGGGTGCGGAGAGGTCGGAGGAGCCCATGTCCTCCTGGAGGCCCGGGCATTGGAGCGCGCCGCCTCCGGTGCCGCGCTGGTCGTACATGACCAGGCGGTAGTCCTTCAGGACGGGCTCCATCTTGCCCGCGATCCGCTTCATCAGCGGGACACCGGGCTGGCCGGGGCCGCCGGTGAGGAACAGCAGGTCGCCCTTGGGGGCCTTGGTGTTGCCGGTGACGGCCACCGCGAGGTCGAGGGTGCCGGGGGTGGCGCCGCTGTGGTCGAGCGGGACGGTGAGGGTCCCGCAGGTGAACTCGGGTGCGTCCGGGCAGGGCGCCTGCCCGGTGATCCCGCCGCCGGGTCCGGCCTGGTCGGCCGCGGCAACGACATCGGCGGCGGGGCCGCCGGAGGCGACGGCGGGGGTGGCCAGGGTGGTTCCGGCGACCACCGCGACGGCACCCAGCAGGGCGGCGAAACGGCCGCGCGTGCTCGTCATGTTCGTCCTTCCGCTCGCACCGCGTCCGTACTGACGCGGTCACGGAAGTAGCCTGCGCCCCGGGAGACTTCGATGGCGAGCACGGGCACCGGGATTCGTCCAGGGTCGAATCCTGGTCCCCCGGAAGGCGGACGAAACCGCCCCGATCGGTCGTGGCCGGAACGGCCAGGGCGCGGACCGCCTCGTACGGGCAGCGGCTCGACCCGGGCCCGCGGCGGACCGCCTCGTACGGGCAGCGGCTCGACCCGGGCCCGCGGCGGACCGCCTCGTACGGGCAGCGGCTCGCTTCCCGCGCGCCGCGGCGCGGTCCGTCACGCCAGCACGCGCGGAAGGACCACCCGCACCCAGTCCTCCGGCCGCGACAGGTGCGGGGCGTGGCCGCCGCCCGGGTACAGGTGCCGCTCCGCCTTCGGCAGGGCGAGGTCGATGAGGTCGAGCACCTCGCCGAACATCGGCGCGCTGTCGTCGCTCTGCGTGAGCAGCGCCGGGTCGGTGAAGCGAGCCAGTCCGGTGAGGTCGAGGTCGAGCGCGTCCGGGTCGCGCAGTTCGTCCAGGTAGGTGGGCGCGTTGCGGATGTAGGTGTGCCGGATGGGCGCGGGCAACTGCTCCCACGCGCCCGGTCCGTAGGCGAGGCTGTCCACGTACAGTTCGGCGGCCGCGGCCGACTCGGCCTGCTCCAGCAACTCCCGGACGGCGGCGATCCGGTCGGCGAAGGCCGTGCCGATCGGGCGCAGGTCGGGGTCGGCGAGCAGGATGCCGGTGCCGGGCGGCTCGTGCACGGCGATCCCCCGGAGCAGGTCGGGAATGGCGGAGGCGAGCCGGAGGGTGACCAGCGCGCCGTAGGAGTCGCCGTAGACGAAGGCCGGGGCGAGGCCGAGCTCCCGGATCAGCCCGGCCAGGTCAGCCGCGTCCTCGTACACCGAACCCTGGGTGAGCGGGTCCTCGCTGCGGCTGTGCCCCCGGCGGTCGTAGACGACGGTGGTGGCGGACTCCGCCAGGCCCGGAACCACCCGCGCCCAGGAGTCCCCGTCGCTCCACGAGCCGTGCACCAGGACGACGCCGGGTCCCTCGCCGCGGACCTCGTAGTGCAGCGCCACCCCGTTCACCCTGATCTCGGCCATCACGAGCCTCCCGATCTCTGCGGTGCTCCCCCACCAGCCTGACACAACCGCCTGGAAGGCTCAGATCCGCCGGTCCGGGCGGCTGCGGTACCCCGCCACCGGGCCTCCGGGAGGTGCGCGGGGGCCGTGATGCGGGCCGTCATGCAGGCCGTCAAGACGGCAGAACCCAGGACCGGGCCGAGGACCGGGACGGGACCGGGACGGGATCGGGGCCGAACCCGGGGTCCGGCCGAGGACCGGGGCGGGATCGGGCCGAAGATCATCCTCACGCGTGATCCCGCCGCCCGGCGTCCGTGCCAGGCTCGACGCATGCACTACGCCGTACGCCGGATCGCCGCCGAGGAATGGCGGGAACTCCGCGAGATCACCCTGGAGGCGCTCCGGGACTCCCCCGACGCCTTCAGCCTGTCCTACGCCGACGCGGCCGCCCGCCCCGACGGCTACTGGCAGCAGCACGCCGCCGCCGAGGCCACCTCCGGGGACTGCGCCACCTTCACGGTCCGTGACGACCACGGCGCCGTGGTCGGGATCGCCGGCGTCGAACCCATCCCGCACGTCCCCGACACCGCGCACGTCCACGCCGTCTACGTCGCCCCGGCGCACCGCGGTGCCGCCGGCCCCGCCGCCGACCTGGTGAACGCGACCATCCGCCACGCGCGCGACCACATCGACGTGCGGTGGCTGACCCTCGGCGTCAACGAGAGCAACGGGCGCGCGCTGGCCTTCTACCGGCGGCTCGGCTTCGAGGACACCGGCAAGGTGATCCCCTACGTCCGGAACCCGGCCGAGAAGGTCTTCATCCTGGGCTATCCGGGCTTCCGCGACGCCCCCCGGTAGGACGGGCCGCAGCCGCACTCCCGGCCGCTGCGCGTGCGGGTGCGGGTGCGGGTCCGGATGCGCGGGCTCGTGCGGGCGCGGGTGCGCGGGTGCGGCCCGTGCGGGTGGCGACGGAACGTCCGACGCTCAGCCCATCCCGCGCACCGGCGGCTCGTCCCGGGTGCCGTCCTCCGCCACCACCGTGAACCGCCCGGGCCCCGACGCCGACAGGTCGACCGGGTACAGCGACGCCGTCCCGTTCACGTCCATCTCCGCGCTCCGCCGTCCCGTCGCGGTGTCGACCCGGGTGATCCTGGTGCGGGTCATCGCCCACACCGCCGTCCCGTCCACCACCAGGCCGGTGACCTGGTCGTCCAGCCCCGCCGTCCAGCGCTGCCCGCCGTCCGCGAGCGAGTAGGCCACCAGCCGCCCGGTCGCGCTGCGACTCGGGTGCTTGCCGCCGCTGATGCTGACGTCCCCGGGCTTCTCCCCCGGCACGATGAACAGGTCCCCCACGACCACCCCGCCGAACAGCGGCCGGGCGTCGAACTCGTCGAAGGCGTGCAGCCCGCCCAGCATGACGTCCAGGTCGTACTCCTCCCCGGAGACCGGGATCGACGCCCGCGGCCGCCCGGCCCGGTCGTAGCTGAGCACGGCGTGCGTCCCGCGCTCGCCCTGGGCGTCCACCCACACCGTGAGCGGGTCGACCGACACCACCGCGAGGTTCTTCAGCCCGCCCTCCACCGGCAGCGCGATCCGCGACCGTTCCTGCCCGTCCGCGGCCACCAGCGACCGCAGGACCGGCGGCGCCTCGCCGCACTGCGCCACCGCCACCACGTCCGCCGCCCCGCCCGCGACCTGCAGCGGGGAGCAGCCGGCGTCGACCGCGGTGCGCCACACGGCCCCGCCGTCGGTCAGCCGCACCGCCCGCCAGCCGCCCTTCTCCTGCAGGACGGCCTGCTGTCCGGCGACGACGACCACGTCCGGTGCGGCTGCGTCCCCGTCCCGGGCGGGCGCGTCGACGGCGGCGGTCCAGCCCTCACGGCCGTCGGCGAGGTCGAGCGCGGTCACCGCCGCGCAGGGCTTGTCGTGCGGCGAGTGGCCGATCAGCCCGACGCCGCCGGTCGCGGCACCGTCCTGCCCGGCCCCGGGTTGTCCCGCCCCGGGTTGTCCCGCCCCGGGCTGTCCCGCCCCGCCCGGCCCGGTCCCGCCCTGCCCGATCCCCCGGCTCATCGCGCACACCGAGTCGTTCCCCGGCGGCGACCAGCGCCAGACGACGGCGCCGGTGCCACTGCGGTACGCCACCACCAGATCCGGCCGGACCCGCACGACCAGGCCTCCCGCCGTCCAACTGCCCAGCGCGCGGGTCGTGGACGGGCGGTCCAGTGGCGCCTTCCAGGAGTCGTTGAGGCCGTCACCGGCGAAGAGGACGAATATTCCGAACCCCAGCAGTGCCCCCAGGGCTGCCGACGGAAGCCCGCGCCGGGGGTGGATCAGTGCCCAGACGAAGCCCGCACCGCACGGCATCAGCCCGAGGATGCTGATGATGCCCATGTAGGCGAGGCTGTCGCCGCCGAACCCGTTCCCGGGCCCGAACAGCACCGCCAGCCCCATGGTCGCGAACATGGCTCCCAGCACACCGCCGGAGACCACCATCCAGGTCTCCTTGTTCCAGGCGGACCTGACACCCCACCCCGCCCGGACCACGCTGTCCTCGGGCCCAACGGCCATGCCGGTCTCTCCCCTGCGACGCGCCGCCCACCGCGACAGAACGACGATCACCGGATCGTCGCAGAGCCCCACCATGATCCGAAACAAAGAGCAGGGAAAACCCCGGCCATCACCTGCACATGAGAGGCGCGGAATCAGGCGTTCGTCACGAATCCTCCTGCGGTCCCGGCGCCGGACCAGCACGGGCCAATCGTGGCCCTTCACTTCCATCCGCTTCCGTCCACATCCGCCACTCCCCCCATCCCCACCACCCCGGCCCCGCCGACCACCCCAGCCTCTCCGGCCACCGCGGCCCCGCCGTCGCCCCGAACCCCGTCCCGCCGACCGGGTCCGCGCCGGGTCCACGGCTTACCGCTCCCCCTCCGGCTAAACTGTCGCGCTCCACCGCCGAGGGGAGTCACCGATGAGCGACCCCGCCCAGCCCGACCGCGGCAACACCGGCGACAGCAGGGACACCGGCAACACCGGGGACAGCAGGGACAGCGGGGACACTGCGCCGGAGCAGCCCGCAGCCCCCACCCGAACCACCCTCGACGCCCCGACCGTCCGCGCCCTGCTCCAGGAACAGCACCCGGACCTCGCCGCACTCCCGCTGCACCCGGTCACCGGCGGCTGGGACAACCAACTCTGGCGGCTCGGCGACGAGTTCGCCGTCCGGGTGCCGTGCACCGGGCGCGCGTCGGAACTGCTGCGCAAGGAACTGCACTGGCTCCCCCGACTCGCCCCCGACCTCCCGCTCCCGGTCCCCCGGCCGTTGCGGGCGGGCACGCCGTCCGAGCGCTTCCCCCGCCCGTGGGCCGTCACCACCTGGATCCCGGGCGAGCCGAGCGACCGCGCCGCCATCACCCGCCCCGCGCACGCCGCCGACACCCTGGCCCGCTTCCTCCTGGCCCTGCACCGCCCCGCCCCGGCCGACGCCCCGCCCGGCACCGGCCGCGGCACGCCCCTCGCCGAGGAACAAGACCCGTTCGACCACCGGATCCGGATCCTCGGACCCGCCGGCCTCGCCGCCGACTCCCCATCGGTCCGGTCACTGTGGAAGGACGCGAGCTCCGCGCCCGAGTACCGGGGCCCGCGGCTCTGGCTGCACGGCGACCTGCACCCCGCCAACGTCGTGGTCACCGACGGCACCCTCTCCGGCGTGCTCGACTTCGGGGACCTCTCCACCGGCGACCCGGCCGCCGACCTCGCCGCCGCCTGGGTCCTCCTGCCCGTCGGCTCGGCAACGCGGCTCTTCGACGCCTACGGCCCCGTCGACCGGGCGACGGTCCGCCGGGCCCGCGGCCGGGCGCTGCTCTGCGCCCTCTCGCTGATCTCCGTCGGCCTGGCCTGGGAGCGCGGCCTGCCCGGCGGTCAGCCGACCTGGGGTCCGGCGGGCAGGGCGGCACTGGAGCGCGTCCTGGCGTCCGCCTGACGGGCACCCGACCGCCGGCTGGCCCCACCGCCGACCCGCTCACCGGCCCACCGCCCGCCGCCCGCCGCCCGCCGCCCGCGGGGGATCGCACCAACAGCCTTGACCGACAGCCCAGTTGAGGACGGGGAACGCTCGACCCGCGACGCGGAGCCGCCGCACCCCCGCCCCTTGATCACCCGACCGGGTGAGCCTCGCCACCCGGCAGTACGCGCCCGCAGGGGCGGCTCGTTCTGCTGTACGTGACTCCCCTGCTCCTCACACCTCCGTTCTTCACACCTACGCCATCACCCGTGCACGGCGTCGCACCGAGGCTCCCGTGGCCGTGATCGGCCGGGCGACGGCGGCGGTGATCTCCCTGGCGATCTTGCTCGTCCCGGCGGCGGTCACACCGGGCGGCGAACGGTCGCCCGAGATCGGAGCCGGCCGGTGGGCGGGGACGTCGTGGAGGTCGTGGACACCTGGACCTCACCGCTCGGCACCCGCCGGGCCCAGGTCATGGTGACGCGCACCCGGGTCACCGGCTGGGTGCCGTAGTCCCTGCTCGCGCACCGCGACCCGTCACCGGAACCGTAGAATCCGACCGTCCACACCAGGGAGGATCACGCGTGTTCCGAGCGCACCGTCCGCGCACACCAGAGCTGACCCCGCGACAGGGGGACGAGCCGGTCAACGGCGTCGCCCTGCTGCTGCCCGGCGGGTTCCTCCGCAGCCGCCGGGGGCCGTTGAAGGTCGCCGAGCTGGGCCTGCGGGAGCTGGCCGGCGAGCTCACCGAACGCGGCCGGCCGCACGGCCTCGCCGTGCACCTGCTGCGCTACCGCTACAGCGGCTGGAACGGCGACGACGCCGACACCGCCGTCGACACCCACTGGGCGCTCGACGAACTCGCCCGGCGGTACGACGGCGCACCGGTGGTCCTGATCGGCAACTCGCTCGGCGGACGCGCCGCCTTCTGGTGCGCCGGCCACCCCTCCGTCGCCGGCGTCGCCGGAATCGCCCCCTGGCTGCCCAGCGGCGACCCGGTCGACCAGTTGGCCGGACGCCGGGTGCTGATCGTCCACGGCACCGGCGACCGCAGCGCGGCCAACGCCACCCAGTCGCTGGAGTACGCGCTGCGCGCCCGGCCGGTCGTCCCGGACCTCGCCCGCTACGAGATCCCGGGCGCCAACCACTACCTGATCCGCGAGACCCGCGCCGTCAGCGCCCTCACCACCGCCTTCACCCTCGCCACGCTCGCGGCCGAACCCGCCGCACTCGCCACCGGCGCTGTCTGCACCCGCCTCCCGGTACGGGTGTAGCGCGCTCGGAGACCCCTCCCCGGTCGGGGCACCGCCCGGTGCACCGACCGGGCTCCGCGACCCGTACCCGGACGGGGCGCCCGGCGGCACGCGGCCCCTGCGGGGCGCACGACGGACGGACTCGGTCGTTCGCCGGGTCCCGGGGGTGTGGGCCCCGGGAACGGGCCCCTCGCGAAGGGTGTTCCCGGGCGCGGGTTCTCCGGACACGGGTTCTCCGGACACGGATTCCCCCGGCTCAGGGGTGCCCATCGGCAGGGCACCCCGGTGACGTTCCCCCGTGATTTCTGCCGATCGGCACATGCACGATCGAGGCCTGGGCGACCACTCTTGGAGTCACCGAACGGCGGCCGTCCGAGCCGCCGGAGAAGGGAGTCTCCACCGTGGTCCGCATCCGCGCCGCCCGCAGGCAATCGACCCGGCGTCACATCCGTGCGGCCCGCCGGGGGTCGCGCCACCCCGCCGCCATCGCGCTCATCCGCCCGTCACCTCACCGTCCACCCCGGCCCCGCGCCTCACGGCCGCACGGCCCTCCGGCAGCGTCACACCCACGCCGCCCGCCACCCGCCTTCCCCGTCACCCGCACCCCCGTCAGTCGCACACCGGCCCGGCCGCAGGCAGGCCGGGGTTGACGCGGGCCTGCTCGGCGAGCAGGTCGGCGAAGGCCACGGTGAGCGGGTCGGGGCGGGTGCGGGTGTAGGCGGTGAGGGTCCGGCGGATCGGCGGGTCCGGGCGGAGCACGACGCCGTCGAAGTGCGCCGGGACGATGTTGGCGGGCACCAGGGCCGGGCCGAGGCCGGCTGCGGCCAGCAGCGGTGCGGCGGAGGTCTGTTCGGCGCGGACGGCCGCCCGGGGGTGGAAGCCGGCCCGGGCCGCGACACGGTCGAGCAGGTCGGCGAGGCCGTTGTCGGGGGCGTAGTGGACCCAGGCGCGGTCGGCGAGTCCGGCCAGCGCGACCGTACCGGTGGGGCTGTCGGCCAGCGGGTCGTCGGCGGGCAGGACGACGGCGAACTCCTCGACGCCGAGTTCGCGGATCGGACCGTCCCAGTCGGCCGGCCCGGGTCCGATGGCGACGTCGGCGCGGCCGGCGGCCATCGCGGCCTGGAGGCGGTCGGCGTGCGGGTACTCGCGCAGCCGGATCCGGACACCGGGGTGCCGTCGGCGCCAGACGCGCAGGACGGGCGGCAGGATGCCGAGGCTGACGGAGTAGATGGCCGCGACCTCCAGCTCGCCCTCCTCCAGTCCGGCCGTACGCCGGGCCACCGTGTGCAGGCGGTCGGCCTCGGCGAGCGCGGCACGGGCGTGCGGCAGGACCGCCCGGCCCATCGGGGTGAGCCGCACGGAGCGCGGCAGGCGTTCGAGCAGCGGTCCGCCGACGGCCTTCTCCAGGGCCCGCATCTGGTGGGAGAGCGCGGGCTGGGTGACGTGCAGTTGCTCGGCCGCACGGGTGAAGGAGCCGGTGTCGACCACCGTGACCAGGTACTGGAGCTGCCGAAGCGTTGCCATGAACGGATTTTATCGCTGCCGTAGAAAACAAGCCTTGGACTCATCGCACCAGCTCAGGAGAGGGTCGTGGTGTGGCCGCAGCAGTACGCGACAGGCGGCCGATCCCCCCTCTGCCACCAAGGAGCACCCTCATGTCCGATGACAGTTCTCTCAAGGGCCGACGCCTCGTCGTGGTCGGCGCGGGTTCGCACACCGGGCGGGCACTCGCCAAGGCCGCTTCGGCCGCCGGTGCCGAGCTCGTGCTGGCCGGTCCGGACCCGCGCAAGCTGGAGTGGACGGCCGGTGAGCTGTCCGGGCCGTCCGAGGTGCTCGCGGTCGACCTGGCGGACGAGCGGTCGATCGCCGAACTCGCGGCCCGGGTCGGCCGGTTCGACCACCTGGTGTCCACCGCCGCGATGCCGGCCAACGGCCCGCTGCGGGACCTCGACGCGGCCGATGTGCAGCGGGCGTTCTCGGCGAAGGTGATCGGGCCGATGCTGCTGGCCAAGCACCTGGCCGACCGGGTCTCCGGGAGCGGCTCGTTCACGTTCTTCTCCGGTGTGGCCGCCTGGCGTCCGGCGCCCGGCCGCACGGTGATGGCCACGACCAACGGCGCGCTCGCCTTCCTGGTGCAGGCGCTGGCGGTGGAGATCGCGCCGGTCCGGGTCAACGCGGTGTCCCCCGGCATCGTCGACACCGGTTCCTGGGACGGCCTCGGTGCCGACAAGGAGGCGTTCCTGCGGGGCGTCGCCGAGCGCAATCCGGCCCGTCGCGTGGGCAGCACCGAGGACCTGGTCAGGGCCGTGCGCTACGCGATCGACAACCCGTACGTCACCGGCACCGTGCTGCACGTCGACGGGGGCGGTCGCCTTGTCTGAGACCCGACCCCGGGGAGCGGTCCGTCCCCGCGCCCTGACCCGCACCGCCGCCGTCGCCGCCGCGCTGGCCGCACTGGCGGGCGGCACCGCCGCGGCCGCGCCCGTCCACGACGCCGGGCGCCACCCCATCCCGCACGCCTGGCCGGAGCGCCTGGTCGACCGCTCACCCGGTCTGGTCCAGCCGAAGGCGCTCACCGTGGACCGTTCGATCGGCGCCCGGCGCGCGGCACAGGAGGTCCACCTGGCCCAGCAGTTGTACACGTTCTGGAACACCGGACAGCAGCAGTACCTGGACGCGGCGATCAGTCCGCGGTTCCGGGACAACACCCTGCCTCCGGGCCGTCCGCAGGGCCCGGCGGGCCCGGCGCTCGCCTCGCGCACCTTCCGCGCCGCCGTTCCGGACCTGACCTGCGAGCTGTCCGACGTCCTGGTCACCGGTGACGAGATCACCGCGAGGCTGGTCTTCCGCGGCCACTTCACCGGAAGCTTCAACGGTGTCCACGGCCGCGGCCAGGCCGTCGAGTTCAACGCCATCGACATCCAGCACGTCGGCACCGACCGGATCGTCGAGGACTGGCACATCGAGGACAACACCGCCCTGCTCGCCCAACTGGGCGTCCACGGCTGAGGTCCGTCGCCAGGCCGAGGGGCCGCCGACCGCCGACGCCCGGAAATCACGTTGGCGGTCGGCGACCCCTCCTGCCTATCGTCGGGGGATGACCACCCGAACCTTCCGCATCATGGTGCGCGGCGTCTTCGACGGCCTCAGCGACGGGCAGCGCGCCGAGCTCCTCGCCGCCGCGCCCGAGCACGACGTCCTGCACGCGGCCTTCACCCGCGAAGGCCACCTCAGCTACGACCTCTCCGCGCGGGCCGCCTTCACCTTCCGCTTCCTCGACGGCGGCGAGGCCGAGGAGGACATCCTGGAGGCCACCGAGCGGGCCGAGCAGGCAGCGCGCGACTGGCTGGCCGAGCGCGGCTACGGCCACAAGAACCTCCGCTCCCAGGCCGAGGACCTCTCCCAGGCACCCCTCGGCAAACGACAGCGCCGCGCCGCCGGCACCGCCCACTGACCGACCGGCCCCTCCCCCTCCCCCACCTCCTTGACGACTCTTCGCCGAGCTATGCTTGAGTGGTCAAGGAGGTGGCAAATGACAGAGCCGACAGCACGACCGGCATCAGCGCCGGCGACCGCACCGACCACCGAGCCGTCAGCGGAGCCGACGACGGCGCCATCAGGTCCGGTCCCGGGCGCCGACCCGCTGGAGACCGCCCTACGACTGGTCCGCGCCCAGGCAGCCGTGGTCAAGCGGTTCGACGCGAGCCTCAGCAGCCTGCACGGCGTCAGCCTCTCCGACTTCACCATGCTGCTGCACCTCGCCCAGGCCCGCGGTGCCCGGATGCGCCGGGTCGACCTCGCCGACGCCCTCGGCCTCACCGCCTCCGGCGTGACCCGCGGCCTCGCGCCGCTGGAGCGGATCGGCCTGGTCACCCGCGAGACCGCGGCCCGCGACGCACGGGTCGCGTACGCCGCCCTCACCCCGACCGGCCGCGAGCGGCTCGCCGAGATGCTGCACACCGCCCGCCAGGTCGCCGCCGACCACTTCGTGGCCGAACGGTGGAGCCCCCAGGACCTCGGCCACCTGTCGGCCCTGCTCACCCGGGCCGGCGGCACCGCCCCCGGCACGCGGCTCGGCTGACCGGCTCGGGTGACCGGCTTGACTGAGCGGCACACCACCCGGCCCGCCTCCGAGCGCCCGGAACGGCCCCCGACACCCCACCGGACACCCCGCGCCCTACGCTGAACCAGCACCGCCCGCACCGCCCGCACCGCCCGCACCGCCGCGAAGGGCACCGCCATGACCCACACCCCCGGCACCCCGCCCGGCCGGGAGCCCGCCCTCGCCGACACCCAGCGCGCGCACTGGCAGCGGACCCACGCCGACAACCCCGGGATGTACGGCGAGCGTCCCTCCGCCCCCGACCGGTACGCCGCCGAGGCCTTCGCCGCCGCCGACGCCCGCGAGGTGCTGGAGCTCGGCGCCGGGCACGGCCGCGACGCGCTCCACTTCGCCCGCGCGGGCTTCCCCGTGCCGGCCACCGACTTCAGCCCGACCGGCCTGCAGCAACTGCGCACCGCCGCCGCGGACCAGGGCCTGGCCGACCGGCTCGCCGTCACCGCCCACGACGCCCGCGACCCGCTGCCCCACCCCGACGCCTCCGTCGACGCGGTCTTCGCCCACATGCTGCTCTGCATGGCGCTCTCGACCCGGGAGATCGAGGCACTCGTCGCCGAGGTCCGCCGCATCCTGCGCCCCGACGGCGCCTTCGTCCACACCGTCCGGCACACCGGCGACGCCCACTGCGGCGCCGGCACCGGCCACGGCGACGACGTCTGGGAACACGGCGGCTTCGCCGTCCACTTCTTCTCCCGCGAGCTGGTGGACGCGCTCGCCGCAGGCCGACACCTCACCGACGTCCACCCCTTCGACGAGGGCGAGCTGCCCCGCCGCCTCTGGCGCATCACCCAGGAGACCCCGCGATGACCGCCCCCGACCGCACCGCCCCCACGACCGACCTGAACGCCCCGAACGACCCCGCCGACCCGAACACGCCGGTCGCCACCACCCCCGACCTCACCGTCGACGGCACCGGCCTGCTCTGCGTCCAGCTCCTGCTCCGCCTGCGCGCCCGGATCGCGCACCTCCCGGCTGGCGCGGTGGTCCACATCCACACCACCGACCCCGCCGCCCCGCTCGACCTGCCCGCCTGGTGCCACCTCACCGGCCACGAGTACCTCGGCCGGATCCCGCACGAGGCCACCGACCACGAGGTGTACGGGCTACGTCTCACCTCCGCCCCGGTCGTCACCCGCCCCGACCGCCCCTGGCACCCGGCTCCCGCCCCCACCGACTGACCCGCCCCTCCCCCCATCGACCGGCATCCGACCGGAGGCCCCAGACGCGAACCCCCGGACACGAACCCCCGGCCGCGAACCCCCCGACGCGCAACCCCCAGCCGCGAGCCCCGCACGAAAACCCCGCACGCCCGGCCCGGACCCCCGTCGCAGACTTCCCTCGTGCCCGCGCCCACCACCGGCCCCCGCCTCGGGACCCACCCGATGCCCGCCTCCTCCCGCTCACCTGCGACGACCTCGGTCCGAACGAGTCCGTCAACCTCGCCGTGATCGACGCCGTCCGGACCGGCATCGCCGCCTCCGGCAGCCTGATGACCCCGTGCGCCGCCGCCCCGCACGCGCTCCGCCTGCTGCGGCAGCACCCGGAGGTACCGTTCGGCGTCCAGCTCACGCCGGTCTGCGAGGCACCGCATCTGCGCTGGGGCCCGCTGTCCGCCTGCGACCAGGTGCCGTCCCTGCTCACCGACGACGGCGGGTTCTTCGCCCCCACGCCCGCCGGACGGGCCGAACTGCCCGCCCGCGCCCGGCTCGACCACGTCGAGCGCGAGTTCCGCGCCCGCATCGACGCGGCGGCGGCCGGCCCCTCCCCGACCCACCTCGACTTCCACTGCCTCACCGGCGGCGGCCGTGAGACATCCTCGACCTCGGCCGGGAGCAGGCCCTCGCCCTCAGCGCCGAGTACGGCCTGGCGGTACGGATCCGGCAGCCGCCCCCGCCGGGCCGACTGCGCGAGCAAGGACTTCCCGTCGTGGACCACGCCTTCCTCGACGGCTTCACCGTCCCGCTGAACGACAAGCCCGCCCACTACGCCCGCCTGCTCGCCGCCCTGCGCCCGGGTCTGACCGAATGGGCGCTGCACCCCACCCTGGCCGGCCCGAACCCCGCCGCCCCGAACGACGGTTGGCGGGTCCGTCGCACCGACGACGACTTCCTGGTCTCCCCCGGAGCCCGCCGCCTCACCGCCTCGTCGCCTCGTCGCCGAGCACGGCATCACGGTCCTCGACCACCGCCCGCTGCGGGACGCCTGGCAACGGGCCCGAGAACGGCTCACACCCGACTTCCCTCCGCCCCCCGGTGTGCCGCGATGATGGACCACGAACAGCCGAGGACCACAGGGAGGTTGACCACCATGGACCTGACCCTCCACTGCCACTGGCGCGACCTGAACGGCCCGTGGGCACTGACCGTCAGCCACAACGGCCGCGAGTGGCAGCTGTTCGCCGGCACACCCGTCGGATCCGAGTCGCTCCCCTTCGCCGGCCCGGACGAGGTCCGCCGGCTCGCCCAGGCGCTGCTGGACCTGCCCGCCGAACCCGAACCGTACGAATGCGAATGGCAGCTCTCGCAGACCGAAGTCATCCACGACAAACGCGAGTTCACCCACTACGCCACCTTCGCCGTCGGCCTCGACCCCAGCGACGGTCACCGCCCGTACCTCGCCTACCAGTCCTACTTCCACTGGGGGCAGACCACCGCGCTGGGCCTGGAGGTGATCTGCGAGGACCCGCCGGTCGACGACCTCCGCGCCCAGGCCCACGCCTTCCTCACCGGGCTCCCGGGCCCCGCCCGCCCCCAGCGGTAGCAACCGCCCCCGGCAACGGAGCGGGCGCCCGAGCACACACCCACGCCGACGGGCACCGGTTCACGCCACCGCGCGCCGCGCCCAGTCCACCTCCGCCGCCCGACTCTCCGGCGCGGGCCACCCGTTGACCACCGCCAGGAGTTCCAGGTAGCGCTCCCGCCGGGGGTCCGCCATCGCCGCCAGTCGATCGGCCAACCGGCCACGCACCGCTCCGGCGTCTCCCGGCACCGTCCCCGCGGATCGCTGCGCCATCCCCGCATAGCGCTCCACCAGGGCCGCGACCGCCTCCGCCGCCTCCGGCGACCCCGGATCCACCCCCGCCGCGACCGCGGGCCCGACCGACTCCCGTACCGCGACTGCGAGTCCGGGTCGCGGCGGACCGGAACCGGCCTCCGCCGCTTCCCCCTCCGCGAGCCCGCGCAGCAGTTCCCGGAACCCGTCGTCCCCCGCCAGCTGCGCCACCTCCACCCAGGCCTCGACCTGGTCGGCCGTCGGTTCCTCCGGCAGCTCCGGCGTCAGCGAGCGCGCCACGCCGACGAACAGGCCCTCCCCCGGTCCGGCGCCACCCGGCCCGGCACCACCCGGCCCGACATCGCCAGACCCGCCGAACACCCCCGTCAGGAACTCCCCGATCAGACGGTTCCGTTCGTCCTCCGACAACTGCGCCAACCGGTGCACGAGCGTCAACTCCTCGGGTGTCGACCCGCGCCGGGCCACCGCCCGCAGGACCGCCTGCCGCACCCGCAGCAGCCGGATCCGGACGTCGAGCGCATCGGCGTGCGCCGCGGCGACCGCGGGCAGGGTGAGTTCGCGCTCCAGCACCGTCCGGATCACGGGCAGTCCGAGCCCGAGTTCCCGCAGGGTGCGGACCAGGTCCAGGCGCGCGACGGCGTCGACGCCGTACCGCCGGTGGCCGGCCGGGTTGCGGCCGGTCGGCGACACGATCCCCCGGTCCGAGTAGAAGCGGACGGCCTTGACCGTCAGCCCCGTCCGTCGGGCCAGCTCACCGATGGTGTACGTCGCGTCGCCGTTCATGGCCGCCACTCTGCCGCCTCCCCCTACGGGAGGTGCAAGCACCCAGGACCGAGCGCACCACCCACGGAACCCCACGCGGAACCGCCCACGCGGAGCGGCCCACGCGGAACGGCCCACGCAGAACCACCCACGCGGAGCGGCCCACGCGGAGCGGCCCACGCGGAGCGGCCCACGCGGGACGGCCCGCCGAAACTGCCCGATCAGGCCGTCCGACGCAACAGCGCCAGGTACATCGCGTCCGTCCCGTGCAGGTGCGGCCAGAGCTGTACGTCCGGGCCGTCGCCGAGCGCGGGGACGCCGGGCAGCAGCGGGCGCGCGTCGATCCACTCGACCCGGCCGCCTTCGGCCCGCAGCACGTCGTCCACGACGGCCCGGGTCTCCGCGAGGTGCGGCGAGCAGGTGGCGTAGCCGACCACACCGCCGACCCGGGTGGCTTCGATCGCCGAGCGCAGCAGGTCCCGCTGGAGCGGGCCGAAGGCCGCGACGTCGGCGGGCCGGCGCCGCCAGCGCGCCTCGGGGCGGCGGCGCAGCGCTCCCAGGCCGGAGCACGGCACGTCGACCAGCACCCGGTCGAAGCTGTCCGCCTGCCAGGCGGGACGGGTGCCGTCCGCCGCGATCACCGTGTACGGGCCGGGGTTGCCCTGCAGTGCCCGCGCCACCAGTCGGGCCCGGTGCGGCTGCTTCTCGCTCGCGACCAGCGCCGCCCCGCGCTCGGCGGCCAGCGCGCCGAGCAGCGCGGCCTTGCCGCCGGGGCCGGCGCAGCCGTCCAGCCAGATCCGGTCCGGGCCGTCCAGCGGGGCGCTCGCCAGGGCGAGTGCGACCAGCTGGCTGCCTTCGTCCTGCACGCCGGCCCGGTTCTCCTGCACGGCCGCGATCGAGCCCGGATCGCCGCCCTCGGCGAGCCGCAGTGCGAACGGCGACCAGCGCCCCTGCTCGGCCTCGGGCAGCGCCTCGGCCAGCTCGCCGACGGTGGCCCGGCCGGGCCGGGCGACGAGGGTGACCTCGGGCCGCTCGTTGTCGGCCCGGAGCAGTTCCTCGATCGCGGTGCGTCCGGAGGCGTCCGGCTGCCAGCGGCCGAGGGAGTCCCAGAGCGCGGAGACCACCCAGCGCGGGTGCGAGTGGACGACGGCCAGGTGGTCCTCGGCGTCCTTGTCGTACGGCGGGGCGACCCGCTGGATCCAGGCGTCCAGGTCGTGGGCGCTGATCCGGCGCAGCACGGCGTTGACGAACTTCGCCTTGCCGTCGCCGAGCACGACCCGGGCGAGTTCGACGGTCGCCGAGACGGCCGCGTGGCTGGGGATCCGGGTGGTGAGCAGCTGGTGGGCGCCGAGCGAGAGCACGTCCAGGACCGGCGGGTCGACCTTGCCGAGCGGCCGGTCGATGCAGGCCGCGATGATCGCGTCGTAGGTGCCCTGCAGGCGCAGTGTGCCGTAGACGAGTTCGGTGGCGAGCGCGGCGTCGCGCCGGTCCATGCCCTTCTGCTCGGCCTCGCGGAGCAGCGAGGGCAGGATCAGGTTGGCGTACGCGTCCCGCTCGTCGACGGCGCGCAGCGCGCGGAACGCGACGATCCGGGCCGGGTCCTTCTTCGGACGGCGGTGCGGGCGGGGCGCGCGCTGGGCGCCGGGGGTGCTGCTGGGCGTGCTCATTGTGTGTGCCTCAAGGTGCTGCGGGGGTTATCGACGGTCAACGATATCCCCTGCGGGACGTGCCGCCCGAAGCCTCCTCCGCGCCGCGACCCGGGTGGAGCCCCCCGCGGGAGGGGGCTCCACGAACGCGTAGGGGTACGGGTACGGGTCCGGCTGCGCGCGGACGGTCCTTTCGGACGGTGCGTCAGCTCGTCTGGCAGAGGGCGAGCGCCTTGGCTCCGTCCACGCCCACCGCGACGACCTCCCAGGTGTTGCTCTGGTCGGCCGAGGGGGCGTTCCGGGACACCAGCACCGACGGTGCCGCACCGGTGCCGGCATCGACCTGGACGGGCCCCAGGTCGAAGCCTCCCGAGATCAGGAGGGTGTTCTGCGGGCAGGTGGCGGAGGAGAGCGTGCCCGAGGCGGCCGGCTCGCCGGAAACCACCGTGGTGGTCGAGGCGCCGGCCGGAGGAGCGGTCGCCAGTCCATAGGTGGCGGTCACCAGTAGTGCACCGGCCATGGCGGTCCAGATACGCGGGCTCGTCCAGGCGAGTCGGGCCATTGGGATCAGCCTTCCTGGTGAGGAATCCCCCACTCGGACCAAGGTAGGTCCACCCGCCGCGGCTCGCGCGGCGAGCCGCATCTCGCCCGGACGCTCAGCCCTCGGAGCCGGTCCCGAACCGCTCCCCGGCCTCCAGCCGGGCACCGCGGGCCCAGTCCGCCGCCCGCATCTCCTTCTTGCCCTGGGGACGGACCTCGCCCAGCTCGACGTCATGGCTGCCGGTCCCGACCCGCACGCTGTTCTTGCCGGCCATCGCCACCTCGCCGGGCGCCAGCTCGGCCGACTCCGGCAGCAGCTTCACCGGCCCGGTGACCTTCAGCCGCTCGCCCCGGAACTCCGTCCACGCCCCCGGCGCCGGCGCGCAGCCGCGCACCACCCGGTCGACCCGCAGCGCGGGGTGGTTCCAGTCGATCCGCGCGTCCTCGACGCTGATCTTCGGCGCGAGCGTGATGCCGTCGGCCGGCTGCGGCACGGCGTGCAGGGAGCCGTCCTCGATGCCGTCCATGGTGGCGGTGAGCAGCCGCGCGCCGGAGCGCGAGAGCCGGGTGAGCAGTTCGCCGCTGGTGTCGGCCGGGCGGATCTCCTCGGTGATCACGCCGTAGACCGGGCCGGAGTCCAGGCCCTGCTCGATCAGGAAGGTGGACGCCCCGGTGACCTCGTCGCCCGCCAGCACCGCGTGCTGGACCGGGGCCGCGCCGCGCCACGAGGGCAGCAGCGAGAAGTGCAGGTTGACCCAGCCGTGCTTGGGGATCTCCAGGGTGCCGGGGCGCAGCAGCGCGCCGTAGGCGACCACCGGGCAGCAGTCGGGGGCGAGTTCAGTGAGCCGGGCGACGAACTCCGGGTCGCTGGGCTTCGCCGGCTTGAGGACCTCGATCCCGGCCTCCTCGGCGCGCTGGGCGACGGGGCTGGCGACCAGCTTGCGTCCGCGCCCGGCGGGGGCGTCGGGGCGGGTGACCACCGCGACGACTTCGTGCCGGCCGGAAGCGAGCAGGGCGTCCAGGGCGGGAACGGCGACCTCGGGGGTGCCGGCGAAGACGAGACGCATCAAGTGCCTTTCTGCAAAAGGGAGTTCGGGAAGCCGGACGGGAGGGTCAGCGCGCGGCGCCGAAGGTGCTGTGCGGGGAGACCTTGACGACGGGCGCCGGTCCGGCACCCCAGTCCGCCTCCCGGATCGCCTTCAGCGCGGCCTTGCGCTGCTCACGGTCGAGCCGGTCGATGAAGATGATGCCGTCCAGGTGGTCGGTCTCGTGCTGGATGCACCGGGCGAGCAGCTGGGTGCCCTCCACGGTCACCGGCTCGCCGTGCATGGTGAAGCCCCTGGCCACCACGCCGTGGGCGCGCTTGGTGTCGTAGCGCAGGCCGGGCAGCGAGAGGCAACCCTCGGGGCCCTCCTGCTCGTCCTCGCTGAGCGACAGGTCCGGGTTGATCAGGTGCCCGGTGACGCCGTCCACGTGGTACGTGAACACCCGCAGGGAGACGCCGAGTTGGGGCGCGGCAAGGCCGGCGCCGGGGGCGTTCATCATGGTCTCGGTGAGGTCGCGGACCAGGTTGCGCAGTTCCTTGTCGAACACGGTCACCGGCTGGGCGGTGGCCCGCAGGACGGGGTCTCCGAAGAGGCGGATCGGCTGGATCGCCACGGGGTACGGGCTCCTGTCCGTCGAGGTGTCGGGCGTCCGGGAGGACTGCGGGCAACGGCTGTTCCCGCCAAGTCTATGCAACGCGCCGGGCCCTCCCCCCATGCCCTCGGAGCCGCCGGAACCGCACTGGCATAACCCGACTCTGCCGAGCGGCGTTACCCCGGCCCCCGATTCGGCGTTGGTCAAGAGAGATTGACCAGGGCCGGGCGCACGGGACACCGCGCCCCGGCCGAGCTGAACCGTACGGAAGGTGGCACGTAGGCCATGGCCGAGCAGATCAACCACGACGCCCGCGCGCGGGCGAGCCTGCACCTGCTGGTACGGGACATCGAGCGGGTGAGGCGCCAGGTCGACGCGCTGCGGACGCTCACCGCCCAACTGGGCAACGTGTACCGGCCGCGCCGCCCCAGCACCTCCGCCGGCTTCGTGGTGTACGGGCGGGCGCCGGCGCCGACCGTGCGCCTGGCGCAGGAGTTGCGGGAGAGCGTGGAGACCCTGGTGGCGGCCGCGGTGGAGTTCGACCGGGCGCTGGGCTTCTCCTGGGACTCGGTCGGCTCCGCCCTGGGGGTCACCAAGCAGGCCGTGCACCGCCGCTACGGCATGCGCCGCCCGACCAGCGAGCTCCTGGCCGCCGGTGGCGCCGTCCCGGGCCCGAGCCGCCCGGACCGCTCCGAGGACCTGCCCGCCGCGCCCACCGGCGGCCTGGCCGCGACGGTCCCGGCGGCCCGCCAGGGCGGACTGGACCGCAGCAGCCTGGAGCGCGCCGCCATGGAGCGCGGCGCGCTGGACCGCGCCCCCGTCGACCGCACCCCCATCGACCGCATCGACCACATCGACCGATCCGGCATCGACCGCACGACGCTCGACCGCAGCACCACCGTCGACCGCACCGGCATCCCGCTGCGCGGCTGACCCCGCCCCACGACGCGCCACCGCACACCGCACACCGCACGAACGACCGGCCGCCCCGGGGCGGGGTGGCCCACTCACCCCGCCCCCACCACCGCCCATCCGCCCGGCCCGCCACCACCCACCTGCCCGGCACGGCCACCCGGCTCACCCCCACCGCTCCTCGGCCGAAGAGCCACCCGACCGACCCCGCACCGCACCCTCATCCGGCCGGTCGGCCCCGCACCTCACCCGATGTCCGTCGGATCCATCCGCACCCGCACCGGCTCCGCCGTCCGCAGCGCGATCCGCGCGATCTGCGCCGCCTTGAGCGCCGCCGCCAGCGCCGCCCCCTGCCCGGGCGCCACCCGCAGCAGCGCGCGCTCCTGTTCCTCCCCCCGCAGCGCCGCCTCCGGCACCGGCCCGAGCACGTCGGCCCCCTCCGGCAGCCGGATCAGCCCCAGCAGGTCGGCGACCGCCGCCGGGCTCCCGCTGACCGAGGCCATCCGCGACACCGGCGGGAAGTGCAGCTGCGCCCGTTCGTCCCGCTCCAGCCCGGCGTGCCCCATCGGGTCCCAGCGCACCAGCGCCTGGACCGGACGGGCCGACGGCTCGGCGACCACGACCACCGCGCCGCCCTCCGCCGAGGACCGCACCAGCGCGGCGGCGGCCAGCCAGAGCCGCAGCGTCTCCTCGCCGGCCCGCAGGTCCGGCCGGCTCAGCAGCGCCCACCCGTCCAGCAGCAACGCCGCCCCGTACCCTGCACCACCCTCGACCACCGGCTCGGCGCCCGGGGTCGAGATCACCAGCGAGGGCTCGTCGGGCACGGTCGCCAGCACCGCCTCCCGCCCGGAGGTGCGGACCGGGATCCGCGGGAAGGCCTTGCCGAGTTCCTCCGCGGTGCGCCGGGCACCGATCACCTGGGCCCGCAGCCGGAACGACCCGCACTCGGGGCAGTGCCAGTCCTTCTCCGCCTCGCCGCACCAGCCGCAGGTCAGCGCGGCGTCCGCCGAGGGCGCTTCCAGCGGCCCCTCGCACCGCCGGCACCGCGCCGGGGTGCGGCAGCGCCCGCAGGCCAGCCGGGGCACGTAGCCGCGCCGGGGCACCTGGATGAGCACCGGGTGCCCGGCCGCGAGTGCCTCCCGGGCGGCGTCCCAGGCCACCGAGGGCAGCCGGGCGGCCTGCGCGGCCGCGTCGCGGTGCTGGTCCTGGTCGGTGACGGTCCGCACCCTCGGCGCGACCTGCCGCACCGTTTCCCGGTCGGCGACGAGCGGGCGCGCCCAGCCGGTGCTGACCAGCTGCGCGCCCTCGACGGTCACCGCGTGCCCGCCGAGCAGCACGGCCGCGCCCTCCTCGGCGGCGCGCAGCAGCGCCACCTCCCGGACGTGCGGGTGCGGGGAGCGCGGGTCGCTGTGGCTGCCGTCCCCGTCCGACCAGACGACGACCAGCCCGAGGTCGCGCACCGGCGCGAACATGGTCGCGCGGGTGCCGATGGCGGCGTGCACCGAGCCGCGGCTCACCGCGAGCCAGCGCTTGTACCGCTCGCGCGGGCCGAGGTCGGCTTCCAGGGCCGTGTGCATCCCGGGGCCGAGCAGTTCGGTCAGTGCCTGGTCGACCCGGGCCACCGAGCGCCCGTCCGGCAGCACGACCAGCGCCCCGCGCCCGCCCGCCAGCGTCGCCGCGACCGCCCGCGCGATCTCGTACGGCCAGCCGGGCCCGGGCAGCGCCGCCCACACCGCGCGCGGCGCACCGCCGCCGGCCAGCGCCGCCAGGAAGTCGGGGCCGGCCGGGTAGCGCTGCCAGCTGCCGGGGGCGGGGACGGCCGGGCGGGGCAGCGGCGGCGGCGAGGGCTCGGCCTCCGCCTTGGCGTGCCGGGGCGGGACGGCCAGCTGCAGCACGTCGGCGAGCGTCCCGGCGTACCGGTCGGCGACGGTCCGGCAGAGCCGGAGCAGTTGCGGGGTGAGCACGGGTTCGGGCGACAGCACCTGTGCCAGCGGGGCGAGCGGCCCGGCGAAGTCGCTCTTCTCCAGCCGGGCGACGATGAACCCGTCGTGCAGTTCCCCGCCCTCGCGCTGCCCCTTCACCACGCGCGCGCCGAACCGCACCCGGACCCGGACGCCCGGCTGGGCCTCCTCGGCCATGCTCTCCGGCACGGCGTAGTCGAAGAACTTGTCGATGGTGAGCACGCCCTTGTCCACCACGACCCGGGCCACCGGCAGGTGCTCGGCCCGCTTCGCGCCGCGCCAGCTGCGCGGCTTGGCCCGCTTGACCGTCTCCCGGATGAACGCCAGCTGCTCCGGCTCGGCGGCCCCGTTGTCCCCTGTGCTGCTCATCGCCACCAAGTACTACCAGGTCACACCGACAACGCGCACACACCCGGGCACACGCCCACGCCCACACGCACACACGCCCACACAGCCGGACGCCCGCCGCAGCGGCGCCCACCCGTCCCCCGCCCACCGGACGCACGAAGCGGCGCCCACCCCCGTTCGGGGGCGGGCGCCGCCTGGAGTGCTGGGGACGTCAGTCCTGCACGGCAGCCTTCAGCTGCTCCACCCGGTCGGTGCGCTCCCAGGTGAAGTCCGGCAGCTCACGGCCGAAGTGGCCGTACGCGGCGGTCTGGGAGTAGATCGGGCGCAGCAGGTCCAGGTCGCGGATGATCGCGGCCGGACGCAGGTCGAAGACCTCGGAGACGGCCTTCTGGATGGAGAGGACCGGCACGGTCTCGGTGCCGAAGGTCTCCACGAACAGGCCGACCGGCTCGGCCTTGCCGATCGCGTACGCGACCTGCACCTCGGCGCGGCTGGCGAGGCCGGCGGCGACGATGTTCTTCGCCACCCAGCGCATCGCGTACGCGGCCGAGCGGTCCACCTTGGACGGGTCCTTGCCGGAGAAGGCGCCGCCGCCGTGGCGGGCCATGCCGCCGTAGGTGTCGATGATGATCTTGCGGCCGGTGAGGCCGGCGTCGCCCATCGGGCCGCCGATCTCGAAGCGGCCGGTCGGGTTGACCAGCAGGCGGTAGCCCTCGGTGGTCAGCTTGATGCCCTGCTCGGCCAGCGCCTTCAGCTCCGGCTCGACCACGAACTCGCGGATGTCCGGGGTGAGCAGCGACTCCAGGTCGATGTCACTGGCGTGCTGGGTCGACACGACCACGGTGTCCAGGCGGACGGCCTTGTCGCCGTCGTACTCGATGGTGACCTGGGTCTTGCCGTCGGGGCGCAGGTACGGGATGGTCCCGTTCTTGCGGACCTCGGTGAGCCGGCGCGAGAGCCGGTGGGCCAGGGTGATCGGCAGCGGCATGAGCTCGGGCGTCTCGTCGGACGCGTAGCCGAACATCAGGCCCTGGTCGCCGGCGCCCTGCTTGTCCAGGTCGTCCTCGTCACCCTCGACGCGGGCCTCGTACGCCGTGTCCACGCCCTGCGCGATGTCGGGCGACTGCGCACCGATGGACACCGAGACGCCGCAGGAGGCGCCGTCGAAGCCCTTCTTGGAGCTGTCGTAGCCGATCTCCAGGATCTTGTCCCGGACGAGCTGGGCGATCGGCGCGTACGCCTTGGTGGTCACCTCGCCGGCCACGTGCACCTGGCCGGTGGTGATGAGCGTCTCCACGGCGACCCGGGAGGTCGGGTCCTCGCGCAGGAGGGCGTCAAGGATGGTGTCGCTGATCTGGTCAGCGATCTTGTCGGGGTGGCCCTCGGTGACGGACTCCGACGTGAACAGGCGGCGAGACACAGCGCTCCCTGGGGTTGCAGCGGCTGCTGACTGAAGTTCCCGTGACCGGTGAACTCCGGAAAGACTTGATTCCTGGAGTCTAACGGTCTGCTTCCGCCGAACGTCACCCACTTCAGCATTTCTCGAGCGCCACGCAGCGCCTTCCGATCAGTTGCCGCCCGTTTCCAGCCCCTTTGCGACCAGGTCCCAGATCACGTCCGCGAGCGCCTCCTTCGGGCCCACCGGAACGGCGGTCTCACTGCCGTCCGAGCCCAGGACGACGGCCTCGTTGACGTCCGTGCCGAAGGCCTTGCCGTTGCCGACCTCGTTCACGACGAGCAGGTCACAACCCTTGCGGGCGAGCTTCGCGCGGCCGTTGGCGAGCACGTCGTCGGTCTCCGCCGCGAAACCCACGACCAGTTGGCCCGAACGGGGTCGGTGGGCCGACAGCTCGGCCAGAATGTCGGGATTGCGGACCAGCGCCACCGGGGCCTGCTCGACCCCCTCGACCTTCTTGATCTTGCCGGTCGCGTACTCGGCGGGCCGGAAGTCGGCCACCGCCGCGGCCATCACCACGGCGTCCGCGTCCGCGACCGCCTTCAGCGCGGCCTCGCGCAGTTCCAGCGC
This sequence comes from Kitasatospora sp. NPDC059577, assembly GCF_042735475.1. Taxonomy (NCBI): domain Bacteria; kingdom Bacillati; phylum Actinomycetota; class Actinomycetes; order Kitasatosporales; family Streptomycetaceae; genus Kitasatospora; species Kitasatospora sp. NPDC059577. Next base: position 88,059 of record NZ_JBHWBZ010000007.1, on the reverse strand, counting down.
GGTCGAGACGTGCACCACGTCCACCCCGGCCGGATCCGGCAGCTCGGCGTTGGCCGAGAGCAGCGTCACCCTGGCCCCACGCGCCGCGGCCGTGACCGCGAGCGCGTAGCCCTGCTTGCCCGAGGAGCGGTTGCCCAGGTAGCGCACCGGGTCCAGCGGTTCCCGGGTGCCGCCGGCCGAGACCACCACGTGCCGGCCCGCCAGGTCGTGCGGCACCGCCCCGCCGCGGCGCAGCACCGCCCGGCAGGCGTCGAAGATCGCGGACGGCTCCGGCAGCCGCCCCTTGCCGGTGTCCTTGCCGGTGAGGCGGCCGACGGCCGGCTCCAGCACGATCACGCCGCGGCGGCGCAGCGTGGCGACGTTGTCCCGGGTGGCCGGGTGCTCCCACATCTCGGTGTGCATGGCGGGCGCCACCACGACCGGGCAGCGGGCGGTGAGCAGCGTGTTGGTGAGCAGGTCGTCGGCGAGGCCGTGGGCTGCCTTGGCGATCAGGTCGGCGGTGGCCGGGGCGACCACGACCAGGTCGGCCTGCTGCCCGATCCGCACGTGCGGCACCTCGTGCACGCGCTCCCAGGTCTCGGTGGCGGCCGGGCGACCGGACAGTGCGGCCCAGGTCGCCTCGCCGACGAAGTGCAGCGCGGCGTCGGTGGGCACCACGGTGACCTGGTGGCCGGACTCGGTGAACCGGCGCAGCAGCTCGCACGCCTTGTACGCGGCGATCCCGCCGCTCACACCGAGGACCACGCGGGGGGCGTCCGCACCAGCGTTCATCTACCGGCCTTTCTCCGCTTCGGGAACCCGCCCACCCTACGACCCCTCAGCTCCTGCCCGCGCGGCACCCCACCCCGACGGCCCGCGCGGCTCCCCACCCCGATGACCCGCGCGGCTCCCCACCCCGACGACAGGGGCACCCCACACCGGCACATCCGGGCAGCTCCCCGCCGACGCATCCCGGAGACGACGACGGGAGGGCCCGGCGGAAACGATTCCGCCGGGCCCTCCCGGAAAAACAGCGGCTGACTCAGGCAGCCTCGATCGCCTCGGCGGTCAGCATGCCCGCGTTGATCTCGCGCAGCGCGATCGACAGCGGCTTCTCGTGCACGTGGGTGTCGACCAGCGGGCCGACGTACTCCAGCAGGCCCTCACCGAGCTGCGAGTAGTACGCGTTGATCTGGCGCGCGCGCTTGGCGGCGTAGATCACGAGGCTGTACTTCGAGTCGGTGGCCTCGAGCAGCTCGTCGATCGGCGGGTTGATGATGCCCTCGGGCGCGGTCATGGAAGAGGACACGCGAAAACCTTCCGAAAGGGTGGAAAAGACAGACAGGTCAGGCTACACCGAGCAAGGCTAGCAGTTCGGCCGCTACCTGCTCGACGGAGGTGTTGACAAGGGTCGTGTCGAACTCGGGCTCGGCGGCGAGCTCGATCTTGGCGGCGTCGAGCCGCTTCTCGATCACGTCCTGCGACTCGGTGCCCCGGCCGGTGAGCCGGCGGACCAGCTCGTCCCAGCTCGGCGGAGCCAGGAACACCAGCTGCGCCTCGGGCATCGACTCGCGCACCTGCCGGGCACCCTGCAGGTCGATCTCCAGGAGCACGGGTTCGCCGCGCTCCAGCTTCTCCAGCACGGCCGCGCGCGGGGTGCCGTAGCGGTTCCCGGCGAACTCGGCCCATTCCAGCAGCTCGCCGTTGGCGATCAGCTTGTCGAACTCGTCGTTGTCGACGAAGTGGTACTGGACCCCGTTCTTCTCGCCGGGCCTCGGGTGGCGGGTCGTCGCCGACACCGAGAGCCAGACCTCGGGGTGCATCTTCCTCATATGAGCGACGACCGTGCTCTTGCCGACCCCCGAGGGGCCGGAGAGCACGGTCAGCCGCGGACGCTCACTCATGCACCGATTATCCCGGATCGCGGAGGATGACGGGACCACCGGGGCACGGTCAGGCGGCACCCCCGCCGAACTCCCGCTCCAGGGAGGCGATCTGGTTGGTGCCGAGACCCCGGACACGCCGGCTCTCGCTGATGCCGAGGCGCTCCATGATCTGCTTGGCACGAACCTTGCCGACGCCCGGAAGGGACTCCAGCAGGGCCGAGACCTTCATCTTGCCGATGACGTCGTTGTCGGCCTTGCCGGCCTTGATCACCTCGTGCAGGGAGGCGCCGGAGTGCTTGAGCCGGTTCTTCACCTCGGCGCGCTCCCGGCGAGCCTCGGCGGCCTTGGCAAGCGCGGCGGTGCGCTGTTCAGGGGTAAGGGGCGGAAGAGCCACGCCGTTCACCTCAGGGTGTGGATGGAAGGGATTGAGCTATGACTGGTTTGGTACCCAGGACACCGCCCGCAAGAGGAACCACAAGGCCCTGACCTGCGGAAGCCACGAAATTCGCGGCTCTCCGATGACCTATCGCCGGACACTACCCGTATTGCGGCGCCACGTCAGGAAAAGAACACGAAAAGTCCTGGTCAGCCAAGGCCGACCAGGACTTTCCAGGGCAAAATGACCGCGATTGCGAAACTTTGACGGGGTCTGTGTGACGGCGCTCACGTCGCCCGCGCGACGCCGCCACCGTCCTGCGGACACTCCACAGGGTCACCGACCGGCTACCGGCGGGGCGCCTTCCGCAACCCGCCGGACACTCCGGGGTGCTTGACGGCCGTCCGTTTCCCGCTACCGAACGCGCCCGCCCGGTGCACCGGAGGACGTCCCTCCGGCGTCCGTCCGCGCGCCGGACGGACGCCGTCCCGCCTACTTGACGGCGTCCGCGAACTCCCCGACGAAGCGCTCCGCCGCCTCGCGCAGCGCGGCCACCGAGGGGCCGTGCTTGAGCACGTCCCGGCTGACGCTCGGCACCACGTTGGTCACCGCGGCGCCGAACACCCGCGGCAGGTCCGCCATGGTCGCGCCCTGGGCGCCGATCCCCGGGGCGAGCAGCGGGCCGTTGATGGCCAGGTCCACGCCCGCGTCGGCCAGCGTCGCGCCGACCACCGCGCCGAAGGAGCCCAGCGGCACGGCACCCGCGTTCTCGGCCGCCAGCTGGCGCAGCACCGAGGCCGCGACCGGCTCGCCGTCCGCGCCCACCGCGCGCTGCACCTCGGCGCCCTCCGGGTTGGAGGTGAGCGCCAGCGCGAACACGCCGCAGCCCTGCTCCCGGGCCAGGTCCAGGGCCGGGCGCAGCGAGCCGAAGCCGAGGTACGGGCTGACCGTGACGGCGTCCGAGAACAGCGGGCTGCCGGGCGACAGGAACGCCTCGGCGTAGGCCGCCATGGTGGAGCCGATGTCACCGCGCTTGGCGTCCATCAGGACCAGCGCACCGGCGGCCCGGGCCTCCTCGACGGACTTCTCCAGCACCGCGACGCCCCGGCTGCCGAAGCGCTCGAAGAAGGCGGCCTGCGGCTTGAGCACGGCCACCCGGTCGGCCAGCGCCTCGACCACGGTGCGGCTGAAGGTCTCCAGGCCGGCCAGGTCGTCGCCGAGTCCCCAGGAGGCCAGCAGGGAGGCGTGCGGGTCGATGCCGACGCAGAGCTGGCCGCGGGTGTCGAGGGCCTGGCGCAGCCGGGCGCCGAACGGGGCGAGGGTCATGTCGTCACTTTCCGAGAGGTCCGAGAGGTCCGAGAGGTCCGAGGGAGTCGAGGGAGTCGAGGAGGCCGAGCGCTCCGACCGGGCCGAGGGGTCCGCGGAGCCGAGGGAGCCGGGGCGTGCGGGATGCGTCCGGGGTGGTGCGGCGGTCACGAGCTGCGCACGGCGCTGCCGACCGCCGAGGCGAGGTCGCGGAAGCCCGCGGCCCGGATCCGGGCGGACAGGCCCTTGTGGATCCGCCGGCACCAGAACGGGCCCTCGTAGATGAAGGCGCTGTAGCCCTGGACCAGGTCGGCGCCGTGGACGATCCGCTGCCAGGCGTCCTCGGCGGTCTCGATGCCGCCGACCGAGACCAGGGTCAGCCGGCCCCCGGTCCGGGCGCGCAGCCGCTGCAGGACCTCCAGGGCGCGGGCCTTGAGCGGGGCCCCGGACAGGCCGCCCATGCCGATCTCCTCGACCCGGCCGGCGTCGGTGAGGAGGCCGTCGCGGCCGATCGTGGTGTTGGTGGCGATGATGCCGTCCAGGCCCAGTTCCAGGGCGAGGTCGGCGACCGCGTCGACGTCCTCGTCGGCCAGGTCGGGGGCGATCTTGACCAGCAGCGGCACGTGGTGCGCGGTGGTGCGGTCGGCGGCCTCGCGGACGGCGGCGAGCAGCGGGCGCAGGTGGTCGACGGCCTGGAGGTTGCGCAGCCCGGGGGTGTTCGGCGAGCTGACGTTGACCACCAGGTAGTCGGCGTACTTGGCCAGCCGCTCGGTGGACTTGACGTAGTCGGCGACCGCGTCGGCCTCCTCGACGACCTTGGTCTTGCCGATGTTGACGCCGATCACCGGGGTGGAGCTGGTGTGCGGGCGGGCGGCGAGGCGGGCGGCGACCCGGGCGGAGCCCTGGTTGTTGAAGCCCATCCGGTTGATCAGCGCGCGGTCCTCGACCAGGCGGAACAGCCGGGGCGCCGGGTTGCCGGGCTGGGGCTCGCCGGTGATGGTGCCGATCTCGACGTAGTCGAAGCCGAGCATGGCCAGGCCGTCGATGCCGACGCCGTTCTTGTCGAAGCCGGCCGCGAGGCCGAACGGGCCGGGCAGGTCGAGGCCGAGGGCGCGAGTGCGCAGGGCGCGGTCGCGCGGGGCGAGCGCCAGCCGCACCAGGCTGCGCAGGCCCGGCACCGAGGAGGCGAGACGGATCCAGAAGAAGGCCAGGTGGTGGGCCTTCTCGGGGTCCATCTTCTTGAAGACGAGGTCGAACAGGATCTTGTACAAGGGGGGTCAACTCCCGGGGCGACGAGCGGAATCGGGGCGACGAGCGGAATCGGGGCGCGGGCGCAGCCCGTCGAAGGAAGGGCGGTGGCCGGTGACGGGCGGGCACAGGAGTGGGGGGCACCCGACTGGCTTCGGTGCCCCCCACTGCGGTGGTGCTACTTGCGGCCGGCGTTGATCAGCTCGGCGTGCTCCTGGAGCGACATCACCCCGACCTCGTCGCGCAGCAGCCGGTCGATGCCCTGGACGGCCGCGCCCATCGCCTGGACGGTGGTCAGGCAGGGCACCGCGCGGGCCACGGCCGCGGTGCGGATCTCGTAGCCGTCGAGGCGGCCACCGGTGCCGTACGGCGTGTTGATGATGAGGTCGACCTCACCGTCGTGGATCAGCTGGACGATGGTCCTCTCGCCGTTCGGGCCCTCGCCCTCGCTGTGCTTGCGCACCAGCGTGGACGGGATGCCGCCGCGCTGCAGCACCTCGGCGGTGCCGGCCGTGGCGAGCACCTCGAAGCCGAGGCTGACCAGCGCGCGGGCCGGGAAGACCAGGTTGCGCTTGTCGCGGTTGGCGACCGAGACGAAGACCTTGCCCTTGGTCGGCAGCGCGCCGTAGGCGCCGGCCTGGGCCTTGGCGTAGGCCGTGCCGAAGACCTTGTCGATGCCCATGACCTCGCCGGTCGAGCGCATCTCCGGGCCGAGCACGGTGTCCACGCCGCGGCCGTGCACGTCGCGGAAGCGGCTCCACGGCATCACGGCCTCCTTGACCGCGATCGGCGCGTCGGCGGGCAGCGTGCCGCCGTCGCCCTCGGCCGGGAGCAGGCCCTCGGCGCGCAGCTCGGCGATGGTCGCGCCGAGCGAGACCCGGGCGGCGGCCTTGGCCAGCGGCACGGCGGTCGCCTTGGAGGTGAACGGGACGGTCCGGGAGGCGCGCGGGTTGGCCTCCAGGACGTACAGGATGTCGCCGGAGAGGGCGAACTGGATGTTGATCAGACCGCGCACCCCGACGCCGCGCGCGATGGCCTCGGTGGAGGTGCGCAGGCGCTTGATGTCGTGGCCGCCGAGGGTGATCGGGGGCAGTGCGCAGGCGGAGTCGCCGGAGTGGATGCCGGCCTCCTCGATGTGCTCCATGACGCCGCCGAGGTAGAGCTCGGTGCCGTCGTAGAGCGCGTCGACGTCGATCTCGACCGCGTCGTCCAGGAACCGGTCGATGAGCACCGGGTGCTCGGAGATCAGACCGGCGTGCCGCTCCAGGTAGGAGGCGAGCGAGGCCTCGTCGTAGACGATCTCCATGCCGCGGCCGCCGAGCACGTAGGACGGGCGGGCGAGGACCGGGTAGCCGATCTCGTCCGCGATCGCCTTGGCCTCCTCGAAGGAGAAGGCGGTGCCGTGCTTGGGCGCGGGCAGGCCGGCGTCGCGCAGGACGCGGCCGAAGGCGCCGCGCTCCTCGGCGAGGTCGATCGCCTCGGGCTGGGTGCCGACGATCGGCACGCCGTTGTCCTTGAGCGCCTGCGCCAGGCCCAGCGGGGTCTGGCCGCCGAGTTGGACGATCACGCCGGCGAGCGGGCCGGCCTGCTGCTCGGCGTGGACGATCTCCAGCACGTCCTCCAGGGTGAGCGGCTCGAAGTAGAGCCGGTCGGAGGTGTCGTAGTCGGTGGAGACGGTCTCCGGGTTGCAGTTGACCATGACGGTCTCGTACCCGGCCTCGGCGAGCGCGAAGGACGCGTGCACGCAGGAGTAGTCGAACTCGATGCCCTGGCCGATGCGGTTCGGGCCGGAGCCCAGGATGATCACGGCGGGCTTGGTGCGGGGGGCGACCTCGTTCTCCTCGTCGTAGGACGAGTAGAAGTACGGGGTCTTGGCGGCGAACTCGGCGGCGCAGGTGTCGACGGTCTTGAAGACCGGGCGAACGCCGAGCGCGTGGCGCACCTCGCGGACCACGTCCGGCTTCAGGCCGCGGATCTCGCCGACCTGCTGGTCGGAGAAGCCGTGGCGCTTGGCGTGGCGCAGCAGCTCGGGGGTGAGCTCGGCGGCCTCGGCCAGCTCGCCGGCGATCTCGTCGAGCAGGAAGAGCTGGTCGACGAACCACGGGTCGATCTTGGTGGCCTCGAACACCTCCTCCGGGGTGGCGCCGGCCCGGATCGCCTCCATGACGGTGTTGATCCGGCCGTCGGTCGGCACGACCGCCTTGGCCAGCAGAGCGGTCTTGTCGCCCACCGGGCCGGTCCAGGAGAACTGGGAGCCCTTCTTCTCCAGCGAGCGCAGCGCCTTCTGCAGCGCCTCGGGGAAGTTGCGGCCGAGGGCCATGGCCTCGCCGACCGACTTCATGGTGGTGGTCAGCGTGGCGTCGGCGCTCGGGAACTTCTCGAACGCGAACCGCGGCACCTTGACCACGACGTAGTCGAGGGTCGGCTCGAAGGAGGCCGGGGTCTCCTCGGTGATGTCGTTGGGGATCTCGTCCAGGGTGTAGCCGACGGCCAGCTTGGCGGCGATCTTGGCGATCGGGAAGCCGGTGGCCTTGGAGGCGAGCGCCGAGGAGCGCGAGACGCGCGGGTTCATCTCGATGACGATGACCCGGCCGTCGTCGGGGTTGACGGCGAACTGGATGTTGCAGCCGCCGGTGTCGACGCCGACCTCGCGGATGACGGCGATGCCGACGTCGCGCAGGATCTGGTACTCGCGGTCGGTGAGGGTCATCGCCGGGGCGACGGTGATCGAGTCACCGGTGTGCACGCCCATCGGGTCGAAGTTCTCGATGGAGCAGACGACCACGACGTTGTCGTTCTTGTCGCGCATCAGCTCCAGCTCGTACTCCTTCCAGCCGAGGATGGACTCCTCCAGGAGCACCTCGGTGGTCGGCGAGAGAGTCAGGCCCTGGCCGGCGATGCGGCGCAGGTCCTCCTCGTCGTGGGCGAAGCCGGAGCCGGCGCCGCCCATGGTGAAGGAGGGGCGGACGACGACCGGGTAGCCGCCGAGCGTGTCGACGCCGGCCAGCACCTCGTCCATGGTGTGGCAGATGACCGAACGGGCGGACTCGCCGTGGCCGATCTTGGCGTTGACGGCCTCGACGACGCCCTTGAAGAGCTCGCGGTCCTCGCCCTTGTTGATCGACTCGACCTTGGCGCCGATGAGCTCGACGTTGTACTTGGCGAGCACGCCGTTGGCGTCCAGCGAGATCGCGGTGTTCAGCGCGGTCTGCCCGCCCAGGGTCGGCAGCAGCGCGTCGGGGCGCTCCTTGGCGATGATCTTCTCGACGAACTCCGGGGTGATCGGCTCGACGTAGGTGGCGTCGGCGATCTCCGGGTCGGTCATGATCGTGGCCGGGTTGGAGTTGACCAGCACGACCCGCAGGCCCTCGGCCTTGAGGACCCGGCAGGCCTGCGTGCCCGAGTAGTCGAACTCTGCGGCCTGGCCGATCACGATCGGGCCGGAGCCGATGACCAGGACGGACTTGATGTCGGTGCGCTTAGGCACGCTGGCCCTCCATGAGCTTCACGAAACGGTCGAAGAGGTAGGCCGCGTCGTGCGGGCCGGCAGCAGCTTCGGGGTGGTACTGCACGCTGAAGGCGGGGACGTCGAGCGCCTGCAGGCCCTCGACCACGTCGTCGTTCAGGCAGACGTGGGAGACCTCGACCCGCCCGTAGGGGGTGTCGCTCACCTTGTCCAGCGGGGCGTTCACGGCGAAGCCGTGGTTGTGGGCGGTCACCTCGACCTTGCCGGTGGTGCGGTCCTGCACCGGCTGGTTGATGCCGCGGTGGCCGTACTTGAGCTTGTAGGTGCCGAAGCCCAGGGCGCGGCCGAGGATCTGGTTGCCGAAGCAGATCCCGAAGAACGGGGTCTTGCGCTCCAGCACGCCCTGCGCGACGGCGACCTGGTGGTCGGCGGTGGCCGGGTCGCCCGGGCCGTTGGAGAAGAAGACGCCGTCCGGCTCGACCGCGTAGACGTCCTCCAGGGTGGCGTTGGCCGGCAGCACGTGCACCTCGATGCCGCGCTCGGCCATCCGCTGCGGGGTCATCGCCTTGATGCCGAGGTCCAGCGCGGCCACGGTGAAGCGCTTCTCACCGATCGCGGGCACCACGTACGGCTCGGTGGTGGCGACCTCGGCGCACAGGTCGGCGCCCTTCATCTCGGGCGACTGCTGCACCCGGGCGAGCAGGGCGGCCTGGTCGGCCAGCGCCTCGCCGGAGAAGATGCCGCAGCGCATCGCGCCCCGCTCGCGCAGGTGGCGGGTCAGCGCGCGGGTGTCGATGCCGCTGATGCCGACGACGCCCTGGTTGACCAGTTCCTCGTCGAGCGAGCGGCGGGAGCGCCAGTTGGAGGCGACCCGGGCGGGGTCGCGCACGACGTAGCCGGCGACCCAGATCTGCTTGGACTCGTCGTCCTCGTCGTTCCAGCCGGTGTTGCCGATCTGCGGGGCGGTCATCACGACGACCTGGCGGTGGTACGACGGGTCGGTCAGGGTCTCCTGGTAGCCGGACATGCCGGTGTTGAAGACGGCCTCGCCGAAGGTCTCGCCGGTGGCGCCGTAGGCCTGGCCGCGGAAGGTCCGGCCGTCCTCCAGGACGAGCACGGCGGGGACGCGTTCCCGCCGTTGGCGCTGCGTGGTGGGGGCAGGTGCGGTCATTGCGCGGCCTCTTCCGTCATCTTCGTCTGCGTGCGTGTTGCGAGGTGGGTGACCGCCTCGACCCAGGCGGCGTGCTCGTCGGGGTGGTCGGCCCGGAAGCCGGAGTCCAGCTCGATCGTTTCGGTGGGGGTCCCCCCGGCCGAAGGCCGGGTGAGCGTCCAGGTGACGACGAGCAGCCCGGACGGGACGACCTTGCCGGCGATCCCGGAGTCGGTGCGGGCACCGGTCAGGTGCGCCGCCGGGATCCAGAAGTCGACGTCACCGGGGCGGCGGACCAGCAGGCCGTCCTCGCCGAGGGTGAGGTCGGCCCGGCTGCGGGTGCCCAGGCCGTGCGCGACGACCCGGTCGAGCCAGTTCCCGGCGGTGGTCGTGCCGTGGTAGCGGCCGCTGGTCTCCAGGATGGTGCGCCCGGCGCGATCCGGCACGGCGGGCAGCGGCGGGATGCCGGACTGCAGGGTGCGGCGCCAGTTCCAGCCCTGGCGCATCAGCCAGTAGACGAGGCCGATCACGATCAGCAGGCCGATCGACCAGCCGATGTACCCGGGCCAGTTGGTGACCTTCGCCTGCTCCTTGGCGAGCGTGGCGTAGTCCATCACGCGTCGCCGTCCTGCTCGACCGGCTCGCCGGCCAGCACGGTGGCGCGCCCGCGCAGGAAGGTGGCGTGCACCCGTCCGGGCAGGTCGAGGCCCTTGTAAGGCGTGTTTCGGCTACGGGTGGCGAAGGTGTCCGGGTTCACGGCACCACGGTACGCGGGATCGAACAGCACCAGGTTCGCGGGCTCACCCACCGAGATCGGCCGGCCGTGCCCGGTGAGACGGCCGATCCGGGCCGGACGGTGCGACATCCGGTCGGCGACGCCCTCCCAGTTCAGCAGGCCGGTCTCGACCATGGTCTGCTGGACGACCGACAGCGCGGTCTCCAGGCCGACCATGCCCATCGCGGCCACGGCCCACTCGCAGTCCTTGTCCTCGGCCGGGTGCGGCGCGTGGTCGGTGGCGACGGCGTCGATGGTGCCGTCGGCGAGCGCCTTGCGCAGCGCCTGGACGTCCTCGGCGGTGCGCAGCGGCGGGTTCACCTTGTACACCGGGTCGTAGGAGCGGACCAGCTCGTCGGTGAGCAGCAGGTGGTGCGGGGTGACCTCGGCGGTGACGTCCCAGCCCTTGGCCTTGGCCCAGCGGATGATCTCGACCGAACCGGCCGTGGAGACGTGGCAGACGTGCAGCCGGGAGCCGACGTGCGCGGCGAGCAGCACGTCGCGGGCGATGATCGACTCCTCGGCGACGGCCGGCCAGCCGCCGAGCCCGAGCTCGCCGGAGACCTGGCCCTCGTTCATCTGGGCGCCCTCGGTCAGCCGCGGCTCCTGGGCGTGCTGGGCGACGACGCCGTCGAAGGCCTTGACGTACTCCAGGGCGCGGCGCATCAGCACCGCGTCGTCCACGCACTTGCCGTCGTCGGAGAAGACCCGCACGCCGGCCGCGGACTCGTGCATCGCGCCCAGCTCGGCGAGCTTCTTGCCCTCCAGGCCGACGGTGACGGCGCCGACCGGCTGCACGTCGCAGTAGCCGGCCTCCTGGCCGAGCCGCCAGACCTGCTCGACCACGCCGGCGGTGTCGGCCACCGGGGTGGTGTTGGCCATCGCGTGCACGGCGGTGAAGCCGCCCATCGCGGCGGCCCGGGTGCCGGTGAGCACGGTCTCGGCGTCCTCGCGGCCGGGCTCGCGCAGGTGGGTGTGCAGGTCGACCAGGCCGGGGAGCGCGACCAGACCGGTGGCGTCGATCTCGATGTCCGCCTCGACCGCCAGGCCGGTGCCGATCTCCTTGACCACGCCGTCGGCGAGGAGGAGGTCCTGCGGGGCGCCGCCGAGGATCTTGGCGTTGCGGATCAGGTAGGTGGTCACTGAGCGGTCTCCACGGTCTCGGTACGGGGGGCGTCGGCGGGGGCGTCGGCGGGGGTGGCTCCGCCGAGCAGCAGGTAGAGCACGGCCATCCGGACGGAGACGCCGTTGGCGACCTGCTCGACCGCGGTGCAGCGCGGCGAGTCGGCGACCTCGGCGGTGATCTCCATGCCGCGGACCATCGGGCCGGGGTGCATCACGATCGCGTGCTCGGGCAGCCGGGCCAGCCGGTGGCCGTTCATGCCGTAGCGGCGGCTGTACTCGCGCTCGGTCGGGAAGAACGCGGCGTTCATCCGCTCGCGCTGGACCCGCAGCATCATCAGCGCGTCCGTCTTGGGCAGCACCGCGTCGAGGTCGTAGCTGATCTCGCAGGGCCACCCGCCTGCGCCGGTTTCGGGATTGGGTTCGATGCCGATCGGCAGCAGCGTCGGCGGGGCGACGAAGGTGACCTGGGCACCGAGGGTGTTCAGCAGGTGGACGTTGGAGCGGGCGACCCGGCTGTGCAGGACGTCGCCGACGATCGTCACCCGGCGGCCCGCGAGGTCGTGGCCGGAGCCCGGGTTGAGGTGGCGGCGCATGGTGAAGGCGTCGAGCAGCGCCTGGGTGGGGTGCTCGTGGGTGCCGTCACCGGCGTTGATCACACTGCCGTGCAGCCAGTCGGACTGGGCCAGCCGGGCCGGTGCGCCCGAGGCGTGGTGGCGGATGACCACCGCGTCGGCGCCCATGGCCTGCAGGGTCAGCGCGGTGTCCTTGAGGCTCTCGCCCTTGGAGACCGAGGAGCCCTTGGCGGAGAAGTTGATGACGTCGGCCGAGAGGCGCTTCTCGGCGACCTCGAAGGAGGTCTTCGTCCGGGTGGAGTCCTCGAAGAAGAGGTTGACGACGGTGCGGCCGCGGAGCGTGGGCAGCTTCTTGACGGCCCGCCCGGAGAGCTGGGCCAGCTCCTCGGCGGTGTCCAGGATCAGCAGCGCGTCGTCGCGGCTGAGATCGGCGGCGGAGACGAGGTGGCGCTTCACGCGGGTTACTCCGGGAGGTGCGGTTCGGACGGCTTGGCGGCCATGGCCTGTGACGAGCGCGCGGCGAAGTCGCGGTCCCCGACCAGGACGGCGTCCACGCCGTCGGCGTCGGAGAGGCGCACCTGAACGGCCTCGCGCAGCGAGGTGGGGAGGTTCTTGCCCACGTAGTCCGCGCGGATCGGCAGCTCGCGGTGGCCGCGGTCGACCAGGACGGCGAGCTGGACGGCGCGCGGCCGGCCGATGTCGTTCAGCGCGTCGAGCGCGGCGCGGATGGTGCGGCCGGAGAAGAGCACGTCGTCGACGAGGATGACGAGCTTGCCGTCGATGCCGTCGGAGGGGATCTCGGTGTGCTCCAGGGCGCGGGCGGGCTTCAGCCGCAGGTCGTCCCGGTACATGGTGATGTCCAGGGTGCCCAGCGGGATGTCGCGCCCGGTGATCTGGGCCAGCCGGCCGTGCAGGCGGCGGGCGAGGTGGACACCCCTGGTGTGGATGCCGAGCAGCACGACGTCCTCCGCGCCCTTGGCGCGCTCGACGATCTCGTGCGCTATCCGGGTGATGACCCGGGCGATGTCCGTGCCGTCCAGCACTTGGTGCGGCGGCCGCGGCGTCGTTTCCTGCGGCGTCGAATCTCGGTGTGCGGTCATGCCGAAGCGGACCTCCTTCCCCGCCTCACTGGACGGGCCTTAAAGGATGTCTGAATCACCCCCGCCGGGTCGGCGTGGGCTTCGGGTCATCCTAGCAGCGCCCCGGACGGCAAACAGAAGTCCATCATTCCGCTTCCGTCGGTTAACACCCCGGACGCGCCGACGATGCGGGCCATTCGCACGACTGCCCCATTCGGCTTGACGCAACTACCTTACTCTACGTAACCTCACAGTGAGTTACGAGACGGACGTCGAACCCACCGGTAACGACGTCGACATCGCCCGTGACCCACCACTGAACGCGAAGCAATCTCGTCCGGGGAGATCAATGTCCAGCGACTACGCGAAGCAACTCGGAGGCAAGCTCCGAGCGATCCGCACTCAGCAGGGGCTCTCCCTGCACGGTGTCGAGGAGAAGTCCCAGGGGCGCTGGAAGGCAGTCGTCGTAGGCTCGTACGAGCGCGGGGACCGTGCGGTCACCGTGCAGCGACTGGCCGAGCTGGCGGAGTTCTACGGCGTCCCGGTACAGGAGCTGCTGCCCGGCGGCACCCCCGGCGGCGCGGCCGAGCCGCCGCCGCGCCTGGTCCTCGACCTGGAGAGACTGACCCAGGTCCCCTCCGAGAAGGCCGGCCCGCTGCAGCGCTACGCGGCGACCATCCAGAGCCAGCGCGGCGACTACAACGGCAAGGTGCTGTCGATCCGCCAGGACGACCTGCGCACCCTGGCGGTCATCTACGACCAGTCGCCGTCGATCCTCACCGAGCAGCTGATCTCCTGGGGCGTGCTGAACCCCGACGCGCGCCGTGCGGTGCGCGAGGAGGACGCGAGCTGAGGCTCACCGCACCGGCTCCCGCCAGCGGATCCTTGTGCGTGCCGGCACTCGTCCCACCAGTGCCGGCAAGCAGAAACGTCACGGCGCGGCACCCCAGACCGGGGGGCCGCGCCGCGGTGTTCCCGGGCCCGGCGGGCCCTCCCCCGGCGCGGCGCGCCACGTGTCAGCAGACCGTGCCCAGGCTGTAGCCGGGCTGCGCGGCGACCCCGTCCAGCCGGACCGGCCGGTCCGCCGGCGCCCAGTCCTGCCCACTGCTCGACCAGGCCCAGGAGGCCGGCAGGTACTCCCCGCAGGAGGCGGCCGAGCCCTGCGAACCGTGCAGCACCGCGACGCCCGGCAGCTCCAGGGCCAGCCCGGCGCACAGCACCGCGCAGACCAGCTCCAGGTCCTCGTCGTTGATCCGCACCACGCCGTCCTCCCACTGCAGCACCCGCGCGGCCGCGGTCAGCCTGCCGCCGGGCGCGTCCACCCGCAGGCGCAGCTCGTACACGCCGGCGCCCGCCCCGACCAGCATCCGGCGGAACACCTCGCCCCCGCGCTGGTAGGCGGCGCGCACCCAGCGGGCGTGGTCCTCGTCGCGCTCGCCCGCGCCGCCGTACAGGCCGCCGTCGAGCAGCAGGTCGGCGTGGCAGAGCGTCAGCCCGTTCTCCCGGGCCCGGACCAGGCGCGGCACGAAGTCCCCGGCCGGCTCCTCGCCCTGGTAGGCGAGCAGTTGGGTCTGCAGCGCCGGGTTGACCAGGTAGCGGTCGCGGGCGGCGGGCTCGGCCGGGTCCAGCCCGTTGAGCAGGCAGAACTCCTCGAAGTCCTGCGGGTGGAACATCCGCGCCCGGACGGTCTCGAAGCGCTCCAGCGCGTCCGCCAGCAGCTCGGCGGTGTCGGCCAGGTAGCGCTCGTAGTCGGGGGCGTCGGAGATCCCCCAGGCGCGGGCCCGCGCGAAGTCCGCGGCGCTGGTCAGCACCCCGATGACGAACGCCTGGTCGGCGCCCTCGACGCCCTCGACGCCCTCGGCCCCGTCGGCCCCCTGCGGCCGGTGCGACGCCCGCACCGCGGGCCGCGAGCCGCCGGCGGTGCAGTCGGAGTTACGGCGGGCGCGGCCGTGGCGGCTACTCATCGGATGGCTCCTGGCTTCGGCGGGCGGCCGCCGGCGACGACGGCCGACGGGGGTGACGGTCGGCGGCGGGCTCGCCGCTGACCGCCTTCCTCCCCACCGCCCGCGCGCCGCACACGTACGGCGTGTCACAGGAATGTAACCACCGGTAATAGGACCGGTGGCGCGGATCCCCCCGGACTACCGCGGCGCCCGGGCCAGCTGGCGGGACTGCGCGACCAGACGGCCGGACTCGTCCCAGACCTCGGCGTCCTCCTCGAAGTACCCGCCGGCCAGGTTGCGGGTCGCGTGGGTGACGCGGAGCCAGCCCGGGGCGGGCTTGGCCCGCAGGTGGACGGTCAGCTCGACGGTCGGGGCCCAGCCGGGCATGCCGAGGTCGAAGGTGACCGGCGGCAGCGCGTCGGCGACCAGCAGGAGCAGCAGCGGGTCGGGTTCGCGGCCGTCGGCGAGCCGGAACCAGCCCTGGATCCGCCCGTTGCCGGAGGGCTGCCCGAGCGCCCAGCCGACGGTGGCCGGGTCCAGCCGCAGGTCGAAGCGCTCCAGCAGGGCGGCCTCGGCGATCAGTTCCTTCGGCGCGTGCTCCACGCCGATGCACTGCTCCGGCGGCGGGAGCTGCGGCGGCCGGGCACTGGTGCGCACCTCGCCGTCGGCGGCGGAGAGGTCGCCGTGGCTGGCCACCACGCGCAGCCGTTCGACGCCGTCCTGGCTGAGCGAGGCGGTGCCGGTGGAGAGCCCGCGGCCGGTGCGCAGCACCTCGGTGCGGACGGTGGCCGGGCCGGGGGTGGAGGCGGACAGGTAGTAACCGCTGATCGACACCGGGTCCGGGTGCGACTCGTGCTCCAGCGACAGCGCGTGTCCGGCCACCGCGAGCAGCAGCCCGCCGTTGACCCCGCCGCCGATCTGCCAGCCGGCGCCCAGCTCGGCCTCGTAGCGGCCGGCCTCCTCGGGGTGTCTGGTCAGGGCGATGCCCCGGTCGAACTCGCTGCGGATCGCGGTGGTCATGGGGGAGGACCTGCCTTTTCGCACGGGGCGTCGAACACCAAGTTACTGACGAGTAGGCCACACCCTACGCCGATCGGGCCGACCGCGCGACGGCCGGGGAACGCCGAACGGCCGCCGGACCCGGCATGCGGGTCCGACGGCCGTCAGCGGAGCACGACCGGTTATCGGCGGATGCTCGGCTTCAGCTCCAGGAAACGGGCGAGCATGCCGTTGACGAAGGCCGGGGAGTCGTCCGTGGAGTACTCCTTGGCGATCTCGACGGCCTCGTCCAGGACGACCGCGTCCGGGACGCCGTCCTCCCAGATCAGCTCGTACGCGCCGAGTCGCAGGACGTTGCGGTCCACGATCGGCATCCGGTCGAGGGTCCAGCCCACCGCGTACTGCGAGATCAGGTCGTCGATCCGACGGGCGTGCTGGACGTACCCCTCGATCAGCTCCATGGTGTACTCGCCGACCTGCGGGGTGCCCTCCTCGGGCTTCGGCTCGCGGGCGCGGGCCACCCAGTCGGCGAGGACCCGCTGCGGGTCGACCCCGCGGTGGTCGGCCTCGAAGAGGATCTGGAAGGCCCGGGTGCGGGCCTTGCTACGTGCGGCCGACACGGACTTACTTCACCCGGCCGAGGTAGCTGCCGTCGCGGGTGTCGACCTTGACCTTCTCACCGGTGGTGACGAAGAGCGGCACCTGGATCTCGGCGCCGGTCTCCAGGGTGGCCGGCTTGGTGCCGCCGGTGGAGCGGTCGCCCTGGACGCCCGGCTCGGTCTCGGCGATGGTCAGCTCGACGGAGGTCGGGAGCTCGATGTAGAGCACCGAACCCTCGTTCTGCGCGACGAGGGCCTCGAAGCCCTCCAGCAGGTACTTGGCGGCGTCGCCGACGACGGCCGGCTCGATGGTGAGCTGGTCGTAGGTGTCCATGTCCATGAACACGAAGTTCTCGCCGTCCTTGTACGAGAACTGCATGCCGCGCTTGTCGACGTTGGCGGTCTCGACCTTGGTGCCGGCGTTGAAGGTCTTGTCGACGACCTTGCCCGTCAGGACCTCCTTGAGCTTGGTCCGAACGAAGGCCGGGCCCTTGCCGGGCTTGACGTGCTGGAACTCGACGACGGACCAGAGCTTGCCGCCCTCCAGCTTGAGGACCATGCCGTTCTTGAGATCGTTCGTGGAAGCCACGGGCGCACTTACTCCTGGATATAGCTGTCAAGGAACCAAGGGGTGCGTCCTGCCGCCGACGGCCGACTGGAGGCCGCGGTCACAGGGCGAGGAGCTCCTTGGTGGTGATGGTGAGCAGCTCGGGCCCGCCCTCTTCGAGGGGGCGCACGACGAGCGTGTCCTCGATCCGGACGCCGCCCTTGCCCGGGAGGTGGACCCCTGGGCCGACGGTGACCGGCACGCGGCTGTCCAGTTTACCCATGTCCGACGGACCGAGGCGCGGTGCCTCCCGGATCTCCAGCCCGATGCCGTGGCCCACCGGGTGCGGCGAGCCCTCGGTGTGGCCCGCCGCCTCCAGGACCTGCCGGGCGGCCCGGTCGGGTACGCACTGCTCCACGCCTGGTCCGAGCGCCTCCCGACCGGCCCGCTGGGCCCGGAAGACCAACCGGTGCAGCTCCACCTGCCACGGCGCGGGAGCGGCGCCGATCACGAAGGTGCGGGCGGTGGACACGCCGTAGCCGCGGTACTGGGCCCCCATCACCACGGTCAGGAAGTCGCCCTCCTCCACCCGGCGGTCGGTCGGCTGGTGGGCGGCCTGGCCGGAGTGGCTGCCGGTGCCGACCGACACCGGGAAGGCGGCCCGGTCGGCCCCGTGGTCGATCATCCGGCGCTCCAGCTCCATGGCCAGGTGCCGCTCGGTGCGGCCGACCAGGATCGACTCCAGCAGCTCGCCGAGCGCCTGGTCGGCGATCTCGGCGGCGATCCGCAGATCGGCGATCTCGTGCTCGTCCTTGACCACCCGCAGCCGCTCGACCACCTGCCCGAGGTCGACCAGCCGGGCCCGCTCGGCCAGGCCCGCCACCGTCCGGTGCCGGCTGACGGTCAGGTCGTGCTCCTCGACCGCGAGGCCCTCGACCCCGAAGCTGCTCGCCGCGGCGGTGGCGGCCAGCGCGGTGTCCGCCCCGGCCGCCACCGGCAGCCGGGTCACGTCGGGGACGATCAGGTGCTCCCCCGTGTCGTCCGGCGGCAGGTCGTCGGGCAGCGCCAGCAGCGCCCGCTCCCTGGTCAGCAGCAGCGTCGCCCCGCAGGGCGCGCAGCCCGTCAGATACCGCACGTTCGCCGCCCGGGTGATCAGCGCCGCATCGGCCCCGGCCGCACTGCAGTGCTCCCTCACCCGCTCCCGCCGCCCCGCGTACGCATCCGCCATGCGTCGAGCCTACGAACCCCCGGCCCGAACCGCCCGCCGAGCACCCCCGACGGAACCCCCGGAGCCCCCGACGCGCCCCCGTACCACCACCGGTTTCCCGCCACCCGGCACGGGCCGCCGCCGCTACGCCTCCCCCGGGTCGATCAGCCCCCGGCGGTAGGCCGGGACCAGGTTCTGCGGCACGAGCAGCTCGCGGCCGTCGCTCGTGACCGGGACCGGCTTCGGGGGCGTCGCCCTTCACCGGGCGCGACGGTGCCGGGTGTTGCTGCGGGAGGTCCTGCGCTCGGGCACGGCCATCGGAAGCTCCTGGTCCTCGTGGTCGACGTCCTCGATGCCGGCCGCGTCCAGGGGGTCGGGCCGCTCCTTCGGCGGGGCTGTTCGTTTGCGCATGATGCCGGGGCTCCTTCAGTGGAGGGGGGCGAGCAGGTCCCGGAAGGCGTCGGGCAGGGTCTTCCAGCCGGCCTCACCGGCGATGAGTTCGACGTCGGTGAGCAGGCAGGAGTCGAGCAGCGCGGTGATCCCGTCGACGTCCAGCCCCTCTGCGGTGAAGCAGAGCTGCTGGACCCGGTCGCCGTGCAGCGGGTGCCAGTCGAGGGCGGCCGCCGCCCGCCGGGCGGGCGGGTAGAACTCCCAGGCCGCGTCGGACAGGGTGGCGAGCCAGGGCCCGCACTCCTCGACGGCGAGGTTGGCCCCGGCCGCGTCCCAGGCCAGCATCAGGTCCGGGCGGTTGGCCAGCCAGAAGCGGCCGCGGCTGCGCTGCGCCGCCGGGACGAGCTGGTGCAGCGCCTCGTGGAACCGCTCCGGGTGCAGCGGCCGGCGGCGTTCCCACACCAGGGTGGTGACGCCCGCCTCGTCGCGTTCCTGCGGCAGCAGGGCGATGGCCGGGTTGACCCGGTCGCGGGCGGCGGCGACGTCGAAGCCGCCGAGTGCGGCCCGGGTGAGGGCGCCGGTGCCGAGCCGGACGACCCGGGCGGTGGGGTGGAGCTGACGCAGCAGTGCGAGCCCCGGCGCGTGCGCCGTGGCTCGCGGAACGGCGAGGGTGCCGGCGTACTCGATCTGGTGGGCCAACGCTTCCGCACGGGTCCGCTCGTCCCGTTCGGCGGTGTGTTCGCCGTGTTCCGCCAGGTCGTCGGGGACGGAGAGTTCGCCGATCAGCCGGTCCGGAGCGACGGCGGTGACGACGCCCGCGAGTTCGACGGCGTCCGCGAGGCGCCGCCCGCCGGATTCTCCGCCGGCGATCACCTCGACGGCCGGGTGCGGGTCGCTGCCGCCCCACAGTTCGACGACGGCGAGCCCGTGGCGGCCTTCGTCGGCGATCCCCAGCAGCCGGGGCAGCAGGTCCTCGCGCAGGGCGCAGCACGGGCAGTCGTTCGTCAACGGCACGTCGTCCGCGTCGAACACCCCCCGGGCGTCGCGCAGTTCCCGGTGGACGAGGCCGAGCGAGGCGTCCCGCAGGTCGTGCCGCAGCACCACCGCCTCCACCGCGTCCGCGGTCAGCTCGTCGACGGCCGCGCGTCGTTCCTCGGCGTGCAGCCCGGCGACGACGACCACGGGCAGCTTGATCCGCTCCGGGGCGTCCACCGGGCTCACCGGCTCGCCTTCCGGACGCCCGGCAGGTGGCCGGCGTGGGCGTGCGCGCGCAGGTTGACCCGGGAGAGGCCGAAGGCGCGCAGGTAGCCGCGGGGGCGGCCGTCCACGGCGTCGCGGTTGCGGACCCGGGTCGGGCCGGCGTCGCGCGGCCGGCGGGCGAGTTCGGCCCGCGCGGCGGCGCGCTCGGCCGGGTCGGCGCCGGGGTGGGCGATGATCCGCTTGAGCTCGGCCCGGCGTTCGGCGTACCGGTCGACGACGGCGCGCCGCTGCTCGTTCTTGGCGATCTTGCTCTGCTCGGCCATCAGACCCTCTCCCCCCGGGCCCGGATCCGGGCGACGGCGGCTTCGATGCCGATCGTGTCGACGGTGCGGATGCCCTTGGCGCTCAGCGTGAGCCGCACGTACCGGCCCTCACCGGGCAGCCAGTAGCGCTTGCGCTGGACGTTGGGGTCGAAGCGGCGGCGGGTGCGGCGGTGCGAGTGCGAGATCGCGTTGCCGAAGCCGGGCCGGCGGCCGGTGAGCCGGCAGTGGGCGGACATGGGTGCTCCCTGGCGTCCGGGAATGATCGGGACGGCGCAAACGCTACACCAGATGAAAATGACTTCCATTTCGGTGTACGGTCTCGACCGAACACCCCGGACCCAGGAGGACACCCGTGGCCCGCAGCGAACTGCGCCCCGTCATCAAGCTCCGCTCCACCGCCGGCACCGGCTTCACGTACGTGACCCGCAAGAACCGCCGCAACGATCCGGACCGGATGGTCCTGCGCAAGTACGACCCGGTCGCGGGCCGGTACGTCGACTTCCGCGAGGAGCGCTGACCCCGCACGCACGAACGGCGCCTCCCCGAGTGGGGAGGCGCCGTTCGGCACCGCGCGGTGGGCCCCTGGGCTCACTGCTCCTGCGGCGTCCAGCGCTTCTCGACCTTGGCGAGCTTCCAGTACCCGATCGCCACCGCCCAGACCACCACGAACAGCCCCGCGATCGCGTAGCCGACGTTGTCCAGCGAGATCTCCGCGATCCAGCCGCTCACCGGGTCGGTCAGGTCGAACTTCTCGTGCAGCACGCCGACCAGCTCGATGGTGCCGATGATGAAGGCCACCGCGATCGACAGCCCCGTGATGGTCAGGTTGTAGTACACCTTCCGCACCGGGTTGGAGAAGGCCCACTGGTACGCGAAGTTCATGAACGTCCCGTCCAGGGTGTCGAACAGGCTCATCCCGGCCGCGAACAGCAGCGGCAGGCAGACGATCGCGTACCAGGGCAGCCCGGCGGCCGCGCCCGAACCCGCCATCACCATCAGGGTGACCTCGGTGGCGGTGTCGAAGCCCAGGCCCAGCACCATGCCGACCGGGAACATCTGCCCGGGGCGGGTGATCGAACGGGTCGCCCGGTTCAGCACCCGGGCCATGAAGCCGCGGGAGTCGAGGTGCGCCTCCAGCTCCGCCTCGTCGTACTGCCCGGCCCGCATCGCGCGGAACACCTTGACGATGCCGAGCAGCGCCGCCAGGTTGAGCGCGCCGATCAGGTAGAGGAACACCCCGGAGGTGGTCGTCCCGACCACGCCGAGCCACTTGTGGGTGGTCGACTCGTCGTCCATCAGCGTGTTCGCCAGCTGGGCGCCGCCCGCCACCAGGGCGGCCATGATGACCACCATCGAGGAGTGCCCCAGCGCGAACCAGAATCCCACCGAGACCGGCCGCTTGCCGTCCGCCATCAGCTTGCGGGTGGTGTTGTCGATCACCGCGATGTGGTCGGCGTCGAACGCGTGCCGCATCCCGAGGGTGTACGCGGTGATGCCCAGGCCCACCCCGAAGACCTGGGTGCCGACCGCGTACCGCTCGGGCGCCACCAGGAACACGAGCGTCCCGAAGGCCACCACGTGCATGGCCAGGATCACCCCCATCAACCCGGCCGTACGGACGGTGTCCTCGCGTTTCCACCGGAAGGCGGGCAACACGGACGGCGCCGCTTTCGCGTCCGCCGCGGCGGTTTCGGGCAGGGTCATCTCAGGATCACGCTCCAACACCTCGTGGAATCACTTCGTGAAGTGCCGTGGCCGGTCTCCTGGCTTACGGGACATCCGGGTCCGCCTTCCCGAGTGCGCGAGGCACCCAGTGGCTTCGTGGACACGGACCGAATTCCGTCGAGGACGAAGGAACTCACCCGATCACAGTGGCGAGGGCCGCTCCGGACTGGGACCCCTGAGGGTCCGTCACCGGTCTTCCCGAGCACCACGGCGGGCTACACCGTAGGGGTCGCGCCCCGACCCATGCAAGGCTGCGCACCTGCGCAGGTGTCCAGGATCACAGGCCCCCGCCTGCAAGAATGTCCGCATGCATCTCGTACCGGCCGACCGCGCGGGCCACCGCACCATCGACGGGCACCGGGTCTGCGAGGCCATCGCCGCGATCGGCGACACCGCGCACGTCCGGTCCTGGGCCGAGCGCTTCTCCCTGCTCGCCGACCCCGGACGGCTCGCCCTGCTGCTCGCCCTGCACCGGGCCGGCCCGCTCGCCGTCACCGACCTCGCGGTCGCCACCGGCATGCGCGACCCCGCCGTCTCCCAGGCCCTGCGGCTGCTCCGCACGGCCGGCGTCGTCACCGGCGACAAGGACGGCCGCGTGGTGCGCTACCGGCTCGTGGACGAGGACATGCGCCCCCTCCTCGACGAATGCGCCGCCGGCGAGCACCACGAGCCCACCGCCGCCGCGGGCTGACCGACACTCGGGGAACAGCCGTCGGGCCGGGCCACCGGATGAGTACGATCATGGTGTGCCGTCCCACCCCCACGCCTGGCCCGCCGACCGCTGGAACACCCGACCGGTCAGGGCACGCGTGCTGGCGGTCGCCCGCACCCTCACCTCCGCCACCCGCGTCCTCGACGTCCTCACCCTCCTCAACCCGGACGGCATCGCCCGGTACTTCACCGTCAACCCCGGCTCCGCCTTCGCCGACCGCGCCCTGGACGACTACCTGCACGGCCTGCCCGGCTTCACCGTGCTCGACTGGCAGGACGCCCTCCGGCACCACTTCGACCTCGCCGTCGCCTGCGCCGTCCACTCCTCCATGCACCACCTGGACGCCCGGCTCGTCGTCCTCCCGCACGGCGCCGGCTACAACCGCCTGGTGACCGAGTCCACCGGCGACACGACCAGCTCCGCAGGCCTCTCGCGCAACGAACTCACCCACGGCGGAGAGGTGTTCGTGGACGTCCTCGGCCTCTCCCACCCCGAACAGCTGGACCGCCTGCGGACCTCCTGCCCCGAAGCGCTGGACGTCGCCCGGGTCGTCGGCGACCCGTGCCTCGACCGGATGCTGCGCAGCCTGCGCTCCCGGGACGCCTACCGGGCCGCGCTCGGCGCCGTCGACGGCCGACGGCTCGTCGTCGTCAACTCCACCTGGAGCGAGCACTCGTTATTCGGCCGCCGCCCCGACCTGCCCCAGCGGCTGGTCCGCCGGCTGCCCGCCGACGAGTACACGGTCGCCGTCGTCCTGCACCCCAACATCTGGAGCCGGCACGACCCCGAGGCGCTGCTCGACACCGCCCGCCGGATGGGCCTGCGGCTGATCCCGCCGCACCAGGGCTGGCAGGCCGCGCTGGTCGCCGCCGACTGCCTGATCGGCGACCACGGCTCGGTATCCGTCTACGGCGCCGCGCTGGAACGACCCACCGTGCTCGTCGCCACCGGCGCCGCCGAACTCGACCCGCGCTCCCCCGGCTACGCCTTCGGCCAGACCGCCCCCGTGCTCGACCCCGACGGCGACCTCGCCGCCCAACTCGCCCGGGCCCTGCGGGAGCAAGACCCGGACACCCTGCGCCCGCTCACCGACCGCTCGCTGAGCCGGCGCGGCCGGTCCGCCGCGCTGCTGCGCCCCCTGCTCTACTCCTTCCTGGAGCACCTGGACGAACCCGGGGACGAACCGCTCCTGCCGCCCTACCCCAAGCCCGTCCCGCACCCCGGCACCACCGACGGACCCACCGCGTACGACGTCGAGGGCGGGAGCGAGGGCACCGAGGTCAGTCTGCGGCGCTACCCCGTCGACCCGGCCGACCACACCCCGCGCGGCTTCCACGCGCTCACCGACGAACACCCGGGCGACGCCCTGCGCTACACCGCGGAGGTGCTGGCCCGCACCGAGGTCCACGCCGAACTCCCCGCTCCCCGCTGGCTCGCCGACTCGGCCGCGGAACTCCCCGGCCTCGCCGTCGCGGTGGCCGCGCTCGGCCCGGCCCGGCACCTGCTCCGGCTGCGCAGCGGTCTGCTGCTGGAGGCCCGCGCCGAACCGGACTGGGGCGGCCCCGACCCGGGCATCGACCCGCTGCTGCTCGGCTCCGCCGTGGCCTGCTGGCTCGCCGACGGCGGCGACCCGGCCGAACTCCCCCGACAGGGACTCACCGTCCGCACCGGCGAGCACCGCACCCGGCTCTCGTTCAGCACCGCGCCCCAGGGCCCGCCTCCCTAGGGTCCGTCCGCACGCTCCCGTCCGCTCACTCCCGTCGTCACGCTCCCGTCGTCCGCCCGGAGGGCGGCCGGGCGGCGTTGGGGTGCGTGCGTCGCAAGCCGAAGGCCGGGGAGCGTCGCCCCGCAGTCGCGGTGTGAGGACGGACCCTAGAGCTGACCCGCCAGTTCCCGCAGCCGGGCCCGGCTGCGCCCGGCCAACTCGGCATCGCCCAGCTCCTCCGCCAGGGCCACCAACAGGGTGTGCGCCTGCGCCTCCTTCACGTACTGGCTCCGCTCCCCGGCCCGCCGGGCGCAGTCACCGGCGTGCACGACGGCGAGGTCCGGTCGCCCCAGCGCGCGGTGGGCCCGGGCGCGGACCAGCGGCAGTTTCATCAGCATGTCGTGGTCGTCGGTGTCCGCGGCCCGCGCGCCGGCGCGGTCCAGGACGTCCAGCGCCTCCGGGGCGCGGCCGTCGGCGATCAGCGCCTGTGCCAGGTTGTAGCTCTGGACGATCTCACCGTGGTCGTCGCCCCGGTTCTCCGCCAGGGCCAGCGTGAACCGCTCCACCGCGTCGCCGGGGCGGCCGTCGGCCAGGCACAGCAGGCCGTCCGTCTCGTGCAGTACGCCCACCACGCGGCGGTCCGCCACCAGCGGCAGCTGCTCCGCGGCCAGCGCCAACTGCTCGGCGGCGAGCCGGTACTCCTTGCGCTCGAAGTGGGCGCGGGCGAGCTGGTTGCGCATCCGGACCACGGCGGCCGGCTGGTTGTCCCACTGGGCCGACTCGACGCCGAGCCGGTGGGTGGCGATCCAGTCCTCGTAGAGCTTGCGGCCGTGGTACAGCGGCCAGAGCGACTCACAGAGCCGCCACACCTCGCCGTGCCACCGCTGCCGGGCGGCCTCCTCCACCACGGCGCGCAGGTTGGCCCGTTCGGCGTGCAGCCACTCCAGGGCGGCCGCGCCGGAGGCGAACCCGGGCAGCTCCTCGCCGCTCTCCTCCTGCAGTCGCAGCCTGGCCCCCATCGCCCGGTCGGCCAGTGCGGCCCGGCCCCGGTAGTAGGCCACCACCCGGGCGAGGAGTTCCGTCCGGCCGGGCAGCTCCCGGGTACGGCCGTAGGCGTGCAGCCGCACCACGTCGTGGGCGCGGAAGCGCGTTTCGACGTCGTCGTCCATCACCTCGTCGAGCAGGTGGACGGCGCGCAGTTCCTGCAGCGCCGCCCCGGCCCGCTCGACACCCGCCGCACCCGCCGACTCGGCCGACACGAAGGGGCCGGGGTGCACGCCGATCAGCCGGTAGAGCGCCCGGCCGTGCGGCGACAACCGCTCGTGGACCAGGTCGTAGGTCGGGCCGAGGTCGTTCTCCTCGTCGTCCAGCATGGCCAACCTGCCCTCCCGGTCGTGCAGTTCGGCCACCACCCGGCCGACCGGCAGGTGGTCGCGGTCCAGCAGCTGGCTGCCGACGGCGTTCAGCGCCAGCGGCAGCCCGCCGCACAGCTCGACCAGCGCCGCCAACTCCCCGTCGGTGCCCCGCCCGGAACCCAGCCAGGCCCGGACCAGATCGGCACCGGCCGTCGCGCTCAGCGGACCGAGCTGTCGCACCTCGGCGCCGTCGGTGCGCAGCGCGGGCAGCCGCCGCCGGCTCGCGACCACCACCAGTCCGGTCGACGGGAGCAGGGCGCGCACCTCGGCGGCGTGCTCGACGTTGTCCAGGAAGAACAGGCACCGGCGCTCGGCGGTGACCGTGCGGAACATCGTGAATCGCTCCGCCTCCACCGCCGGGGGCTCCGTCCCGAGGGCGCGCAGGAAGCCGGCCAGCAGCGAGGGGAGGTCCACCCCGCCCTGGTGCCGGTAGGCCAGGAGGTCCGCGTAGAGGTCCCCGCCCGGGAAGCGCGCCCGGTGCTCCTCGGCGAACTTGGCGATCAGTTCGGTCTTCCCGACCCCGCCGAGCCCGGTGAACACCACGATCCCCAGCCCGCCGGCCTCGACCCGGCCCGACGCCGCGGTCAGCGCGGCGAGTTCCGGCTCCCGGTTGACGAAGGGCCCGTGCGGGGGCCGGACCTGACGAGGCCTCGGCGGCGGTTCGGCCTGGTGGAGGTGCACCGAGCCGATGGTGTCGGCCTGCACCACGTGGCCACCCACCGTTCCTGACACGGTGTTGGTCACCCGCCGATGCTCCATCTGCCCGCTCCCTCCGGCCGGTCGGCCCCAGCCTACGGGCTGGGCTCCGGCCCGGAGGGCGGATCGGGGTCTCAGGCTGCCTGGCAGGTCGGGCACCAGAAGAGGTTGCGCGCGGCGTGCTCCTCGGTCCGCACGTCCGTGCCGCAGACGTGGCAGGGCATCGCCGCCCGCCGGTAGACGTACACCTCGCCACCGTGGTCGTCCACGCGGGGCGGGCGCCCCATCGCCTCCGGGGTGTGTTCGGGACGGACGGTGTCGATCCGGCCGACCGCGACGCCCTCGTGCATCAGGGCGACCAGGTCGAACCAGACGGCGTCCCATTCCTTCCGGGTGAGGTCGCGCCCGGCCCGGTGCGGGTCGATGCCGTGGCGGAACAGCACCTCGGCCCGGTAGACGTTGCCCACCCCGGCGAGCACCTTCTGGTCCATCAGCAGCGCGGCGACCGTCGTGCGGCTGGCCGCGATCCGGCGCCAGGCGGCCTCCGGGTCGGCGTCGGCGCGCAGCGGGTCGGGGCCGAGGCGGGCCGCGACCGCGGCCTTCCGGTCGTCGGCCACGAGGGCGCAGGTGTTGGGACCGCGCAGGTCGGCGTAGCCGTCCTCGCCCTCCAGTCGCAGCCGCACCAGGCCGACCGGCGCGGGCGCCGGGCCGGCGCCGAAGGTGAAGCCTCCGTAGAGCCCGAGGTGGACGTGCACCCAGGCGCCTTCCTCGAAGCCGAGGAAGAGGTGCTTGCCGATCGCCTCGGCACCGGTGAGCAGCTGCCCGTCGATCACCTTGGCCTCGTCGGCGAACCGGCCCTGCGGGCTGGAGACCCGGACGGGGCGTCCGCCGAAGGCCTTCCGGTTCTCGGCGGCGAGGCGGTGGATGATGTGGCCTTCCGGCACGGGCGTCAGCTCCCCGGGTTCGACAGGACGGGCCGCTGGGCGGGCCCGAGGACGCCTCCATCATCGCAGTCGGCACCGACACGCCCGCGGCCGCCCGAGTCGGCAGGCGACGGGGAGGCGGGGCGGGGGGTGACGGGGGGGGCGGCCGGGCGGGGGCTGTCGGCCGGGTCAGCGGACCGGCATGCCCGTCAGCCGGGCCAGGATCACACGGTCCAGCTCGGCGGCCGTCCCGGCGACGTCCAGGTACGAGTTGTCGATGATCGGCAGCCCGGAGTTGTACCAGCCGGCCATCCGCCCGTGGATGCGCGCCACTTCCTCGTCGCCGAGGCGCCGGTTCCCGCTGCGCCGGGCGTTGCGGCCCAGCACCGAGTCCAGGCTGGGCAGCAGGACGACCGGGATCATGCCGGGGCCGATGTGCCGCTTCCAGCCGCCGAGGCCGATCGCCGGACGGTCCGGGAAGACGGCGTCGTCGATGATGCAGGAGATGCCGTTGGCCAGGTAGTTGCGGCAGGCGAAGCCGCAGGTGCGGCGGGCCAGCCGGTACTGCGCCTCGGAGGCGTTGTTCCAGCCGGACTGCGGGTTGGCGAAGCCGGACTGCACCCATTCCCGTACGTCGTCCAGGCTGATGTGCGCGGTCGGGGTGGGCCGGCGCTCGGCCCAGTACCGGGCGACGGTGGTCTTGCCGGCGCCGGCGGGACCGATCAGCAGGACGGCGATCGGCCCGGTGGGCGCGTGCTGCCGCGGCGGGTGGGCGGGCAGCTGGACGGGCGTCCCGGACGGCAGGACGAAGTGCCCGGTCCCTCCGGCGGGTACCGGTGCGCTGGGCACCGGAGCGGCAAGCGGCACGGGCACCGGGACCGTGGCCTGGGCCTGGGCCTGGGCCGTGACGGGAGTCGGGGCCGGACCGGCGGCGGGCCCGGGCGCGAGCACCTGCGCGGGCCCGACTGCAGCGGGCACCACGGGCGCGGGCCCGACCACAGCGGGCGCCACGGGCGCCGCAGGAGCAACGGGCGCCGGAGCAACGGGCGCCGCAGGAGCAACGGGAGCCACAGGAGCCGGTGAACCGGTCGGCACGGGCCGGACCTGCGGCGGCGGAACCGGCACCCCCGACGGGGCCGCTCCCGCACCGCCCCCCGGAGGCACCGGCGGAGCGGCGGGACGCGGCGGGACCTGCCCGCCTCCGGCGTACTGCGTCACGGCACCTCCCGACACGTTCTCAGCGGGGACACTACACGGCGGCCCGGCAGCGGGCACAGTCCGCAGCCGGGCCGTGGGTCCGGGCCCGTCGGGGACGGGCCCGGTCCTCAGCGCGAGGTGAGCCCCTCGGCGAGCGCCCGCAGCGCCAGCTCGTACGAGCCGAGCCCGAAGCCGGCGACGGTGCCGGAGGCCACCGCCGCGATCACCGAGGTGTGCCGGAAGGTCTCCCGGGCGTACGGGTTGGAGATGTGCACCTCGATCAGCGGCGCGGTGCGCTGCGCGGCGGCGTCGCGCATCGCGTACGAGTAGTGCGTGAACGCGCCCGGGTTGATCACCACGGGCACCTGTCCGTCGGCCGCCTCGTGCAGCCACTCCACCATCTGCTGCTCGGAGTTGGTCTCGTGCACCTCGACCTCGAAGCCGAACTCCTTGCCGAGGGCGGTGCAGCGTTCGACCAGGCCGGCGTAGGAGGTGGCGCCGTAGACGTCCGGCTCGCGGCTGCCGAGCCGGCCCAGGTTGGGGCCGTTGAGCACCATGACCCGGGTCACGCCGAGACCTCCGCGTAGGCGGCGACCAGCAGGGACGGGTCGGGGCCCTCCAGCACGGAGGTCTTGCCGAGGCCGTCGAGGACGATGAAGCGGATCAGGTCGCCGCGCGACTTCTTGTCGATCTTCATCGCGTCGAGCAGCTTCGGCCAGGCGTCCGCCCGGTAGCTCAGCGGCAGGCCGACCGAGGCCAGCACGCTGCGGTGCCGGTCGGCCGTCTCGTCGTCCAACCGCCCGGCCAGGCGGCCGAGTTCGGCGGCGAAGACCATGCCGATGGAGATCGCGGCACCGTGCCGCCACTTGTACCGCTCGTTGCGCTCGATGGCGTGGCCGAGGGTGTGACCGTAGTTGAGGATCTCGCGCTGACCGGATTCCTTGAGGTCTCCGGAGACCACGTCGGCCTTGACCTGGATGGCGCGCCGGATCAGCTCGACGGTGTGCGGGCCGGCCGGGGTCTTGGCGCCCTCGGGGTCGGCCTCGATCAGGTCGAGGATGGCCGGGTCGGCGATGAAGCCGCACTTGATGACCTCGGCGAGGCCGGAGACGTAGTCGTGCTTGGGCACGGTCTCCAGGGTGCCCAGGTCGGCCAGCACGCCCACCGGCGGGTGGAAGGCGCCGACCATGTTCTTGCCCTCGGCGATGTTGATGCCGGTCTTGCCGCCGACGGCCGCGTCGACCATGCCGAGCAGCGTGGTGGGCATGGAGATCCACCGGACGCCGCGCAGCCAGGTGGCGGCGACGAAGCCGGCCAGGTCGGTGGTGGCACCGCCGCCGAGGCCGACGATGACGTCGCTGCGGGTGAACCCGGTCTGCCCGAGGACCGACCAGCAGTACGCGGCGACCTCGACGCTCTTGGCGTCCTCGGCGTTGGGCACCTGCAGCGCGATCGCGTCGTAGCCCTCGCCGGCCAGGTCCTCGCGGATGGCGTCGGCGGTGGCGGACAGCGCCTCCGGGTGGATGATCGCGACCCGCTTGGCGCGGTTGCCGATGAGCGGCGCCAGCTCGCCGAGCAGCTGGTGCCCGATCAGCACGTCGTACGGGTCGTGACCGGCGCTGCCGCCGACGTGGATCCTGACGATGGGGTCAGTCATGGGGGGTCTTCAGCTCCAGTGCTTCCAGTACGGCGTCCGCGACCTGCTCGGGGGTGCGGCCTGCGGTGTCGACCACGGCGGTGGCGACCTCGAGGTAGAGGGGGCGGCGGGCCTCCATCAGCTCGCGCCAGCGGGCCCGCGGGTTGACCGCCAGCAGCGGGCGCGGGGCGTCCAGGCCGACCCGCTTGACCGCGTCGGCGAGCGGGACCTCCAGGAAGACCACCGGCAGCTCGCGCAGCAGCTCACGGGTGGCCTCGGCCATCACCGCGCCGCCGCCGAGCGCCAGCACCCCGTCGTGTCCGGTGGCGGCGGCGCGCACGGCCGCCACCTCCAGTGCGCGGAAGTGCGACTCGCCCTCGTCGATGAAGATCTCCGGGATGGGCTTGCCGGCCGTGGTCTCGATGTCGGCGTCGGTGTCCCGGAAGTCGGCGCCCAGGCGCTCGGCCAGGGCCCGCCCGACGGTGGACTTGCCACTGCCGGGCGGGCCGACCAGCACCACGACGGGTCGGGTCATCGGATGATCAGGTGGTCGAGGTAGCCCTGCACGTTGCGGCGGGTCTCGGTGACGTTGTCGCCGCCGAACTTCTCGTCGACCGCGTCGGCCAGCACCAGCGCGACCATCGCCTCGGCGACGATGCCCGCGGCGGGCACCGCGCAGACGTCCGAGCGCTGGTGGTGCGCCTTGGCCGGCTCGCCGGTGCGCACGTCCAGGGTCTGCAGCGCCCGCGGCACGGTGGCGATCGGCTTCATCGCGGCGCGCACCCTCAGGACCTCGCCGGTGGACAGGCCGCCCTCGGTACCGCCGGACCGGCCGGAGGTGCGCTTGACGCCCTCGGCGGTCGGGACGATCTCGTCGTGCGCCTGCGAGCCGGGGACCCGGGCCAGGTCGAAGCCGTCGCCGACCTCGACGCCCTTGATCGCCTGGATGCCCATCAGCGCGGCGGCCAGCCGCGCGTCCAGACGGCGGTCCCAGTGCACGTGCGAGCCGAGGCCGACCGGCACGCCGTAGGCCAGCACCTCGACCACGCCGCCGAGGGTGTCACCGTCCTTGTGGGCCTGGTCGATCTCGGCGACCATCGCCTTCGAGGCGTCCGCGTCCAGGCAGCGCACCGGGTCGGCGTCCAGCCGGGCCTCGTCCGAGGGCAGCGGCAGCACACCGGCCGGCGCCTTGGCGGCGGCCAGCTCGACCACGTGGCTGACGATCTCGATCCCGGCCACCTCACGGAGGTACGCGCGGGCGACGGCGCCCAGCGCGACCCGGGCGGCCGTCTCGCGGGCGCTGGCGCGCTCCAGGATCGGCCGGGCCTCCTCGATCGAGTACTTCTGCATGCCGGCCAGGTCGGCGTGGCCGGGCCGGGGGCGGGTGAGCGCCTCGTTGCGGGCCAGGCCCGCCAGCACCTCGGGGTCGACCGGGTCGGCCGACATGACCTGCTCCCACTTCGGCCACTCGGTGTTGCCGACCATGATCGCGACCGGGCTGCCCATGGTCAGGCCGTGCCGGACACCGCCGAGGAAGGTCACCTCGTCCTGCTCGAACTTCATCCGCGCCCCGCGGCCGTAACCGAGCCGACGGCGCGCCAGCGCGTCGGCCACCACGGCGGTGGTGACCGGTACGCCGGCGGGCAGGCCTTCCAGCGTCGCGACGAGTGCGGGGCCGTGCGACTCCCCCGCCGTCAGCCAGCGCAACGTACCCAACGGAGCTCCTTCATCAGCGGGCCGGCCCACGGCACCGCCGCGGCCCGCCCGAGCGTGCCTTCTGCCTGAATCCTTTCATGCCCCAGCGGCACCCGGGGGCGCAGTCCGCGTGACGGACGGCAACCGGTCAGCATGCGGCCGGGAGGCCGCGCAGGGGCGGCGGGAAGGCAGCGGGCGTCACCCGGCACCGGGCGGGCACCGGGCCTCAGCTCCCGGCGAGCGCCTTCTCCCCCGCCTCGCGCATCGCCGCCAGCGGCCCCGGGGTCCGCCCGGTGAAGGCCTCGCTCTGCAGCACCGCCTGGTGCACCAGCAGGTCCAGCCCGCCCAGCACGGTCGCCCCGCGCTCGGCGCAGGCGGCGGCCAGCGCCGTCGGCCACGGGTGGTACAGCACGTCGAACAACGTCCCGGGCGCAGCGGGCAGCGAACCGGCGAAGGCGTCCGTGGCACCGGCCGGCGTGGTGGAGACGGTCAGGGGCTGCGCCAGCGCCTCGGCCCCGCGCTCCCAGTCGGCAGTGCGGACGACCACGCCCAGACGCTCGCCCAGCTCGGCCATCTCCCGGGCCCGCTCGGCGCTGCGCACGTAGACCGTCACCTCGCCGGTGCAGATCCGGGCGAGCGCCGCCAGCGCCGAGGAGGCGGTGGCCCCGGCACCCAGGACGGCGGCGCCGGGCACCTCGGTGATCCCGCGCTCGCGCAGCGCGTTGACCAGTCCGGGAACGTCGGTGTTGTCCCCGGTGCGCCGCCCGTCGGCGGTGAACACCACGGTGTTCACCGCGTCCACCGCGCGGGCCGTCGCGCTGACCTCGTCGAGCAGCGGGATGACCGCCCGCTTCAGCGGCATGGTCAGCGACAGGCCCGCCCACTGCGCCTCGTCCAGTCCGGCGACGAAGCCGGGCAGCGCGGCCTCGTCGACCTCGAAGCGGTCGTAGCGCCAGCCGTCCAGCCCGAGCGCCGCGAAGGCGGCCCGGTGCAGGTCCGGCGAGAGCGAGTGGGCGATCGGCGAGCCGAGGACGGCCGCCCGGTGCTTGCTGGTCAACACTGCCTCTCCATGAACTGCTGTCCCGCCGCTGCTACTTGGTGGTGCAGTGGCCGCGGGCCTCGTCGAAGCCCTGCCCGGCCGCCTGGCAGTACTCCTTGACGTTGGCGTAGTGCTCCTTGCTCGTCTCGGCGAACCGGGTGTGCTGCGGGTCCATCGCGATGAAGTACAGCCACTTGCCGTCCGCCGGGTGGAGCACCGCGTTGAGCGCGTCGTCGCCGGGGTTGGAGATCGGCGTCGGCGGCAGGCCCGGGTTGACGTAGGTGTTGTACGGGTTGCTCGCGTTGTCCATGTCGCCCTTGTTGAGCTCCTTGCGGCCCAACGAGTACTGCAGCGTGGTGTCCATGCCGAGCTTGTGGTTGATCTCGCCGCCGGCGGCCAGCCGGTTCTGGATGGTCTTGGCCATCTTGGCGAAGTCGTCGACGTTGTTGCCCTCGCGCTGGAGGATGCTCGCCTCGATGATCACCTCGTACCCGGTCTTCAGGCCCACCGAGGCCGCCTGGGAGTCCAGGTTGGCGTACTTGTCGGTGGCGGTCTTCACCATCTGCTTGAGCAGGTCCTCGGGCTTCATGCCGTCGGCGATGTTGTAGCGCGTCGGCCAGAGGAAGCCCTCGATCTTGCCCTGGGCGTACGCGGGCAGGCCGAGGTCGTTGATCTGGGCCTGCGCGGCGGCGGCCGTGGCACCCTTCTGGAGCTTCAGCTTGGTGTCGATCAGGGTGTAGATCTCGGTGGAGTTCTTGCCCTCGGGGATCACGATCGCCGCGCCGCCCGCCTGGGCGAGCAGTTCCTTGAGCACGTCGGCGGCCGGCATCTCCTTCTTCAGGCCGTAGAAGCCCGGCTGGACGGTGACGCACTTGGGCTCGGCCTTGCAGGCCGTGGTGAACGCGTCGACGCTCTTGACCACGCCGGCGTTCTTCAGCGCCAGGCCGATCTGCCCGGCGAGCGCGTCCTTCTTGACCTCGAACTGGACGGAACCCGTGCCCGCGCCGGTGAAGTCCGGCGGCGGCCCGAAGTGGTCCTGGTAGAAGCCGTAGCCCCACCAGCCGGCGCCGCCGACGGCGCCGAGCAGCACCACCGCGACCAGCAGGCAGGCGCCGCCGTTGCGGCGGCCCGACTTCTTGCCCTTCTCCTTGCGCTTCTTCTTCGCCTCGCGGGACTCGTCCTGCTTGCCGAGGAAGCCGCCCTCCTCGGACTCGGCGTGCTCGTCGAGGTAGCCGCCGTCCTCGCGGTGGCCGTCCTCGCGGCCGTCCCACTCGTCGGTCCCGCCCTGGCCATCGTCACCGGCCGGGGCCCCGGACTCCAGCGCGGCGGCCTCGGCCTCCCAGTCGATGCCGTCCGGCCCGGGGCCCGAAGCGGGCTCGGGCTCGGGCGCGGGCGCAGCCCGCCTCCGGCCCCGCTGCTGCGGTGCCTGCTGCTGCGGCATGCCCTGTTGCTGCACTCCGGGCTGCTGCTGCATGCCGTTCTGTGCCGGCATCCCGTTCTGGCCCTGCATGCCCGGCTGCTGCATGCCGTTCTGTGCCGGCATCCCGTTCTGGCCCTGCGTGCCCGGCTGCTGCTGGACACCGGGCTGCTGCATGCCGTTCTGCGGGCCGCCCTGGAACCCCTGCTGCTGGTAGCCCTGCTGCTGGAACGCCTGCTGCGGCATCTGCTGCTGCGGGTAACCCTGCTGCTGCATCGGCTGCTGGATCTGCTGCTGGGGGTACCCCTGCTGCTGGCCCTGCTGCGGGTAGCCCTGCTGACCGCCCTGGAACCCCTGCTGCTGGTAGCCCTGCTGCTGGAACGCCTGCTGCCGCATCTGCTGCTGCGGATAGCCCTGCTGCATCGGCTGCTGCATCTGCTGCTGGGGGTACCCCTGCTGTGCGTCCCCGTAGGGCTGCTGGCCGTGCTGACCCTGCTGCGGGTACTGCTGCTGCCACTGGCCGTCCTGCTGGCCGGGGACCGGCTGCCGGCCGTCGTACCCGGGATCACCGGGGTGCCACGGCTCGCCCTGGGGGGCGTAGCCCCCACCCAGATCGGTCATTGATCCCCTTAACCGACGGTGACGGCCGACGGATCGGACCGGCCGTCCGGGACGGCATCGTCCCGGCTGAATCTCGAACCGGCGTGCTAGCGCAGCGCCTGGAGGGAGACGTTACCGTACCGCAGCCTTACCCCTGCCCGGGCGAACGCACCGTCACCGGGGGACCTCACGGAGGGCACACAAGATCGCTACGGAGTCGCCGCACCCGGGCCCGCGGGAGCGCCCGGCCCCGGCGGAGCCGCGGACGCCGAGCCGGTGGCCGCCCCGGACGCCCCGCCGGGAGCCGTCCCCGGCGCCCCCGAGGCGGCGGCCGAGCCGGACGCCGGGGCGCTCGGCTTCGCCGCCGCCCGGTAGGCGTTGAACTCCGCCACGTTGCGCTGCTGCACGTCGAAGCTGTCGGTGAAGCGGGTGTCCCCGGGCTTCACGGTGACGAAGTACAGCCAGTCCCCGGGCGTCGGGTCCAGCGCCGCCATGATCGCCTGCCGTCCCGGGTTGGAGATCGGCGTCGGTGGCAGCCCGGGGTGCAGGTAGGTGTTGTACGGGGAGTTCAGCTTGGTCTCGGTCACCGTGGTGTTCAGGGTCGACCGGCCGAGCGCGTAGTTGATCGTGGAGTCGAGCTGCAGCGGCATGCCCTTGGCGAGCCGGTTGTAGATGACCCGGGCCACCTTGCCCATGTCCTCGGTGTTGTCGGCCTCGCCCTGGACCATGCTGGCCACGGTGACCAGCCCGTACACGGTCTGGCCGAGGTTCTGCGCGACGACGTTGGCGTCGTCGCGGGTGTACTCCCTGCCCGCCCGTTCCACCATCTGCTTCAGCAGGTCGAGCGCGGTGGTCCCGTCGGTGACGGCGTACGTCGCCGGGAACAGGTAGCCCTCGGGGCTGCCGTTGGCGAAGTCCGGCAGGCCCAGTTCGACGGCCTGTTCCTGCGCGGTGCGCCGGGTGGTGCCGTCGGGCAGGTTGAGCTTCTTGTCGATGGCGGTGAAGATCTGGTAGCCGCGCCAGCCCTCGGGGATGGTCAGGCCGTTGGCGTTGGCCGGGTCGACCAGGATCGCCAGCGCCGCCACGGCCGACATCTTCTGCTTCAGCGTGTACGTCCCGGGCTGGATCCGTCCGGCGGCCGCCGCGCTGCCCTTCGCGGCCCGGGTGAAGGCGAGCGAGCTGGCCACCACCCCGTTGCGGACCAGCGCGGACGCGATCTGGGACAGGCCCGCGCCCTCCGGCACCGAGACCTGGACGCTGCCGGTGCCCTGTCCGGCGAAGTCGGCGGCGGCCGGGGGCCTGCGCTGCGCCTGGAACCAGGTGTACCCGGTGAGCCCGACCCCGCCGAACACCGCGACCAGTGCCAGGGCGGTGAGCCCGCAGGCCAGTCCGTTGCGCCGTCGGTGCGGATCCGGCGCATCGGAGTGCGGCCGGGGCGCGGTCGGGGGGCGGCCCTCCGGCTCCAGCACCGGCGCACCCAGGTGTCCCGGCGTGAGCCCGGGCTGGAAGTCCTGGTCGGTCATGGCGCGCGCCCCTTCGGCGGTCCCAGATCGTTCCGGATCGATCACACGTCGATCGGGAACGGAATCGGAAACGAACGAAGAGGGGTGGGGGGGGGGGCGGCCCCCCCGCCCCCCCCCCCCCGGCGGCTTTTATTGGTCGAGAACCCACCCCCCCGCCCCCCCCACCCCGGCGGGCGGGCGGCCCCCCCGG
>NZ_JBHWBZ010000007.1:5724-51407 GCF_042735475.1 Kitasatospora sp. NPDC059577 | reverse complement strand
CCGCCGGGCCCCCCAAAACCCCCCCACACCTACCACCCGCCCGTGGTGACACAATCCCACAGCGCCGGGGGGGGGCCCGGGGCCCCCCCCCCCC
The DNA here is from genome assembly GCF_042735475.1 of Kitasatospora sp. NPDC059577. Classification (NCBI taxonomy): domain Bacteria; kingdom Bacillati; phylum Actinomycetota; class Actinomycetes; order Kitasatosporales; family Streptomycetaceae; genus Kitasatospora; species Kitasatospora sp. NPDC059577. Next base: position 51,313 of record NZ_JBHWBZ010000007.1, on the reverse strand, counting down.
CCCCCACCCCTCAACCGGGACGTTAGATCAGGCTCCTCAGCCGACCGCCTCGACGCTCTCACCGGGCGGGCGTCCGCTCACCCGTTCGGACTCAAGGGCGGTCTGCAGGATCACCACGGCGGCGGCCTGGTCGACCACCGAGCGGCCCTTCTTCGCCTTGACCCCGGAGGCGCGCAGCCCGTGGGTCGCCGTGACGGTCGACATCCGCTCGTCCACCAGCCGCACCGGCACCGGGTAGAGCCGGTTGGCCAGCCGCGCCGCGTACCCGCGGACCTTCTCCGCCGCCGGGCCCTCCTTGCCGCTCAGCGAGCGGGGCAACCCGACGATCACCTCCATCGCGTCGTACTCCTCGACGATGGCGGCGATCCTGGCCTGCGACTTCACGCCGGCCGGGACGGTTTCCACGGGCGTGGCGAGCACCCCGTCGGGGTCGCAGGACGCGACCCCGATCCGGGCGTCACCGACGTCGACGGCGATCCGCCGCCCACGCCGGAAGGGCCTCTCCTCCTGCTCCATCAGCTGGCGCGCTCCGCGACCAGGCCGCGCACCGCGGCGATGGCCTCGCCGACCGCGGCCGGGTTGGAGCCGCCGCCCTGGGCGACGTCGTCCTTGCCGCCACCGCCGCCGCCGAGGGTCTTGGCGGCGGTCCGGACCAGCTCGCCGGCCTTGATGCCGCGGCCGCGGGCGTCCTCGTTGGTGGCGATCACGGTCAGCGGGCGGTCGTTGGCCACGGTGAAGGCGGCGACCACGGCCGGGCGCGAGCCGAGGCGGCCGCGCACGTCCAGGACCAGCTTGCGCAGCTCGTCCGCGCCCACGCCGTCGGCGACCTGGGCCGCGACCACGGCGATGCCGTGCACGTCCTCGGCCGAGTCGGCCAGGCCGGCGGCGGCGGCCAGCACCTTCTCGGCGCGGAAGCGCTCGATCTCCTTCTCGGCGTCCTTGAGCTTGGCGAGCATGCCCGAGATCTTCTCCGGCAGCTCCTCCGGACGGCCCTTGACCAGCTCGGTGAGCTGGGAGACCACGGTGTGCTCACGGGCCAGGAACTTGTACGCGTCGACGCCGACCAGCGCCTCCACGCGGCGCACGCCGGAGCCGATCGAGGACTCGCCGAGCAGCTTCACCAGGCCCAGCTGGGCGGTGTTGCCGACGTGGGTGCCACCGCACAGCTCCTTGGAGAAGTCGCCGATGGAGACGACCCGGACCTCGTCGCCGTACTTCTCGCCGAACATGGCGATGGCACCGGCCTTGCGGGCCTGGTCCATCGTCATGACCTCGGCGGTGACGTCCAGTTCACGACCCAGCACGTCGTTGATCTTCTGCTCGACGTCGACCAGCACGCTGCCCGGGACGGCGGCGGGCGAGCCGAAGTCGAAGCGGAAACGGCCGGGGGCGTTCTCGGAGCCGGCCTGGGCGGCCGTCGGGCCGAGCGCGTCGCGCAGCGCCTGGTGGGTCAGGTGGGTCGCCGAGTGGGCGCGGGCGATCGACCGGCGGCGCTCGGTGTCGATCGTGGCGTACGCCGAGGCGCCCAGCACGACCTCGCCGAACAGCACGCCGCCCGAGTGCACGATGACGCCCGGGACGGGCTGCTGCACGTCGCGGATCTCCACCACCGCGCCGGACTCCAGCCGGATCCGGCCGTGGTCGGCGAGCTGACCGCCGCCCTCGGCGTAGAACGGGGTGCGGTCGAGGATGATCTCGACCTCGTCGCCCTCGGAGGCGGCCGGCGAGGGGACGCCGTCCACCAGCAGGCCGACCACGGTGGCCTCGCCCTCGGTGAGGGCGTAGCCGGTGAAGACGCTCGCGCCGGCCTTGTCGGCGACGTCGCGGTACGCGGCGACGTCGGCGTGGCCCATCTTCTTCGCCTTGGCGTCGGCCTTGGCGCGGTCCCGCTGCTCCTGCATCAGGCGGCGGAAGCCGGCCTCGTCGACCTGGAGGCCCTGCTCCTCGGCCATCTCCAGGGTGAGGTCGATCGGGAAGCCGTAGGTGTCGTGCAGCTTGAACGCCTGCTCGCCGGAGAGCACCACGCCACCGGACTGCTTGGTGTCGGTGACCGCGGCGTCCAGCAGGTTGGTACCCGCCTTCAGGGTCTGCAGGAAGGCGCCCTCCTCGCCGATGACGACCGTCTCGATGCGCTTGCGGTCGGTCTCCAGCTCGGGGTACTGCGGCGCCATCGCCTTGATGGCGACGTCGATGAGCTCCTTGGCCACCGGCTCGGTGGCACCCAGCAGGCGCATGTTGCGGATGGCGCGGCGCAGGATGCGGCGCAGCACGTAGCCGCGGCCCTCGTTGCCGGGGGTGACGCCGTCGCCGACCAGCATGAGCGCGGTGCGGATGTGGTCGGTGACCACGCGCAGCGAGACGTCCGACTTGTGGTCGGCGCCGTAGGTGTGGCCGGTGAGCTCGGCGGCACGGTCGAGGATCATCCGGCTGGTGTCGATCTCGAAGAGGTTGTCGACGTCCTGCAGGATGGCGGCGAGGCGCTCCAGGCCGAGGCCGGTGTCGATGTTCTTGCTCGGCAGGTCGCCGAGGATCTCGAAGCCGTCCTTCCCGTCGCCGTGGCCGCGCTCGTACTGCATGAAGACCAGGTTCCAGATCTCCAGGTAGCGCTCGCCGTTGACGGCCGGGCCGCCCTCCTCGCCGTACGCGGGGCCGCGGTCGTAGTTGATCTCCGAGCACGGGCCGCACGGGCCGGGGACGCCCATCGACCAGAAGTTGTCCTTCATGCCGAGGCGCTGGATGCGCTCGGACGGGACGCCGATGACGTCACGCCAGATCTGCTCGGCCTCGTCGTCGTCCTTGTAGACGGTGATCCAGAGCTTCTCCTTCTCCAGGCCGTAGCCACCGTCCGCGACGGGGCTGGTGAGCAGCTCCCACGCGAACTTGATGGCTCCTTCCTTGAAGTAGTCGCCGAAGGAGAAGTTGCCGCACATCTGGAAGAAGGAGCCGTGCCGGGTGGTCTTCCCGACCTCCTCGATGTCCAGGGTGCGCACGCACTTCTGGACGCTGGTGGCGCGCGAGAACTGCGGCTTGACCTCGCCCAGGAAGTAGGGCTTGAACGGCACCATGCCGGCGTTGACGAGCAGCAGGGTGGGGTCGTCGGCAACCAGGGACGCCGACGGAACGACGGTGTGGCCGCGCTCCTCGAAGAAGCGCAGCCAGCGGCGGCGGATCTCAGCCGACTCCATTAGTGGTCCTTCCGGTTCGGGGTGCCGCCCCGCGGCGGCAGGGCGCGGCGGGGCGTTTCTTCAGTGGTCCGGGGGGTGGTGCGGGCACTGCGGGCGGGGGGCAGGGCGGCGGCCGGGCTGCCGGGCGCCGCCGAGATAGCTCGGTACTGCGGCTCGCCGGAGAGGGGCAACGCGGAGCGTTTCCCAGGAAGGGCGGTGGCGGGAGACGGGCGGGCTCTGCGCGCGGTGCGGGGCTCCGCCACGGCGGTGCCGCGCAGGCCGAGGTCGTCCTTCAGCTGCTCCTCGCGCTCGGCCATGCCGGCCTTCACGTCCTGCGCGAACTGCTTGGCCAGGTCGCCCAGGTGCAGCGCACCGCGCGCGGCGGTGCCGGAGAGGCTGTCCGGGGTGAGCCGCTGGACGGCCTCGTTGGCCTTGTTCATGGCCCAGACGGTGGCGCCGGCGCCGACCGCCATCCAGAAGATGCGTCGCACCATGCCGTCAGCCCCTCACCGCTCGCCGGACCCTGGAGAGCAGACCGCCCCTGGGGGCGGTCGCGGCGCGCACCTCGGCCCGGATCAGCCGGGCCAGTTCCTCGCGCTCGCCGGTCTGCAGCGGCACGGACGGCAGGGTGCCCTGCTGCTTGGCGACGGCCTTGCGGACGCCGTAGCTGAAGGCCGCGACCTTCACCAGCGGTCCGCCCAGGGTGGCGGCCACGGTGGAGGAGAGCGCGTTGGCGTTGGCGGCGGCGTCCTGCACGTTGGCGGTGATCTCGTCGACCCGCTCCAACTGCTCGTTGGCGCTGCGCACCGCGGCGCCCGCGTCGGTCAGCAGGGGCACGGCCTGATCGGTGACCGCGGAGACCAGCACGGCGGCCTCCTTCAGCACCCGGGAGAGGCGGACCAGCACGACGGCGAGCAGGGTGACCAGGACCGCCCAGAACACGGCGACGAGCAATCCGGCCAGCTCTCCCACGGACACCTTTGCGCGCTCCCTCGCCTTGCTGTTCTCCAGACGGAACCCTATCGCGCCCACGCCCGGTTTCCGGACCGGGTCGCGGCCCCGGGCGATCCGACCGGGTGTGCGATCCGCGCGCGTAACCTACCGGCCGGTCACCTCGTTCTGCCAGGCAGGCCGTCGCGCGGACGGCCCGAGCACGTCCGGACCGCGACGGTCCGGCCTGGAACACGGGGAGCAGCGGTTGGCCGGCGACTGGACAGCACAGCCCGGGGAGCCCGCGGCGGGGCCGCGCGGGCCGGAGTGCGGCCGGCTGCCGGCCGAGGTGACGGGGTTCGTCGGGCGCCGGCGGGAGCTGGCGGACGTGGCGGACCTGCTGGCCGCCGCCCGGTTGGTGACGGTGACCGGCCCCGGCGGGGTGGGCAAGAGCCGGCTGGCGCTGCGGGCGGCGGCCCGCGCGGACGCCGTCTTCCCGGACGGCACCTGGCTGGTGGACGTGGCCCCGGTGCAGGACCCGCTGCTGCTCGGCCACGCCGTCCTGGAGGCCCTGCGGCTGACCGACGGCACCGCCCGTCCGCCGCTGGACGTCCTGACCGAGCAGCTGGCCGACCGGCGCCTGCTGCTGGTGCTGGACGGGTGCGAGCACCTGGTGGAGGCCTGCGCCGAGCTGGCGGACGCGCTGCTGCGGGCGCTGCCGGGCCTGCGGCTGCTGGCCACCAGCCGCACCGCGCTGCGGGCCTACGGCGAGCACCTGCTGACCCTCGCGCCGCTGCCGGTCGGTCCGGTGCCCGCGGGTGCCCCGGAGCGCGGCGCGCTGCCGGACGCGGTGCGGCTGTTCGCCGAGCGGGCCCGGGCGGTCCTGCCGTCCTTCGAGGTGACGGAGGCGAACGCGGAGGCGGTCGGCGTGCTCTGCCGACGGCTGGACGGCATCCCGCTGGCCGTGGAGCTGGCGGCCGGACGGCTGCGGGCGCTGTCGGTGGAGCAGATCACCGCCCGTCTGGACGACCGGTTCCGGCTGCTCACCGGCGGCTCCCGGACGGCGCTGCCGCGGCACCAGACGCTGCGCACGACGATCGGCTGGAGTCATGAGCTCTGCACGGTGCAGGAACGTTTACTCTGGGCCCGCCTCTCGGCCTTCGCCGGCAGCTTCGACCTCGAAGCCGCCGAGTACGTCTGCGCCGGCGAGGGCATCGAGCCCGAGGACGTGCTGGACCTGGTCGACGAACTCGTCGCCAAGTCCGTGGTGCTGCGCGAGGACAGCGCCTTCGGCGTCCGCTTCCGCCTGCTGGACACCCTGCGCGAGTACGGCGGCCACTGGCTGCGCGCCACCGGCGAGGAGCAGCGGCTGCTCCGCCGCCACCGGGACTGGTACCTCGGCGTCGCCACCTGGGGCGAGGTCGAGTGGTTCGGCCCCCGCCAGGCGGAGACCGCCGAACGCACCGAGCTGGCCCACACCAACCTCCGCGCGGCACTGGAGTTCTGCCTCGCCGAGCCCGGCGAGGAGCAGATCGCGCTGCTGCTGGCCGGCACGCTCTGGTTCTACTGGGTCGGCTGCGGCCACCTCGGCGAGGGGCGGCACTGGCTGGACCGCGCGCTCGCCCTGGGCCGCGAACCCACCGAGGCCCGCGCCAAGGCGCTGTGGGTGACCGGCTACACGGCCACGCTGCAGGGGGACCTGGGCGCCGCCCGTCCGGCCCTGGAGGAGTGCCGCCGCCAGGCCCTGGACACCGGCGACGACCGGGCCCTCGCCTACGCCGTCCACCGCCAGGGCTGCGCCGCCCTGATCGGCGACGACCCGAACCGCGCCGCCGAGCTCTTCGAGGAGGCTCTCTGGCACTACCGGACCATCGGCGAGCTCAACAGCAACGTGGTGATGGCGATGCTGGAGCTGGGTCTGGCCTACCTCTTCCAGGGCGACCTGGACAGCGGCGAGCTCTGGTTCGGCCAGGCCCGCGAACTGTGCGAGGAGCACGGCGAGCAGTGGGCGTACGCGTACGTGCTGTACGCGATGGCGTACTCGCACTGGCTGGACGGCGCGGTCCAGGCGGCCCGTGCGCTGGCCCGCGAGTGCGTCCGGCTGAACCACCTGTTCCACGACCTGCTCGGCATCGTGCTGGGGATCGACCTGCTGGCGCTGCTGGAGACCGAGCCGAGCGGCCCGGGCGAGCCGGGCGACCTGCGCGAGGCCCGGGTGCTGCAGGGCGCCGCGCACCGGATCTGGCGCACGGTCGGCACCCCGTTCCTCGGCTCACGGAACTTCTTCGGCACCCACCAGGAGTGCGCCGAGCGGGCCCGGGCCGGTCTGGCCGAGCAGGAGTACGAGGAGTGCTACCGGGCCGGCGCCCGGCTGGACCTGGACGAGGCCGTCTCCCGGGCGCTCGGCGGAGGAGGTTCGGCGGAGGGTTCGGAGCCGGGCGCGGGGCCCTTCTCGGTGCCGCCGGCCCCGGCCCCCTCGCCGGCCCGGAAGGGCTGAGGCACGGGCCGGAAGGGCCGTCTCACAGGCCGGAATAGCTGAAGCTTGCCCATTGCTTGAGGAGGCAAGGATCCACCCGGAAGGAGCACCATGGCCGTCCACAACGCCGCCGACGAGTACCGCATGGCGAAGTTCTACTTCGACTCCAAGGCGTACACCGATGCCGCCCGCATGCTCGAAGGCGTGCTCGCCGAGGAGCCGGCCAACCTCTCCGTCCGGCTGCTGCTCGCCCGCAGCTACTACCACTCCGCCCGACTCGGCCGCGCCGAGGCCGAGTTGCACCGGATCCTGGAGGCGAACCCGGCCGAGGACTACGCCCGGATGATGCTCGGCCGCACCCTGGAGCGCCAGGGCCGCACCGAGGAGGCCCGCCCGCACCTGCGGCTGGCCGCCGCCATGGCCGGCGAGAGCGTCTGAGCACCGGGCACAACCGGAAAACGGCGAGCCCCCGCCGCCTCGAAAGGCGACGGGGGCTCGCTGGTGGTCACGCGAAGAGCGGAACCACTCGCGGGTCAGCGCGAGTAGTACTCGACGACGAGCTGCTCGTCACAGATCACCGGGACCTCCTTGCGCTGCGGCGCGCGGTCCAGGCGGAAGGCCAGGGCCTTCAGGTTGACCTCGAGGTACTTCGGGGTCTGGCCCTCACCCGCGTAGCCACCCTCACGGGCGACCTGGAACGGGACCTTCTCCTTGCTGCGCTCGCGGACGGTCACCACGAAGCCCGGCTTCATCTGGTACGACGGCTTGTTGACCTTGCCACCGTTGACCTCGATGTGGCCGTGGACGACCATCTGGCGGGCCTGGTAGATGGTGCGGGCAATGCCCGAACGCAGCACCAGGGAGTCCAGACGGGTCTCCAGCTCGGCGACGAGCGCCTCACCGGTCTTGCCCTCGGCCTTCTTCGCGCGGTCGAACGCGCGCGCCATCTGCTTCTCGCTCAGGTCGTACTGGGCGCGCAGACGCTGCTTCTCGAGCAGACGGACCTTGTAGTCCGAGTTCTGCTTGCGACCACGGCCGTGCTGGCCGGGCGGGTACGGGCGGGCCTCGAAGTACTTGACGGACTTCGGGGTCAGCGGCACGCCGAGCGCACGCGCGATCTTGACCTTGGGACGCTTCTGGTTCGCCATGAACCAAACCTTCCTTGCTTACGAATACGGCTTCCACCAGGTGTTGACGGAGGTCGCACGTCGCGACCCGGAGAAAACCCCGCCGCCTGCGCGATGGGATCAGCCGCTCTCCGGAGCCGGGCACGAGAGTGCTTGTCACACGGACGGTCCGGAACCCCGGGCCACCCGCGACACCGAAACGGTGCGCGACGCTCCTGTTGCGGGCCCCTCGGAAGGGGCCTACGGCCGGTGTCCCGCTGGTGCGGCCGGTCGGTGGGGTCTCCCCCGCCGCCGTCCCGGGACATGGCACTCCGATCGAGTATAGCCGCCGATCACTCGCCCTTTTGCCCGGGCTCCCGCTCCGGCGTCGGCGCCGGATCCGGGTCCGGTTTCGACGCCGGCCTCGGCTCCGGCTTCCGCTCCGGCTTCTTCTCGCTCCGCCGCTCCCCGCGCAGCCGCCCCCGGGTCCAGTCCACGACGTCCGCGTAGCGGGCCTCGCCGCCGCGCCGCGTCGGCTGGTAGTACTCCTTGCCGTGCACCGCGTCCGGAGCGTACTGCTGGCCGGCGATGCCCTCCGGCAGGTCGTGCGGGTACTGGTAGCCCTTGCCGTGGCCGAGCTTGCCCGCACCGCCGTAGTGCGCGTCCCGCAGGTGCGCCGGCACCGCGCCCGCCAGGCCCTGCCGGACGTCCGCCAGCGCCGCGTCGATCGCCAGGTAGGCCGCGTTGGACTTGGGGGCCAGGGCCAGCGCGATCGCTGCCTGGGAGAGGATGATCCGCGCCTCCGGGAAGCCGATCAGGGCCACCGCCTGCGCGGCCGCCACCGCCGTCTGCAGCGCCGTCGGGTCCGCCAGGCCGACGTCCTCGCTGGCCGAGATCATCAGCCGGCGGGCGATGAACCGCGGGTCCTCGCCGGCCTCGATCATCCGGGCCAGGTAGTGCAGGGTCGCGTCCACGTCGCTGCCGCGGATCGACTTGATCAGCGCGCTCGCCACGTCGTAGTGCTGGTCGCCGTCCTTGTCGTAGCGCACCGCCGCCTGGTTGACGGCCGTCTCCGTGGTGGCCAGCGTGATGCTCGACTCGCCCTTCTCCAACGCCGCCCCGGCCGCCGCCTCCAGCGTGGTGAGCGCCCGCCGGGCGTCGCCGCCGGCCAGCCGCACCAGGTGGTCCTCGGACTCCCCGGTCAGCTCCAGCGCGCCCTCCAGGCCGCGCTCGTCGGCCACGGCGCGGCGCAGCAGCGCGCGGATGTCCTCGTCGGTCAGCGACTCCAGGGTGAGCAGCAGCGAGCGGGACAGCAGCGGGGAGATCACCGAGAAGTACGGGTTCTCGGTCGTCGCCGCGATCAGGGTGACCCAGCGGTTCTCCACGGCGGGCAGCAGCGAGTCCTGCTGGGCCTTGGAGAAGCGGTGGATCTCGTCCAGGAAGAGCACCGTCTCCCGGCCTGACATCCCGACCGCCCGCCGGGCGCCGTCGATCACCGCCCGGACCTCCTTGACCCCGGCGGTGATCGCGGAAAGCTCGACGAAGCGCCCCTCGACGGCCTGGCTGATCACGTGCGCCAGGGTGGTCTTCCCGGTGCCGGGAGGCCCCCAGAGGATCACCGAGCTGGTGGCCGCCGGCCCGCGCGAGCCCGCGACCAGCCGCCGCAGCGGCGAACCGGGCTTCAGCAGCTGCCGCTGCCCGGCGACCTCGTCCAGGGTGCGCGGTCGCATCCGTACGGCCAGGGGCGCCCGCCCGGGCTCCTTGGCCTGGCGTTCCTCGGCGGCGGCGGTGAAGAGGTCCGGTTCGTCCACACCGGAAGCCTATGCGAGCGCTCGGACAGCGGGTCCCGCGGCGGACGGCCTCGCCCGCCGCCCGCCGCCCGGGGCGACGAGGACCCGGCCTAGCCGAGCAGCCCGGCCGCGTGGTCCGGGACGTACTTCTGCAGGTCGCGCGGGGGCCGCTGGTAGCCGCGCGAGGCCGGCCGCGGCGGCAGCTCGATCTGCGGCGCCTTGATCTCGTGGTACGGCACGGTGGAGAGCAGGTGGGAGATCATGTTGATCCGGGCCCGGCGCTTGTCGTCGCTCTCCACCACGTGCCAGGGCGAGTCCGGGACGTCGGTGTGGATGAACATCTCGTCCTTGGCCCGCGAGTAGTCCTCCCAGCGGGTGATCGACTCGACGTCCATCGGGGAGAGCTTCCAGCGCTTCATCGGGTCCCCCAGCCGGGCCCGGAACCGCCGCTCCTGCTCGGTGTCGCTCACCGAGAACCAGTACTTGCGCAGCAGGATGCCCGCCTCGATCAGCATCCGCTCGAAGGTCGGGCACTGGTGCAGGAACTGCCAGTACTCCTCGTCGCTGCAGAAGCCCATCACCCGCTCCACCCCGGCGCGGTTGTACCAGCTGCGGTCGAACAGCACGATCTCCCCGGCCGCCGGCAGGTGCTCGACGTACCGCTGGAAGTACCACTGGGACTTCTGCCGCTCGGTCGGCATGGGCAACGCCGCGACCCGGGCGATGCGCGGGTGCAGGTACTCCGTCACCCGTTTGATCGCCCCGCCCTTGCCCGCGGCGTCACGTCCTTCGAAGACCACCACCACGCGGGCGCCCTCGACCCGCACCCACTCCTGGAGCTTCACCAGCTCCTGCTGCAGCCGCAGCAGCTCCCGCTCGTACGGCCTCTTCGCCAGTCGCTCCGGCTTCGCGGTCCACTGCTCCTCGGCCACCCTCTGACCCTCCGTCCGACCCGTGCTGATGCACACTCACCGTAGGCGCAGCACGGCGAATTCGCAGGCCGGAACGGAACCGGGCGGCGGCGGAACGGGAGGAGTGCGGCGGTCTAGACCGCGACGAAGGGCTCGGGGTAGCGGCAGAGCCCGCGCGGGCCGCCGTCGTACGCCGTCAGCGGCAGCGCCTGGAAGTAGGCCTCCGGCACCTCGAAGGGGCCGACGACCTCGTGCCGCCCGGCCGGCGCGAAGCCGAACCGCGCGTAGTACTCCGGATCGCCGAGGACGACCACGAGCTTCTCCCCCGCGTCCTCGGCCGCCGACAGCACGGCCCGGACGACGAGCTCGCCGACGCCCCTGCGCTGCCACTCGGGCGCCACGGCGACCGGCGCGAGCGCCACCGCGTCGCCGTCCCCGACCTGCAGCCGGGTGAGCAGCGCGTGGCCGACCACCAGCCCGGTGTCGTCCACGGCGACCACCGACAGCCCGGGCAGCCAGGCGGGATGGCGGCGCAGCGCGTCGACCAGGTCGGCCTCGTCCGGACCGGGGAACGCGGCCATGTGGACGCGTCTGGTCGCCGGGGCGTCCTGCGGACATTCGATTCTCGTTGTGACCTGCATGGGGTCGACCCTCCCTGTGTCACACACCGTTGTGGACCGGCCCCGGACGGTGGGTGAACCGTCCGGGGCCGTTGCAGGTTAGCGGATGACGCGTCGTCAGGACTTGGGCTGAGCCTCGGACTTGGCGTCCTCGCGGACCTTGGGCTGGGCGTCCACGCCGGCCTCGCGGCGCTGCGCCGGGGTGATCGGGGTCGGGGCGCCGGTCAGCGGGTCACCACCGGTGGACGTCTTCGGGAAGGCGATGACGTCGCGGATGGTGTCGTACCCGCCGAGCAGGGTGACGATCCGGTCCAGACCGAAGGCGACACCACCGTGCGGCGGCGGGCCGTAGTTGAACGCGTCCAGCAGGAAGCCGAACTGCGAGGCCGCCTCCTCCTCGGAGAGGCCGATCGCGTCGAACGCCCGCTTCTGCACGTCGCGCTGGTGGATACGGATCGAACCGCCGCCCAGCTCCGAGCCGTTGAGGACCAGGTCGTACGCGTTGGACAGCGCCGCACCGGGGTCGGTGTCGAAGGTGTCCAGCGACTCGCCGGTCGGGGCGGTGAACGGGTGGTGCACCGCGTGCCAGCCCTGGAAGGCGCCCTTGTCGTCCTCGATCGGCTCGAACATCGGGAAGTCGACGACCCAGAGGAAGGCCCACTTGGACTCGTCGATCAGCTCGCAGCGGCGGCCGATCTCCAGACGGGCGGCGCCGAGCAGCTCCTGCGAGGCGCGCTCCTTGCCGGCCGCGAAGAAGACCGCGTCGCCGTTCTTGGCGCCCGCGGCGGCGGCCAGGCCGGCCAGGTGCTCCGCGGACAGGTTCTTGGCGACCGGGCCGCGCAGCTCGCCGGTCTCGGCGTCGATGAGCACGTAGGCCAGGCCCTTGGCGCCGCGCGCCTTGGCCCAGTCCTGCCAGGCGTCCAGCTGCTTGCGCGGCTGCGAGGCACCGCCGGGCATGACCACGGCGCCGACGTACGGGGCCTGGAAGACGCGGAACTCGGTGCCCTTGAAGTACTCGGTGAGGTCGGTGAGTTCCTGGCCGAAGCGGACGTCCGGCTTGTCGGAGCCGTAGCGGCCCATGGCGTCCGCGTAGGTCATCCGCGGCAGCGGGTTGGGGACCTCGTAGCCGTGCACCTCGCGCCAGATCGCACCGATGATCTTCTCGCCGAGGGCCAGGATGTCCTCCTGGTCGACGAAGGAGGCCTCGATGTCCAGCTGGGTGAACTCCGGCTGCCGGTCGGCGCGGAAGTCCTCGTCGCGGAAGCAGCGGGCGATCTGGTAGTAGCGCTCCATGCCGGCCACCATCAGCAGCTGCTTGAACAGCTGGGGCGACTGCGGCAGCGCGTACCAGTGGCCGGGCTGCAGGCGGACCGGGACGAGGAAGTCGCGGGCGCCCTCGGGGGTGGAGCGGGTGAGGTACGGCGTCTCGATGTCGAGGAAGTCGTTCTCCTCCATCACCCGGCGGATGATGTTGCTGACCTTGGAGCGCAGCCGCAGGCCCTTGGCCGGGCCCTCACGGCGCAGGTCCAGGTAGCGGTAGCGCAGCCGGACCTCCTCGTTCACCGTGCCCGGCTCGTACTCGGCGACCGGGAAGGGCAGCGGGGCGGCCTCGGAGAGGACCTCGATCGCGCTGACGACGACCTCGACGGCGCCGGTCGGGATGTCGGGGTTCTCGTTGCCCTCGGGGCGGACGCGGACGTCGCCGACGACCTTGACGCAGTACTCGGCGCGCAGGCCGTGCACCGAGTCCAGGTCGCGGACCACGATCTGCACGGTGCCGGAGGCGTCGCGCAGGTCGATGAAGGCCACGCCGCCGTGGTCGCGGCGGCGGGCGACCCAGCCGGCCAGGGTGACGGTGGTGTCTGCGTGCTCCGGGCGGAGCGTGCCCGCGTCGTGCGTGCGGATCACAGCTGCTTCTCCTTCAGGGTGGTGGCGAGTGCGTCGAGGGCGACGGGGGTCTGCTCGCCGGTGCTCAGGTCCTTGAGCTGGACGACGCCCTCGGCGAGGTCCCGGTCCCCGGCGATCAGGGCGAAGCGGGCGCCGGACCGGTCGGCGGACTTCATGGCGTTCTTGATGCTCTTGACGCCGAAGGCGAGGTCGGTGGCCACGCCGGCCCGGCGCAGCTCGACCACCTTGGCGAACAGGACGTTCTTGGCCTCCTCGCCGAGCGCGACCGCGTACACGGCGGTGGCGGCCGGCAGGTCGAGGGTGACGCCCTCGGCCTCCAGTGCGAGGTAGGTGCGGTCCACGCCGAGGGCCCAGCCGACGGACGGCAGCGCCGGGCCGCCGATCATCTCGGAGAGGCCGTCGTAGCGGCCGCCGCCACCGATCGCGGACTGCGCGCCGAGGCCGTTGTGCACGAACTCGAAGGTGGTGCGGGTGTAGTAGTCCAGGCCGCGGACCAGCTTCGGGTCGTCCACGAAGGCCACGCCGGCCGCGGTGAGCAGCTCGCGGACCTTCTCGTCGTACGCCTTGCAGTCCTCGCACAGGTAGTCGCGCAGCATCGGGGCGCCGACCAGCTGCTCCTGCACCGACTCGCGCTTGTCGTCCAGGACGCGCAGCGGGTTGATCCCGGCGCGGCGGCGGGTGTCCTCGTCCAGGTCCAGGCCGGAGAGGAACTCGATCAGCGCGGCGCGGTAGACCGGGCGGCACTGCTTGTCGCCGAGGCTGTTGAGCAGCAGCGAGTAGTCGGCGAGGCCCAGCGAGCGGAAGGCGTCGTCGGCCAGGATGATCAGCTCGGCGTCCAGTGCCGGGTCCTCGGCGCCGATCGCCTCGGCGCCGACCTGGGAGAACTGGCGGTAGCGGCCCTTCTGGGCGCGCTCGTAGCGGTAGTACGAGCCGGAGTACCAGAGCTTGACCGGCAGGTTGCCCTGCTTGTGCAGGTTGGCCTGGAGCGCGGCACGCAGCACCGACGCGGTGCCCTCCGGGCGCAGCGCGAGTTCGTCGCCGCCCTTGGTGGTGAGGGTGTACATCTCCTTGGTGACGATGTCGGTGGACTCGCCGACGCCGCGGGAGAACAGCTTCACGTCCTCGAAGACCGGGGTCTCGACGTAGCCGTAACCGGCCCGGCGGGCGGGCGCGGCGATGCGCTCGCGGATCGCCAGGAAGGTCGCGGAGCTGGGGGGCAGCAGGTCGTAGGTGCCCTTGGGGGCGGTGAAGGTGCTCAACTTCTCTTCCGTCACATTCCTCGTCGCGGGAAAGCCGGGGCGCCGGCCGCCCCCGCTGCCTGTCGGAGGTAGGGGTTGGTGGCGCGCTCGCGGCCGATGGTGGTCTGACCGCCGTGGCCGGAGAGGACCACGGTGGAATCGTCGAGGGGCAGGCACACCCGGGCCAGCGACGTCATGATCGCCTCGCTGTCCCCGCCCGGGAGGTCGGTACGCCCGATGGAGCCGGCGAACAGCAGGTCGCCCGAGAACAGCACCGGGGGGAGGTCCTCGGCACCGGGCGTCCGGAAGGTCACCGACCCCCCGGTATGGCCCGGGGCGTGGTCCACGGTGAGCTGCAGGCCGGCCAGCTCCAGCACGCTGCCGTCGGTGAGCTCGCGCACGTCGTCGGGCTCGCCGACGGTGAGCTCGCCCATCAACTGGGTGCCCAGGGAGCGGCCGAGCGCCTTCTCCGGGTCGGACATCATGTACCGGTCCTCGGGGTGGATCCAGGCCGGGACGCCGCGGGCGCCGCAGACCGGGACCACCGAGGCCACGTGGTCGATGTGGCCGTGCGTGAGCAGCACGGCGACGGGCTTGAGCCCGTGCTCGCGGACCATGTCCTCGACGCCGCGGGCCGCCTGGTGGCCGGGGTCGACGATGACGCACTCCTCGCCCGCCGCCGGAGCGACCAGGTAGCAGTTGGTGCCCCAGGCTCCAGCGGGGAATCCGGCGATGAACACGCGCGTCCTTCGGGTGTGCGGCGGTCGGTGAGCGAGAACCACCAGTAGTGATGCTGCCTATTGGTTACTCAGGGGCAGCCTACCGGCGGTCCGGCTCCGGTTGCGAACCAGATAGGGCTGGCGGGACGGGCCGTCTGACAGGTTCACCGCGTCCTTACGGGCCCGGTCCCTACACTTGGCCGCCGAGGGATGCGATGATCCGCTCCGGAATCCATCCACTTTTCCCGCACATCCGTAGGAGACACGGCCGGTGGTCAGTAGCGAACAGCGGCGGCGGCAGCTCGCCCGCGAGAAGTACGAGCGCCAGATGGAGCGCCGGGTCGAGATGGCGGCCGCCCGCAAGCGCCGCAACACGATCATGGGCGCGTCGCTCGCCGTCGTTGTCCTGGCCGGAGGCGGGACGCTCTTCGCCACCGGCGCGTTCAACTCGGATGACAAGGGCAAGAGCGCCGCGAACGGCGCGCAGGCCGCGCCGACCCAGGCGGCCGAGCCGACCGCCCCGACCCGCAAGCCGGTCGAGGGCTGCACCGACCCCGCGCCGGGCGCCCCCAACGGCAAGAAGTGGCAGGCCGAGCCGGCCATGTCGGTCGACGCGGCCGGCTCGTACACCATGACGATGGACACCAACTGCGGCAAGGTCACGATCGCGCTGGACGCGGCCAAGGCCCCGCACACGGTGAACTCCTTCTCGTTCCTGGCCGGTGAGAAGTACTTCGACCACACCAAGTGCCACCGCCTCACCACCAGCAACATCTTCGTGCTGCAGTGCGGCGACCCGACCGCCAGCGCGACGGTCCCGGGCGGTGCGGGCGACCCCGGCTACAAGTTCGCGGACGAGAACCTGACCGGCGCGACGTACCCGGCGGGCACGGTGGCGATGGCCAACTCCGGCCCGGGCACCAACGGCAGCCAGTTCTTCCTGGTCTACAAGGACACCCCGCTGCCGCCGAAGTACACCCCCTTCGGGAAGATCACCGGCGGCCTGGACGTGGTGCAGAAGATCGCCGCCGCCGGCACCCTGGAGGGCGGCACGGACGGCCACCCGATGGCGGACGTGACGCTCAACGCCCTTACAGTGTCGAAGGGTTGAGCAATCCCGGGACGGTCGGCGCGCGGTGTCCGCACCGCCGCCGCCCGGCCCCGGCCCGAAATCGCCCGGCCCGGATGCGGACAGCACCGGGCCTGGTCGCCTATGTTGGCGTTGTATAGGGTGCCCGGACCCGCCTAGCCGCCACCCTCGGCAGCAAGGCACGGCGGACGGGGACGGCGGACTCATCGGTCCGCCGCACATCAACTGTGGACGACGGTCGCGCGCCGCCCCGGCGCGGGCGCGACGTCATGTGGAGGACGCGCTATGAGCAGCGACCCGTGGGGCCGTGTGGACGAGCAGGGCACGGTCTACGTCAGGACGGCCGACGGCGAACGCGTCGTGGGTTCCTGGCAGGCCGGCTCGCCCGAGGAGGCCCTCGCCTACTTCGAGCGCAAGTACCAGGGCATCGAGGTGGAGATCGGCCTGCTGGAGAAGCGGGTGCGCACCACCGACCTGGCCGCCAAGGACGCCCAGACCGCACTGGAGCACCTGCGCGCGCAGGTGGTCGAGGGGCACGCGGTCGGCGACCTGGAGTCCCTGGCCAAGCGGCTGGACACGCTCGCCGGCGAGATCGAGACCCGGCGCGAGGAGCGCAAGGCCGCCCGCGCCAAGGCGCAGGACGAGGCCCGCGCGGCCAAGGAGGCCCTGGTCGCCGAGGCCGAGCAGCTCGCCGAGTCGACCCAGTGGCGGGAGGCCGGGGACCGGCTGCGCGCCCTGGTGGACACCTGGAAGGGCCTGCCCCGCCTGGACCGCAAGAGCGACGACGAGCTGTGGCACCGCTTCTCGCACGCCCGCTCGGTCTTCTCCAAGCACCGCAAGGCGCACTTCGCCACCCTGGACGCCGAGCGCGAGACCGCGCGGCAGACCAAGGAGGCCCTGGTCGCCGAGGCCGAGGCGCTGTCCTCGTCCACGGACTGGGGCAGCACCGCGGCCGCCTACCGCGACCTGATGGCGCGCTGGAAGGGCGCCGGCCGTGCCCAGCGCGACATCGAGGACGAGCTGTGGGCCCGGTTCCGCGGCGCGCAGGACGTCTTCTTCCAGGCCCGCTCCGCGGTGTTCAGCGAGCGGGACGCCGAGCAGGTGGAGAACCAGAAGCTCAAGGAGGCGCTGGCCACCGAGGCCGAGGCGATCCTGCCGATCACCGACCTGAAGGCCGCCAAGGCCGCGCTGCGCGAGGTCAACGAGCGCTGGGAGGCGATCGGGCACGTGCCGCGCGAGGTCCGTCCGAAGCTGGACGGCCGGCTGAACGCGGTCGAGCGGGCCATCCGCGAGGCCGAGGACAGCGAGTGGAAGCGCTCCAACCCGGAGGCCAAGGCCCGCGCGGCCGGCATGGTCGGCCTCTTCCAGGCCAAGGCCGACAAGATCCAGGCCGACCTGGACAGGGCCCGCGCCGCCGGCAACGCCTCCAAGGTCGCCAAGCTTGAGTCCGAGCTGGCCGGTGTGCAGACGCTGCTGGAGCAGGCGCACAAGAGCCAGGAGGAGTTCAGCGGCTGATCACCGCCGAACGGACCGTCCGGACGACGAAGGCCCCCGGGGAGCTTCCCCGGGGGCCTTCGTCATGCCGTTCCCGTCACGTCCGGCGCGACACCGCCGTCACTTCGACACCGCCGTCACTTCCGGGCGGAGGTGACGCGGTAGACGTCGTACACGCCCTCGACACCGCGCACCGCCTTGAGCACGTGGCCGAGGTGCTTCGGGTCGCCCATCTCGAAGGTGAAGCGGCTCATCGCCACCCGGTCGCGTGAGGTCTGCACCGCCGCCGACAGGATGTTGACGTGCTGGTCGGAGAGCACCCGGGTGACGTCCGAGAGCAGGCGGGAGCGGTCCAGCGCCTCGACCTGGATGGCCACCAGGAAGACCGAGGACTGGGTGGCCGCCCACTCGACGTCGATCATGCGCTCCGGCTGCTGGCTCAGCGACTCCACGTTGACGCAGTCGGCGCGGTGCACCGACACGCCGTTGCCGCGGGTCACGAAGCCGACGATCGGGTCGCCGGGCACCGGGGTGCAGCAGCGGGAGAGCTTGACCCAGACGTCCTCGACGCCCTTGACGATCACGCCCGGGTCGCCCTTGGCCCTGCGGCGCGCCGCCCGGCGGTTGTCGTGCGTCGGGGTGGCGGTCTCCGCCAGGTCCTCGGTCGCGCCCTCCTCGCCGCCGAGCGCCTGGACCAGCTTCTGGACGATGTTCTGCGCGGCGACGTGCCCCTCGCCGATCGCGGCGTAGAGCGAGGAGATGTCGGGGTAGCGCATCTCGTGGGCCAGGGTGACCAGCGAGTCGCCGGTCAGGATCCGCTGGATCGGCAGGCCCTGCTTGCGCATCGCCCGGACGATCGCCTCCTTGCCGTGCTCGATCGCCTCCTCACGGCGCTCCTTGGAGAACCAGGCGCGGATCTTGTTGCGGGCGCGCGGCGACTTGACGAAGCCCAGCCAGTCCCGGGAGGGGCCGGCGTTCTCCGCCTTGGAGGTGAACACCTCGACGGTGTCGCCGTTCTCCAGGGTCGACTCCAGCGGCACCAGCCGCCCGTTCACCCGGGCGCCTATCGTCCGGTAGCCGACCTCGGTGTGCACCGCGAAGGCGAAGTCGACCGGGGTCGCGCCCGCCGGCAGGGCTATCACGTCGCCCTTGGGGGTGAAGACGAAGACCTCGTTGCTGGCCAGGTCGAAGCGCAGCGACTCCAGGAACTCTCCCGGGTCGGCGGTCTCCTTCTGCCAGTCCAGCAGCTGCCGCAGCCAGGCCATCTCGTTGACGGCGCCGGCCTTGTCGTCCTTGCGGACCTGGGTCGGGGTGTCGGTGCGCACCTTGGAGGCCCCGGCGACCGCGCGCTGCTTGTACTTCCAGTGCGCGGCGATGCCGTACTCGGCCCGCCGGTGCATGTCGAAGGTGCGGATCTGGAGCTCGACGGGCTTGCCCCCGGGACCGATCACCGTCGTGTGCAGCGACTGGTACATGTTGAACTTGGGCATCGCGATGTAGTCCTTGAACCGCCCCGGCACCGGGTTCCACCGCGCGTGGATGGTGCCCAGCGCCGCGTAGCAGTCGCGGACGGTGTCGACCAGGACCCGGATGCCCACCAGGTCGTAGATCTCGGCGAAGTCCCGGCCCCGGACGATCATCTTCTGGTAGACCGAGTAGTAGTGCTTCGGCCGGCCGGTGACGGAGGCGGTGATCCGGGCGCCGCGCAGGTCCGCCTGGACCTGGTCGATGACCGTCGCCAGGTACTCGTCCCGCTTGGGGGCGCGCTCGGCGACCAGCCGGACGATCTCGTCGTACATCTTGGGGTAGAGGATCGCGAAGGCGAGGTCCTCCAGCTCCCACTTGATGGTGTTCATGCCCAGCCGGTGCGCCAGCGGGGCGTAGATCTCCAGCGTCTCGCGGGCCTTCTTCTCCTGCTTCTCCCGCTTGAGGTAGCGCATGGTGCGCATGTTGTGCAGGCGGTCGGCCAGCTTGATCACCAGGACCCGCGGGTCCTTGGCCATCGCGACGACCATCTTGCGCACGGTCTCGGCCTGCGCGGCCTCGCCGAACTTGACCCGGTCCAGCTTGGTGACGCCGTCCACCAGCAGGGCCACCGAGTCGCCGAAGTCCTTGCGCAGGGTCTCCAGGCCGTAGTCGGTGTCCTCGACGGTGTCGTGCAGCAGCCCGGCCATCAGCGTCGGCGCGTCCATCCCGAGCTCGGCGAGGATCGTCGCGACGGCCAGCGGGTGGGTGATGTACGGGTCGCCGCTCTTGCGCTTCTGACCGCGGTGCCACCTCTCGGCGACCGCGTACGCCTTCTCGATCTCGCGCAGCAGCGCCGGGTCGGCCTTGGGGTCGTTCGCCCGGATCGAACGGAACAGCGGTTCCAGGACGGGGTTGAGCACGCTGGAACGCTGGCCGCCGAGGCGGGCCAGGCGGGCGCGCATGCCGCCGGTGGAACCGCGGCCGGACGGGGCGGGCGAACGCGGGGAGGTCGGAGCCGGGCGTGCCGGGGTGGCCCCCGAGGGCGTGGGACGGTCTTCGGGGGCGGCCGCTGCGGCCGTGGGCACAACCTCGTCGGGCAAGGACAACTCCTCGGGGCACCGGGCCGACCCCTGCCGGGGCCCGCACGAGCGGACACAACCGGGAGGGGATGAATCTTCATGGTACCGAGCCGGGCGCCCCGGTGTTCATCCGGCCGGGCCAGGAAACGGAGGGGCGGCGGTCGGATCGCTCCGGCCGCCGCCCCTTCGCACACGTCCCTCAGACCGTGACCAGCGTCTCCAGCGGAGCGCCGGCCAGGTGCCCGGCCAGCCGCGCGCGGCCGTCCAGGAAACCCAGCTCCATGAGCACCACGACGCCCGCCAGTTCGGCGCCGGCCTCCTTCACGAGGTCCAGTGAGGCACCGATGGTCCCACCGGTGGCCAGCACGTCGTCCACCACCAGCACCCGCTCACCGGGTGCGAAGGCGTCGCACTGGACCTCCAGCGTCGCCGAGCCGTACTCCAGCTCGTACGAGCGCCGGAACACCTCGCCGGGCAGCTTGCCCTGCTTGCGGATCGGCACGAAGCCGAGCCCGGCCTCGACGGCCGCCGGGGCCGCCAGCACGAAGCCGCGCGCCTCCAGGCCCACCACCTTGGTCGCCCCGAGCTCCTTCGCACGGTCCGCCAGCGCCCGGGTGAGGGCGCCGAAGGCCTCGGCGTCGGCGAGCAGCGGCGCGATGTCCTTGAACAGCACGCCCGGCTTCGGGTAGTCCGGGACGTCCCGGATCCGGCTGTTCAGCAGCTCGGCCAGGGGGGTGTCGGCGGTGGTCACGGTGGTGTCGTCCTCGGGGTTCGTGGTTCGGTTCAGCGCTTGGTGGACGGACGGCCCTTGGCACGGGAGCCGGCCGCGCTGCCGCGCTGACCGACCATGCCCGCGGGCTGGCCCTCCTCGGCGACGTCGTCCGCGGGCCCCTCGTCCCCGGCCTTGGCGGCCGCGGCCCGGTGCTGCAGGACGCGCTTGCGCAGCGCCTTCATCTCCGGCTGCTCCTCCTTGAGCTGCGCCAGCAGCGGGGTGGCGACGCAGATCGAGGAGTAGGCACCGGCCGCGAGGCCGATGAACAGCGCGAGCGAGATGTCGTTCAGCGTGCCGGCGCCCAGGAGGCCGCCACCGATGAACAGCAGCGCGGCGACCGGCAGCAGCGCCACCACGGTGGTGTTGAGCGAGCGCACCAGGGTCTGGTTGAGGCCCGCGTTGGCCGCGTCGCTGTAGGTGAGCTTGTTCTGCTTGGCGAGCCCCTTGGTGTTCTCCTTCACGGTGTCGAAGACGACGACCGTGTCGTAGAGCGAGTACCCGAGGATCGTCAGGAAGCCGATCACCGTACCGGGGGTGACCTCGAAGCCCACCAGGGCGTAGACCCCGATGGTGATCAGGAGGTCGTGGATGAGGGCGACCAGGGCGGCCACCGCCATCCGCCACTCGAAGGCGATCGCGAGGTAGACCGTCACCAGGATCATGAAGATGATCAGACCGGTGAGCGCCTTGTTGGAGATCTGCTTGCCCCAGCTGGGGCCGATCACCTGCGCCTCGACGGTGTCCAGCGGAACGCCGACCTTCTCGGCGAGCTGCGCGCGCACCTCGTCCGAGCTCTTCGGCTCCTCGGTGCTGACCTGAATGCGGATCTTGCCGTTGTCGGTCGACTGCACCAGCGGGTGCGAGGAGACGACCTGGTCGGCCTTCTCCTGCGCCTGCGAGACGGTCAGGCCGGGCTTGGACACGGTGTAGACCGAGCCGCCCTTGAACTCGATGCCCAGGTGCAGGCCCATGGCCAGACCGATCGCCGCGACCAGCACGATCACGCCGGAGATGGAGTACCAGAGCTTGCGGCGCCCGACGAAGTCGAAGCTGATTTCGCCCTGGTAGAGCCGGTGGCCCAGATTGGAGAAGCGCGACACGGTGTCAGGCCTCCTTCACGGCGGCAGAGGAGGAGGAGCTACGGCGACGGCTGCTGCGCAGCGGCGGGCGGGCGCCCAGCCGCTTCGGGTCCAGGCCGGACCACGGGTGGCCGTCGAGGAAGAACTTGCGGCGGGCCAGCAGCGTGATCAGCGGCTTGGTGAACAGGAAGATCACCACGACGTCGAGCGCGGTGGTCAGACCCAGGGTGAACGCGAAGCCCTGGACCTTGCCGACCGAGACCACGTAGAGCACGGCGGCGCAGAGGAAGGACACGAAGTCCGAGACCAGGATCGTGCGCCGGGCGCGCGGCCAGGCCCGCTGGACCGCCGGGCGCAGCGGGGCGCCCTCGCGGACCTCGTCGCGGATGCGCTCGAAGTACACGATGAAGGAGTCGGCGGTGATGCCGATCGCGACGATCGCACCGCAGACCGCGGGCAGGTTCAGCGCGAAGCCGATCCCGCCGCCGAGCAGGCTCATGATCGAGTAGGTCATGATCGCCGAGACGATCAGACCGGCGATCGAGACCAGGCCCAGGCCGCGGTAGTAGATCAGCGAGTAGGCGACGACGAGCAGCATGCCGATCAGGCCGGCGACGAGGCCGGCCTTGAGCTGGTCGCTGCCGAGCGCCGGGGAGACGGTGGTGATGTCGCTCTTGGTGAACTCCAGCGGCAGGGCGCCGTAGCTGAGCACGTTGGACAGGTCCTGCGCCTCGGCCTGGGTGAACCGGCCGGTGATGACCGCGCTGCCACCCGGGATCGGGCCGTTGACCTGCGGGTGCGAGACGACCTGGTTGTCCAGGACGATGGCGAACTGGTTGTTCGGCGGGGTCTGGGTGGCCAGCTGGCCGGTGACCTTGGCGAAGGCGTCAGTACCGGTGCCGTTGAACTGCAGCTGGACCTGCCAGCCGGCACCGGTCTGGGTGTCGATGCTCGCCTGGGCCTTGGAGACGTCCGCGCCCTTCACGGCCGCGGGGCCGAGCGCCAGCTTCTCGTAGTAGCCGTTCTCGGCCTTCTGGGAGCAGGCGACGACGGCCTTGTCCTCGGCGCCGGTCTGGGCGGAGCGGACCTCGGGCTTGGAGCAGTCGAGGGCGGCGAACGCCGCGGACAGCTCCGGCGGCACGGTGCCCTGGGTCATCGCGGCGCTCAGGTCGGCGGCGCTCGGCGGAGTGGCCGGGGCGCTCGGGGTGCCGGTGGCGGCCGGGGCGGCGCTGCCGGTCGCGGCGGCGGACGGGGCCGCGCTCGCGCCGGTGGCGGCTGCGGACGGGGAGGAGCCGGCTGCCAGTGCCTCACCGACGGTGCGGCCCTGCTTGGTGGCGCTCGCGCTCGCGGACGGCGTGCCGGTCGCGGCGGCGGACGGGGTCGCACCGGCGGACGGGGTACCGGTGGCACCGGCGGACGGGCTGCCGGTGGGCGCCGGGGCGGTGACACCGCTCGGGGCCACGGCCAGGACCGGGCGGAAGAACAGCTTGGCGGTGGTACCGACCTGGTCCGCCGCGTTCTGCTGGTTGCCGCCCTTGGGGATGTTCACGATGATCGTGTTGTCGCCCTGGGTCTGGACCTCCGCCTCGGAGACACCCATGCCGTTGACGCGGCGCTCGATGATCCCGGTGGCGATGTCCATGTTGGACTTGCTGACCGCCTTGGGGTCGGACGACTTCGCGGTCAGCGTGATGCTGGTGCCACCGGCGAGGTCGATACCGAGCCGGGGCTTGGTGTTGCCCGTCCCGAACATGAGGGCGACCAGTCCGACGGTGACGACCAGGATGAGGGCCAGCGCCCGCCCTGGGTAGCCGTCGCGCGGGCGCGACTTGGGTGTTGCCACCTTGCTCGTTTCTCCCTGTCCATGCCACATCCCCGACCGGACCCCCGTCCGGCTCGTGGCTGAACGGGGGTGGGGAGGTTCTGCGGCCCTGAGGTCCTGTGGGCTCGCGGCACTGTGCCGCGCGGCCGTGCGGGTTGCCCGGCCGTACTACTTGCTCGCGGGAGCCCCGCCCTCGACGTCGCCCTTCTCGGCGCCGTCCTTGGTGAGCGACAGCGGCTTGTCCTCGACCGGCTCGGCGTCGGCGTCCTCGGCCTCCGGCTCGGGGAACTCGTCGTCGGCGGGGCGGCCGTTGATGATCGCGTCGTACTCCTGGGGGTCCAGGACGGCCGCGATCGCGCTCTTGGTGAAATGGGTGACCACGCCGGGCGCGATCTCCAGCTCGACGGTCTCGTCGTTGACCGCCTTCACCTGGGCGTACAGACCGCCGATGGTGCGCACTCCCGCCCCGGGCTCCAGCGCGGTCTGCATGCTCTGCTGCTGCTGCTGGCGCTTCTTCTGCGACCGGAACATGAGCACGATCGCGATGATCGGGAGGAGAAGGATGATGAGGTTCACTGCAGCCAGGGTCCTTTACGGGCCGCCGGCCGGCGGCCTGTGTGGTATGGGTCGGCCCGTCAGGTGAGAGGGGCGGTCCGGCGGAGTCTATGCAACCCCGAACTGATCGGACAACGCCAAGCATCGCATCCTGCCGCCGAAAGTGGCGACCCTCCGCCTGCACAGTTTCCCCGGGCTTCGTTCCCGGCTCCTCCTTGCGGTGCGGTGGCCGCACCGGGCGGGAACGCACCACCGCGGCTCACCCGTTCAGCCGATGGCGGTCAACTTTCGTCGGCCGGGAAGAGCTCCGGCTGGGGCGGCACACCGCCCCGGGAGGTCTGGACCGACGGGGTCTGCACCGACGGGGTCAGGCCGAGGTGCTGCCAGGCCGCGGCGGTGGCGATCCGCCCGCGCGGGGTCCGGGCGAGCAGGCCCTCGCGGACCAGGAAGGGCTCCGCCACCTCCTCGACCGTCTCGGCCTCCTCCCCCACGGCGACCGCGAGTGTCGACAAACCGACCGGTCCGCCGCCGAACAGCCGCAGCAGCGCGTCCAGCACCGCGCGGTCCAGCCGGTCCAGGCCGCGGTCGTCCACCTCGTAGACGGCCAGCGCCTGGGCGGCGATCCCGGCGGTGACCACCCCGTCGTGCCGGACCTGCGCGTAGTCGCGGACCCGGCGCAGCAGCCGGTTGGCGATGCGGGGCGTGCCGCGCGAGCGCCCGGCGATCTCGGCCGCGCCGGCCGGGTCTATCTCGACGTCCAGCAGCGCGGCCGAGCGGTGCACCACCCGCTGGAGCTCGGCCGGGGCGTAGAACTCCATGTGACCGGTGAAGCCGAAGCGGTCGCGCAGCGGCGGCGGCAGCAGGCCGGCCCGGGTGGTGGCGCCGACGAGCGTGAAGGGCGGCAGCTCCAGCGGGATGGCGGTGGCGCCCGGACCCTTGCCGACGATCACGTCGACCCGGAAGTCCTCCATCGCCATGTACAGCATCTCCTCGGCGGGCCGGGACATCCGGTGGATCTCGTCGAGGAAGAGCACCTCCCCCTCGGTGAGCGAGGACAGGATCGCCGCGAGGTCACCCGCGTGCTGGATCGCCGGGCCGGAGGTGATCCGGATCGGGGCGCCCAGCTCGGCCGCGATGATCATGGAGAGGGTGGTCTTGCCCAGCCCGGGCGGCCCGCTCAGCAGGACGTGGTCGGGCGCGGCGCCGCGCTTGCGGGCGGCCTGGAGCACCAGGGACAGCTGCTCGCGCACCCGCTCCTGGCCGATGAACTCGTCCAGCAGCTTGGGGCGCAGCGCCGCCTCCACCGCCTGGTCCTCACCGTCGGCGGCAGCCGTGACCAGCCGGTCGGCGGGTTCCGAGTCGTACATCGTGGCGTGCTCCAGGGTCTCCGAAGTCGACAAAGGGACAGATCGTCAGGTGGTCTCAGCGGGCCCGGTTGAGGCCCCGCAGCGCGAGCCGGAGCAGGGCGCCGACGTCCGGCGTCTGCTGGGCCTCGGCCTCCGGGGTGACGGCCGCGACCGCTTCGTCCGCCTCGCGCGGGGCGTAGCCGAGGCCGGTCAGCGCGGAGTGCAGCTGCTCGCTCCACGGCGCCGGGCCGCTCGCGATCGGCTTCTGCGCGGGCACCGCGCCGTGCGGAGCGCCCAGCTTGTCCTTGTACTCCAACAGCAGCTTGGCCGCCTTCGCCTTGCCGATGCCCGGGACGGCGACCAGCGCCTTCTCGTCACCGTTCGCGATCGCGGCCCGCAGCGCGTCGGGGCTGTGCACCCCGAGGATCGCCTGCGCCAGCTTGGGGCCGACGCCCGGCGCGGCCTGCAGGATCTCGAAGACGGCGCGCTCGTCGTCGTCCGCGAAGCCGAACAGCGTCAGCGAGTCCTCCCGGACCACCAGCGAGGTCGCCAGCCGGGCCGACTCGCCCAGCCGCAGACCGGCCAGGGTGTTCGGGGTGCACTGCACCGCCATGCCCACCCCGCCGACCTCGACCACCGCGAGCCCCGAGGAGATGGCCGCCACGGGCCCTTGAACGAAGGCGATCACCGGCCGGTGCCTTTCACAGGAGCAGTACCTCTCGGGTAAGCGGAACGGGCTCTCGCCGGTTCGGAGCGGGGGGCGGCGCGGGCGGCCAGGACGGCGGCCTCCAGGCGGTTGGTCGCCCCGCCGCGCCAGATGTGACAGATCGCGAGCGCCAGCGCGTCGGCGGCGTCCGCCGGCTTGGGCGGGGCGTCCAGCCGCAGCAGGCGCTGCACCATGGCCGTGACCTGGGCCTTGTCGGCCCGGCCGGAGCCGGTGACGGCCGCCTTGACCTCACTCGGGGTGTGCAGGGTGACGGGGATGCCGCGGCGCGTCGCGCAGAGCATCGCGACGGCGCTGGCCTGGGCCGTGCCCATCACCGTCCGCACGTTGTGCTGGGCGAAGACCCGCTCGACGGCGACCAGGTCGGGCCGGTGCTCGTCCAGCCAGGCCTCGATGCCCTGCTCGACCAGCAGCAGCCGCTGCCCGATCTCGGCGTCGGCGGGCGTGCGCACCACCCCGACCCCGGCCATCCGCAGGGGCCGGCCCGGCGCGCCCTCGACCACGCCGACCCCGCACCTGGTCAGCCCCGGGTCCACGCCCAGTACCCGTACCACTCGCCCCGCCTCTCCCTGACTCGCCACTCGCGGCGAAGGACCTCCGCAGGCTACCGCCCGGGTCCGACAACCCGACCGACGACACCGGCCCGGCGGTCCTGGGACCACCGGGCCGGGCAGTGGGAACGATCACCCACCGACGATCACTGGGCAGTGATCACTCGGCGTCGAGCTGCGCACCGACCTCGTCGGAGATGTCGAAGTTGGCGAAGACGTTCTGCACGTCGTCGCTGTCCTCCAGGGCGTCGATCAGCTTGAGGATCTTGCGGGCGCCGTCGACGTCCAGCTCGACCTGCATGCTCGGGAGGAAGTTGGCCTCGGCCGAGTCGTAGTCGACGCCGGCGTCCACCAGCGCGGTGCGCACGGCGACCATCTTGGAGGCCTCGGAGACGATCTCGAACGACTCGCCGAGGTCGTTGATCTCCTCGGGCTCCTGGTCCAGGACGACCTCGAAGAGCTTGTCCTCGTCCACGCCGTCGGCCTTGGGCACGATGACAACGCCCTTGCGGGCGAAGAGGTACGACACCGAGCCCGGGTCGGCCATCGAGCCACCGTTGCGGGTCATCGCGACGCGGACGTCGGAGGCCGCGCGGTTGCGGTTGTCCGTGAGGCACTCGATCAGGACGGCGACGCCGTTGGGGCCGTAGCCCTCGTACATGATGGTCTGGTAGTCGGCGCCGCCGGCCTCCAGACCGCCACCGCGCTTGACGGCGCGGTTGATGTTGTCGATCGGGACCGAGCTCTTCTTCGCCTTCTGGATGGCGTCGTAGAGGGTCGGGTTGCCCTGCGGGTCGGGACCGCCCGTGCGCGCCGCCACCTCGATGTTCTTGATCATCTTGGCGAAGAGCTTGCCGCGCTTGGCGTCGATCACGGCCTTCTTGTGCTTGGTGGTAGCCCACTTAGAGTGGCCGGACATCGCCAGCTCCTTTACGTCGCCAAAGGGAAATGAACAGATGAGATCTTACCGGTGTCGTCACCGGTGAGGTGCACACGGTCAGCGCGCGGTCAACACGCGCCCGTCCCGCACCCGGCCCGCGGTCAGCCCGCGACGGCCGCGAGGTGCTCCTCGACCATCTTCACGAAGTACGCGTGCACCCGGTGGTCGCCGGTCAGCTCCGGGTGGAAGGAGGTGGCCAGCAGGTTGCCCTGGCGCACGGCCACGATCCGGCTGTCCGGACCGTCCGCGGCGGGCAGCTCGGCCAGCACCTCGACGCCCGCGCCGACCGCCTCGACCCAGGGGGCGCGGATGAAGACGCCGTGCACCGGCGCGTCGTCCAGGCCCTTGAAGGCGATCCCGGACTCGAAGGACTCGTTCTGCCGGCCGAAGGCGTT
This sequence comes from Kitasatospora sp. NPDC059577, assembly GCF_042735475.1. Lineage (NCBI taxonomy): Bacteria > Bacillati > Actinomycetota > Actinomycetes > Kitasatosporales > Streptomycetaceae > Kitasatospora > Kitasatospora sp. NPDC059577. The sequence goes on along the minus strand of NZ_JBHWBZ010000007.1, from coordinate 23,137 downwards.
GCGGCGCACCGTCATGTCGATGCCGCCGACGCTCTCCTGGTCCTCCCGACCGTCCAGGATCTTGTCCGCGAGCATGATCATGCCCGCGCAGGTGCCGTACACCGGCATCCCCGCGGCCACCCGCTCGCGCACCGGGTCCATCACGCCGAACAGCAGCGCCAGCTTGGACATGGTGGTGGACTCCCCACCGGGGATCACCAGTGCGTCGACCTCGGCCAGCTCCTCGGCGCGGCGCACCGGACGGGCGAGCGCGTCGGCCTCGGCCAGCGCCACCAGGTGCTCGCGGACGTCGCCCTGCAGGGCGAGGACGCCGATGACTGGAGTGCTCACGGTCTTCAACCTCAATCGATCGTTACTACGGACGTACGTGGCGCGGCCCGCCGCGGCGCCGAAGCGCTGCGGCGGGCCCTGACCTTCGGAACCCGCGGGGCGACTACCAGCCGCGGTTGGCGTAGCGCTCGGTCTCCGGCAGGGTGTCGCAGTTGATGCCGACCATGGCCTCGCCCAGGTTGCGGGAGGCGTCCGCGATGATCTTCGGGTCGTCGTAGAAGGTGGTGGCCTTCACGATGGCCGCGGCGCGCTTGGCCGGGTCGCCCGACTTGAAGATGCCGGAGCCGACGAAGACGCCCTCGGCGCCCAGCTGGCGCATCAGCGCGGCGTCGGCCGGGGTGGCCACGCCACCGGCGGAGAACAGCACGACCGGCAGCTTGCCGAGCTCGGCGACCTCCTTGACCAGCTCGTACGGGGCGCGCAGCTCCTTGGCGGCGGCGTACAGCTCGTTGTTGTCCAGGGCGCGCAGCCGGCCGATCTCGTTCTTGATCTGGCGCAGGTGGCGGACGGCCTCGACGACGTTGCCGGTGCCGGCCTCGCCCTTCGAGCGGATCATGGCCGCGCCCTCGGCGATGCGGCGCAGGGCCTCGCCCAGGTTGGTGGCGCCACAGACGAACGGGGTGGTGAAGGCGAACTTGTCCGAGTGGTTGACCTCGTCGGCCGGGGTCAGCACCTCGGACTCGTCGATGTAGTCGACGCCGAGCGACTGCAGGACCTGGGCCTCGACGAAGTGGCCGATGCGGGACTTGGCCATCACCGGGATGGAGACCGCGGCGATGATCTCCTCGATCATGTTCGGGTCGGACATGCGGGCCACGCCGCCGTCCTTGCGGATGTCGGCCGGAACCCGCTCCAGGGCCATGACGGCGACCGCCCCGGCGTCCTCGGCGATCTTGGCCTGCTCGGCGTTGACCACGTCCATGATCACACCGCCCTTGAGCTGCTCGGCCATGCCGCGCTTGACCCGGGCGGTGCCGATCTGCGGCTGGTCTGCGGTGGTGGGGGTGGTGGACACGTGAGACCTCACTCGAAGATGAACCAGTGCTATCGCCCTATGGTAGGCGGAACAGGGGGCCCCTCCATGCGCCACCAAGTCCAGCCAGGGCGAAGGGATACGACAAACGGGCCGTATCCCCGGACACCCTATGCAGGCGCCCCTTCCGGCGTGAGAGCGGGCGGCGGGGCGTCGTCCATCTCGAAGGCCATCGGGAACGGCGCCTTCCCCGCCAGCCGGAAGTACCGCACCAGCCGGTGCTCGCGCACCGCCCGCGCCGCCCGCACCGCGTCGTTGTGGAACCGACGGGCCATCGGCACCCGGCGCACCGCGGCCGTCAGATCACGAACCGCGTCCTCCCCGCCCGGCTCGGCCACCAGCGCCGCCACCTGCGCCGGCTCCTCCAGCACCGCCCGCAGCGCCAGGCTCAACTGGCTCTCCGCCACCTCGCGCTGCTCGTCGTCGGCCTGCCGGGCCGCGTGCGCCGCGTCCAGCAGCAGCAGCGACGCCGCCGGGTCCAGCAGCGAGGACGTCGCCAGCTCCATCGCCACCGAGGCCCGGCGGACCAGCTGCGCGTCCAGTGCCGCCCGCGCGGCGTCGATCCGGGCGTGCAGCCGGTCCAAGCGGCCGGCCGTCCAACTCAGGTACATGCCGAAGAGCACCACGGCCACGCCGGCCCAGATCCAGGTAGTCACGGGCCGCTACGTTACCGGGTGTCACCGGGCGGCCCGACCGGCGTCAGCCGACCGCGACCGCGTTGCGGTAGCTCTCCCGGTCGATGTCCGCCACGTTGACGGCGGTGAACAGCCGGGTGCCCGGCGCCGGCCGGACGTACGCGGCCAGCAGCGCCAGGACGCCCTCGCCGAGCGCCGCCTTCGCCTCCGGCGTCCGGCCCGGGAACATCTGGACCTCGACGTACACCTGGACGTCGGCCGGGGTCCCGCTCGTACCGACCACGAGCTCCTCGCTCTGCCGGAACAGCGTCTTGCAGGACTCGGGCTTCGCGCCGACGGTGTCCTCGGCGAGCCGGTTGATCGCCAGGCCCAGCGCCCGGCGGTCGAAGCCGCCGGCCAGGCCGGCCGAGTAGTCGACGGAGATGTGCGGCATCGTCTTCCCCCATGCGGTGAAGCAGTACGGTCGGCCCGACCCTAACCCCACCGACACCCGGGCCCGACCCGGCCCCACCACCGTGCGGGCTCAGTCCCTGGCCAGCCCGAACCGGCCGCGCCGCCCGCTGCGCTCGTCCTCCTCGACGACTGCGGCGGCCCCCGCCGTCACCGTCTCGTACACGGCCAGGATGTCCGCGCCCACGGTCGACCAGTCGAACCGCCGCACGTGCCGCGAGGCCGCCTTGCGCAGCTCGTCCAGCCGCCCCGGATCGTCCAGCAGCCGCAACGCCGTCCGGGCCAGCGCGTCCGCGTCCTCCACCGGGAACAGCTCGCCCGCGTCCCCGCCGTCCAGCACCTGCTTGAACGCGTCCAGGTCGCTCGCCAGCACCGGGGCGCCCGCCGACATCGCCTCGACCAGGATGATCCCGAAGCTCTCGCCGCCCGTGTTCGGCGCCACGTACAGGTCCACGCTGCGCAGCAGCCGGGCCTTCTCCTCGTCGCTCACCATGCCGAGGAACTCCACCTGCCGGCGCACCTCCGGCGCCAAGCCCGCGACGGCCTCCGCCTCGTCGCCCTTGCCCGCCACCAGCAGCCGCACCCCCGGCCGCTCCGCCAGGATCCGCGGCAGCGCCGCCAGCAGCGTCGGCAGGCCCTTGCGCGGCTCGTTGATCCGGCCGATGAAGCCGATCGTGCCCGGCTGCCCCTTCGCCGCGCCGCCCGTCCAGCGCTCGTCCGGCTCGGCGTCCGCGAAGAAGCCCACGTCCACGCCGTTCGGGATCACCACGGCGTCCCCGCCCAGGTGCTCCACCAGGGTCCGCCGGGCGTACTCCGACACCGCGATCCGGGCCCGCATCTTCTCCAGGCCCGGCTGCAGGATCGGCGAGGCCGCGATCATCGCCCGCGAACGCGGGTTGGAGGTGTGGAACGTCCCCACCATCGGCCCGGTCGCCGACCAGGCGGCGAGCATCGACAGGCTCGGCGAGGCCGGCTCGTGGACGTGCAGGATGTCGAAGCGCCCGTCGTGCAGCCACCGCCGCACCCGTGCCGCCGACAGGATGCCGAAGCTCAGCCGCGCCACCGACCCGTTGTACGGCACCGCCACCGCCCGCCCGGCCGAGACCACGTACGGCGGCAGCGCCTCGTCGTCCTCGGCCGGCGCCAGCACCGACACCTCGTGCCCCAGGCCGATCAGGTGCTCGGCCAGGTCCCGGATGTGGAACTGCACCCCGCCGGGGACGTCCCAGTCGTACGGGCAGACGATGCCGATCTTCACGGGTTCCTCAAGCTCCTTCGGACAGTCGTAAGGGTCGGCGGTCAGGACCCGGAGGCCTCGGCCGCGGGCTCGGGCGCCGATTCCGCGGGCACCGCGGACGGCTCCTTCACCGTCTCACGGGTCGGCAGGTCGGCCAGCCAGAACTTCTGCAGCATGTGCCAGTCCTCCGGGTGCTCGCGGACGTCGCGCTCCCACACCGCCGCCATCGCCTGGGTCATCGCCCGCGCCTGCTCCTTGCGGTCACCCTCCCCGGGCACCGCCACCTCGGGGTGGATCCGCGCCCGCAGCACCGGGCCGTCGTACCAGAGCGTCACCGGCAGCAGCGCCGCACCGGTGCGCTGGCACAGCGCCGCCGGACCGGCCGGCATCCGGGTCGCCTCACCGAAGAAGGACACCTCGATGCCAGCCTCCGACAGGTCCCGGTCCCCCACCAGACACACCAGCCGGCCCTCGCGCAGCCGCCGCGCCAGCGTGCCGATCACGTTCACCGAACCGCCGGTCAGCGCCAGGACCTCCATGCCCTGGCCCTCCCGGAACTCCACGAACCGGTCGAACAGCCGCTCCGGCTTCAACCGCTCCGCGACCGTCGTGAACGGGTAGCCCTGCTGTGCCACCCAGGTGCCCGCCAGGTCCCAGTTGCCCATGTGCGGCAGCGCTATCACCGCGCCCCGGCCGGTGTCCACCGCCGCCCGCAGGTGCTCGAATCCGTCCACCTGCACGTCCCGGGCCACCCGCTCCCGGCTCCACACCGGCAGCCGGAACGACTCCATCCAGTACCGCAGGTACGAGCGCATCCCGGCCCGCGACAACGACCGCAGCGCGGCGTCGTCCAGCTCCGGACGGACCCGGCGCAGGTTCGCCTCCAGCTGCAGCACCCGCTTGCCGCGCTTGCGCCACGCGTAGTCCGCCAGCCGCTCGAACAGCCCCCGCGCCACCGGCTCCGGGAGGTGTTTCAGCAGCCCCCACCCCAGCGCGTACGCCCAGTACACCAGTCGGTCCGTCACCGCAGGACGCCCCCCATCAGCTCCCGGCCGCCGCTCGGTCGGCCTCGAACGCCTCCCGGCGCACGGTCAGCATCCGCTGGAACACCGTCACCAGGCTGCCCACCGCCACCAGCCACAGCGCCACCGGCAGCAGCCACTCCACGTACGGCACGCCGAACGTGTGCAGACCCGCGATCCCGGCCGCCACCAGGCTGGCCACCAGCCGCTCGGCCCGCTCCACCAGCCCCGACACGTCACACGGCAGGCCCTGGCTCTCCGCCCTCGCCTTCGTGTACGACACCACCAGACCGCTCGCCAGGCAGAAGATCGCCACCGCGCACAGCAGGTTGTCGTCGCCCTTGCCGGCGTACCACATCGCCAGGCCGCCGAAGATCGCCGCGTCCGCGACCCGGTCCAGCGTGGAGTCCAGGAACGCCCCCCACTTGCTGGTCCGGCCCAGCTGACGGGCCATGTTCCCGTCCACCAGGTCCGAGAAGATGAACAGCGTGATCGTGATGGTGCCCCAGAAGAACTCCCCGCGCGGGAAGAACACCAGCGCACCGGCCACCGAACCGGCCGTCCCGACCAGCGTCACGGTGTCCGGGCTCACACCCAGACGGATCAGGAACGCGGCGAACGGGGTCAGAACACGTGTGAAGAAGGCACGCGCGTATTTGTTGAGCATGGCCTTCCCAGCCGCCCCGATCTCCCGGATACCCGCCTGGCGCAACACGCGCGGCAGACGGCCGGACGGATCAGCCCGTCCGGCGCACCCATCGTAGCCACGCCCGGGACACGCTCCACCGCACGCACCGCCGGACCGCACCCCCGCCACGGCACGCACACGTACGGTCACCGCCCGGCCGTGCGACGCCCACCCCGGCCCCGCCGCACAGGCGGCGGCTCGAAGACCGGCCCTAAACTGCGAAGGACAGCCTCGGCGCCACGGGAGGAGACCCCGATGCCCGACCGCAGCACGGCACGAGCCGGCCAGGCACCCGCCGTCACCGGCCCCCGGGACCTGCGCAACGTCGTCCTCATCGGCTCCAGCGGTGTGGGCAAGACCACCCTCGCCGAGTCCCTCGCCCACGCCGCCGGCGCCACCGGCCGCGCCGGACGCGTCACCGACGGCACCACCGTCTCCGACCACGAGGACATCGAGCACCAGCAACAGCGCTCCGTCCAGCTCTCGCTGCTGCCCCTCGAGTGGAAGGGCGTCAAGATCAACCTGCTCGACCCGCCCGGCCACCCCGACTTCACCGCGGACCTGCGCGCCGCCCTGCACGCCGCCGACGCCGCCGTCTTCGTCGTCTCCGCCACCGACCCGGTCACCGCCTCCACCCGCACGCTGTGGCGCGAGTGCGCCGCCGAAAACGTCCCGCGCGCCATCGCCGTCGCCAAACTCGATGTCGCCCGCACCGGCTTCGACGACATCCTCGCCGTCTGCCACGACGCCTTCGAACTCGGACCGGACACCCTCCGCCCGCTCTTCCTGCCCGTCCTCCACGACGGCCGGCCCGACGGCAGCGTCGACCTGCTCACCGGCGACACCTACGGCGACGCCACCCCGCTCCCCGACACCGGCCCCGCCCACGACAGCCTCGTCGAGGCCATCTCCGGCCAGGACGACACCCTCATGGAGCGCTACCTCTCCGGCGACACCCTCGACACCGACTCCCTCGAAGCCGGCCTGCGCCGCGAAGTCCTCGACTGCACCCTCCACCCCGCCGTCCCCACCAGCGAGAACGGCCTCGGCGCCGCCGAACTCCTCGACCTCATCGCGCACACCTTCCCCGACCCCACCGAACGCACCCGCCCCGGCCCCGACTGCGACCCCGACGCCCCGCTCGCCGCCCAGGTCATCCGCGTGACCGGCGACGCCTACGTCGGCCGGATCAGCCTGCTGCGCGTGTACGCCGGCACCCTGCGCCCCGACACCAAGATCCACCTCGTCGGCCCGGCCCACACCGCCGACCAGAACGGCGACGAACGCGTCACCGGCCTCACCAGCCCCTTCGGCAAGGTCCAGCGCCCCGTCCCGCACGCCGTCGCCGGCGACCTCGTCTGCGCCGCGAAACTCACCACCGCCCGTGCCGGCGACACCGTCCACGACCCCGGCCACCCCGTCGAACTCGACGGCTGGACCCTCCCCGAACCCCTGCTACCGATCGCCGTCGAGGCCCACAGCAAGGCCGACGACGACAAGCTCTCCCAGGGACTCACCCGGCTCACCGCCGAGGACCCGGCGCTCCGCCTCGAACAGAACCCCGACACCCACCAGCTCGTCCTCTGGTGCACCGGCGAGGCCCACGCCGAGGTCGTCCTCGACCGCCTGCGCACCCGCCACGGCGTCCACGTCGACACCGTCGAACCCAAGGTCGCCCTGCGCGAGACCTTCGGCACCGCCGCCGCCGGCCACGGACGCCTCGTCAAACAGTCCGGCGGGCACGGCCAGTACGCCATCTGCGACCTCGAGGTCGAACCCCTCCCGGCCGGCTCGGGCTTCGAGTTCCAGGAACACGTCGTCGGCGGCGCCGTCCCCAAGCACTTCATCCCCTCCGTCGAGAAGGGCGTCCGCGCCCAGCTCGCCAAGGGCGTCTCCACCGGCCACCCACTCGTCGACGTCCGGGTCACCCTCACCGACGGCAAGGCCCACTCCGTGGACTCCTCCGACGCGTCCTTCCAGAACGCCGCCGCCCTCGCCCTGCGCGACGCCGCCGAACACGCCGTCATCCGCCTGCTCGAACCCGTCGCCGCCGTCAGCGTCCTGCTGCCCGACGACTACCTCGGCGCCGTCCTCGGCGACCTCTCCGCCCGCCGCGGCCGCGTCCTCGGCACCGAAACCGCCGGCCCCGGCGTCACCCTGCTGCGGGCCGAGGTCCCCGAACTCGAACTCGTCCGCTACCCGATCGACCTGCGCTCCCTCACCCACGGCACCGCCGAGTTCTCCCGCGCCTACCTGCGCCACGAACCCATGCCCGCCGCCCTGGCCGAGCGCCAGACCGACTGAGCGCCCAGGCCGTACGGACCGCACCGACCCACCGCCGACAGCCGACAGCCGCCCGGGCGGCTGTCGGCGTCACCCGGACGGGCTCAGGGCCGGACGGGCCCGCGGTTCGGCAGCGCGCACGCGGCCGTGCCCCCCGGCATCCGGTGCCGGTTGCGCGCCACCCAGCGGTAGACCACACCCGCCACCGGCCGCACCGGCGCCGCCGTCAACACCGCGCCCAGGTACGCCCACGCCCCACCGGAGCGCATCAGCAACCGCGCGACCGCCTGTGCGCCCCCGTGCACCCGCCCGGTCGGCGTCACCCACAGCACCTCGCGCTCGGCCCGCTCGGCCGACACCTCGCCCCGACCGCCCGCGAGCCCGTCCAGCGCCCCGAGGTCCGCGAACTGGAAGGCCACCGCCTCCCAGCCCCCCGAGGCCAGCGTCTGGCGCAGGTACCGCTCCGCCCACCGCACGCAGGACGAACAGAACGCGCAGTCCCCGTCGAAGACCAGCACCGGATCCTTCACAGCGGCTCCCCTTTCCTCGCTCCCCCACCATCCTCCTCCACCCCACCGCGCCCCGCCCCGGCGGGTATCGACCGGCCCGAACCTGGGCATCATGCCTCTCGGGTCCGGCACGGCTCGAACGTGACGGTACTTCAGACGATCATCCGCGCCGGGGTGCCGCAGCACGGTAACCTGCCGCTGACAAGGGGAGGAGGGGACGCCACCGTGACCACACTCGACATGACCCCGGGTGCGCAGATACCCCGGACCGACGCCGGCCCGCAGACCGCCGTCACCCAGGCGCTCTCCTCGGCCGCGTACCGCGACGGCGAGATCGGCGACTTCGTCACGGCCGTCGCCGACGCCAAGGAGAAGAAGGGCCGCTTCGCCCTCTTCCGTCCCAACCTCGGCGAGGCCTTCAGCAAGGCCCTGGTCTCCCGCGCCCTCGGCGGCGACCGCAAACCCATCGTCCCCGCCTTCGGCGTCGACACCCGCCAGGTCGTCGAACACTGCCTGGCCGCCGAGGAGTTGCGCAACACCCGAGACCGGCAGCTGACCACCGTCACCCTGGTCACCGGCGCGCTCTTCCTCCCCGGCACCCTGCTCTGGCTCGCCGCCTTCCAGGTGCGCGCCTGGCTGAAACGGGACAACCCGAAGAACGCCGGCGTCTACGGCGGCATCGTCCTCGCGCTCGCCGCCGCACTCGCCGTCTTCCTCGTGCTGCGCCCGCCGGCCGCCGGCGCCCTCGGCGTCTACCTGCGCGTCACGATGCTCGCCCCGGTCATCGGCTGGTACCTCGCCCGGCGGATCGTCGAACGCTCCGCCAAGGACCTGCGCGCCCGCTGGCAGGCGCTGGTCGAGGGCTCCGCCGTCGCCGCCACCGTCGCCAAGGCCGTCCCCCGTGACGACCTCGACAAGAAGGCCACCACCCTGCGCGACAAGCTCGGCCGCCTCGACGCCGAGCAGGAGACCAACGTCCACCACTACGCCGGCCCCAAGGGCATCCTCGGCGCCGGGCGCCGCTGGGGCGAGTGGCGCCTCGCCGACACCCTCCACCCCGCCGACGGCCACGCCGACTTCCGTGCCTTCCACCCCTGGGACCTCGTCCGCCGGATCTCCTCCCACCTCAAGGGCCTCGGCATCAGCCACGTCGCCAACAGCGGCATGCCCAACGTCACCATCAAGCAGTGGGTGGTCTTCGACATCGGCGAGGGCGCCGACGAGATCAGCCGCCCCGGCAACGCCGACATGGACGGCGACCGGATGCGCGACTTCGCCGTGCAGAGCATCGCCGACAAGCAGACCTTCTCCGGCGGCCCCCGGCACTACCTCGCCACCCAGTTCATCACCCACGACGGCAAGCTGGTCCTCACCTTCACCGTCACGGTGACCCTGCTCGCCAACGTCCTCAACATCACGGTGTCCGGCTACGCCCTCGGGCCGGTCAAGGGCGTCTTCTTCGACAAGCCGAAGGACAAGGAGAAGTCGGTCTCCAAGACCGTGAAGTTCTGGGAGGAGCGCACCGTCAAGCTCCCCCTGATCGACAACGACGAGGTCGTCCGCCAGGCCGTCCGCGCCCCCTTCTACCGGATGCCGGGCCTGCTCGGCTGGCTCGGCGGCGGGCTCGGCCTGCCCGAGCCGTTCGGCCTGCGGCACATCTGGGCCGGCCGCGCCTGGGACAACCGCTCCATGGTCGACAACGCCATGAACGCCTCCGTCCCGGTGCTCAACGCGGTCCACAGCGCCACCCTGGAGTTCCTGCAGGAGCACGACCTCGACGCCGACCGCTTCTTCAAGACCCGCACCTCGATCATCAAGTCCGAGGCGCAGAGCCCCCGGCCGTACGACGTCGACACCTTCAACGCAGGCTGAGCCGGCCCCGCACGGCGGAGGGGCCCGCCACCGATCTCGTCGGTGACGGGCCCCTCCGCGTTCCGGCGTCCGCGTCCGGTCCGGGTCAGCCCTGCGGCCAGACCTCGGCCAGCATCTTCCGGGTGTCCGCCAGCAGCTGCGGCAGCACCTTGGTGTGGCCGACCACCGGCATGAAGTTGGTGTCCCCGCCCCAGCGCGGCACCACGTGCTGGTGCAGGTGCGCCGCGATCCCGGCGCCGGCCGCCGCGCCCTGGTTCATCCCGATGTTGAAACCGTGCGCCCCGGAAGCCGCCCGCAGCGCGGTCATCGCCTTCTTGGTGAAGTCCGCCAGCTCGGCCGTCTCCGCCCCGTCCAGGTCGGTGTAGTCGGCCACGTGCCGGTACGGGACCACCATCAGGTGCCCGCCGTTGTACGGGTACAGGTTCAGCACCGCGAAGACGGCGCTCCCCCGGGCGATGACCAGCCCGTCCTCGTCGCTCAGCGACGGGATCGAGCAGAACGGACAACCGTCGTCCGGAGCCGGGCCGGTGGGCTTGTTCTCACCCTGGATGTACGCCATCCGATGGGGGGTCCACAGGCGGCGGAAGCCGTCCGGCTCCCCGACGCCCCGCTGCAGTTCCGGCTCAGTCGTCATGCTGATCAGCATATTCGCCCGACGGTGGATGCAAAGCCGCGCGGGGCAGACTCATCGAGAGCCTGCCCCGCGCGTGACGGTCGTGCTACCGGATCACACCTGGATCCGGTTCTTGACCGCGTCCACGATCTCGGCGACGGCGTCCGCGACCGGAACGCCGTTCTTCTGCTCGCCGTTGCGGTAGCGGAAGGACACCGCGCCCGCCTCGACGTCGTCGTTGCCCGCGATCAGCATGAACGGCACCTTGCTGCGCTGCGCGTTCCTGATCTTCTTCTGCATGCGGTCGTCCGAGGTGTCCACCTCGACCCGGATCCCGTGCTTCTTCAGCTCCGCCGCGACCTCCAGCAGGTACGGCACGTGCTCGTCGGTGATCGGGATGCCGGTCACGGTGACCGGGGCCAGCCACGGCGGCATGGCGCCGGCGTAGTGCTCCAGCAGCACCGCGAAGAAGCGCTCGATCGAGCCGAACAGGGCACGGTGGATCATGACCGGACGCTGACGCGAACCGTCCGCCGCGGTGTACTCCAGGTCGAAGCGCTCCGGCAGGTTGAAGTCGAGCTGGATGGTCGACATCTGCCAGGTCCGGCCGATGGCGTCCTTCGCCTGCACCGAGATCTTCGGGCCGTAGAAGGCCGCGCCACCCGGGTCCGGCACCAGCGGCAGGCCCTGCTTCTCGGCCACGCTCGCCAGGACGGCGGTGGCCTCCTCCCAGGTCTCGTCGCTGCCGACGTACTTGACCGGGTCCTTGGTCGACAGCTCCAGGTAGAAGTCGGTCAGACCGTAGTCGCGGAGCAGGTTGAGCACGAAGGTCAGCGTGGAGTCGAGCTCCTCCGCCATCTGCTCACGGGTGCAGTAGATGTGGGCGTCGTCCTGCGTGAAGCCGCGGGCACGGGTCAGGCCGTGCACGACGCCGGACTTCTCGTAGCGGTACACCGTCCCGAACTCGAAGAGGCGCAGCGGCAGTTCACGGTACGAGCGGCCGCGCGCGTCGAAGATCAGGTTGTGCATCGGGCAGTTCATCGGCTTGAGGTAGTAGTCCACGCCCTCGTCGAGCTGCATGGGCGGGTACATGCCGTCCGCGTACCAGTCGAGGTGGCCGCTCTTCTCGAAGAGCTTCCCCTTGGTGGCGTGCGGGGTGTAGACGAACTCGTAGCCCTCTTCCTCGTGCCGCTTGCGCGAGTAGTCCTCCATCGCCCGGCGGATGATGCCGCCCTTGGGGTGGAAGACGGCGAGGCCGGAGCCGATCTCCTCGGGGATGGAGAAGAGGTCCAGCTCGTTGCCGAGCTTGCGGTGGTCGCGCTTCTCGGCCTCGACCAGGAAGTCGAGGTGGGCCTTCAGCTCGTCCTTGGACGGCCAGGCGGTGCCGTAGATGCGCTGGAGCATCGGGTTCTTCTCGCTGCCGCGCCAGTAGGCGGCCGCGTTGCGCATCAGCTTGAAGGCCGGGATGTGCCGGGTGCTGGGCAGGTGCGGGCCGCGGCAGAGGTCGCCCCAGCAGTGCTCGCCGCTCTTGGCGTCCAGGTTGTCGTAGATGGTGAGTTCGCCGGCGCCGACCTCGACGTCGGCGCCCTCGCCGGCGGTGGCGGCGGAACCCTTCAGGCCGATCAGTTCGAGCTTGTACGGCTCGGCGGCCAGCTCCTCGCGGGCGGACTCGTCGGTGACCACGCGGCGGGAGAACTTCTGCCCGCGCTTGATGATCTCCTGCATCTTCTTCTCGATGGCCTTGAGGTCATCGGGGTGGAAGGGCTTCTCGACGTCGAAGTCGTAGTAGAAGCCGTCCTTGACCGGCGGACCGATGCCGAGCTTGGCCTCGGGGTAGAGCTGCTGAACGGCCTGGGCCATGACGTGCGCGGTGGAGTGGCGCAGGATGTCGAGGCCGTCCTTGCTGCCGATCTCGACCGGCTCGACCTCGTCGCCGTCCTGGACGGCGTAGGCGAGGTCCTTGAGCTGGCCCGCGACGCGGGCGGCGATGATCGAGCGGTCGTCGGCGAAGAGCTCGGCGGCCGTGGTGCCCGTCGTCACCACGCGCTCTTCCCGATCGGGTTCGCGGCTGATGATTACCCGGACGTCCGTCACCGGTCTCTCCTGACGTGCTGGATTTCAGAGGACGCAACACTGCGCTGCGCGTGACGATGGTACCGAGAGCGCCGCCCCCGCCGTCCACCTGCCGCCCGCCTCCGCCCCTGCGGCCCGCCCCGCTACGCGCCCTCGTTGCTCTCCCCCGGGCCCTCCGCCAGGCCTTTCAGCAACCGCTCGCGGTCCTCGTCCTCCCAGCCGCACAGTTCGAAGCCTTCGGGGCGGGTCAGTCGGCGGAAGCCGCTGCGGCTCTCCAGCCGGCCGGAGACCCGGACCGGGAGGCCTGCGAGGTGGGCCTCCGCGGCGAGCCGGTAGTCGGGGTCGGGCAGCCGGAGCTTGAGTTCGCGGACCTCGGCGCCGGCGAGGACGCGCAGCCGTACCGCGCCCTGTCCGGCCGGGTCGGCGCGCTTGAGCCGGGTGACCACGCCGACGACGGTGACGGCGACGGCGGGCTCGATCCGCTCCAGCAGGTCGGCGGCCTCGGTGAGGGCGGGGAGGTCCCCGGGCGAGAAGTCGAGGACGATCCGGCGGTCCCCGAAGCCGCCCGGCGTCCCCGCGGCGGCCGACCAGGCGACGGTGAGCCGGGCGGCCGTCGCGCCGCGGACGAGTTCCTCGACGGACCGCACGAGTTCCCGGCTGACTCCGGCCCGGACGGCGTTCTCGAAGGCCTCGGGCCCGCCGCTGACCCGGCAGTAGTCGACCGCGTCGCGCAGCGCCTCCAGGGCGCGGACGAGGGTGGTGACGGCGGCCCGGCCCTCGGGGGCGGGGGTGTGCGCGGTGAGGGCGGCGCCCTGTTCGACCACCAGGACGCGGTCCAGGAAGTCCCCGGCGGGGCCGTCCAGCCGGGCGCCGAAGTGGGCGGCCCTGGTCCGGGCGGCCTTGGCCCCGGCGGCGAGCATCCCGCGCGCCGCCCGCCGGAGGCACTCGGCCTCGTCCCAGGGGGTGGCCTCGGCGGGGCCGGGCGGTTCCCGGCGCCAGCACAGTTCGTCGCCGGGGACGGCCAGGGCCAGCAGGATCGACCGGGCGGAGGGGGTGCGGGAGCGGGAGAGCGCGGTGACGGCGTCGGCGAGGAGGTCGACGGCGTCGTCGAAGCCGTCGCCGGCCGGGACGAGGAGGCTGGTGCCGGGTTCGTCGTCGGGCGGGGTCCAGCGGCCGTAGCGGGCGGCCGGTCCGCCGCGGCGGACCCAGCCGTGCCGGGCGAGCAGGGTGGCCAGCACCGCGGGGTCGACGGTGGCGGGGTCGGGCAGTGCCGGGGCCGGCTCGCCCGGTCCGCGGGGCGGTGTCATGGGTTCGGCTCCTCGCTGCCGGGGCCGGGCGGTCACGGGCTGCCGCCCGCGCCGACCCGGGCCATGATGTCGCAGAGCGCGCGGTCGTCGAAGACCTTGTCGGTGGGCACCCGGACGTTGGTCCGCCGCTGTCCGGTGACCGGGTGGCCGGCCAGGTTGACCCAGTAGCAGCAGTGCCGCAGTTCCAGGGCGTCCGGGCGGGCCCGCAGCCAGTGGTCGACCCGGCTCGGCAGCAGCATCACGACGAGGATCCGGGGCACGGCGACCCTGGCCCGGGCGAGCTTGCGCAGGTGGTCGTTGTCCAGGGTGAAGCTGAAGAACCGTCCGGCCGGGTCGGGCGCGATCTGCTGGGTGGCCTTGAGCTGGATCTTGAGGGTGACCTCGTCGTCCACCCGGTGCGCCCGGGAGCCGTGGTTGACCTGCCAGTCGATGCCGTTGTCCGGGAACGGCTGGGAGAGCGAGCAGCCGGCCGCGGCGGCGACCGCGTGCAGGTAGCCGACCTGCAGCGTCTCCATGCAGGCGGTCACCGCGAGGTTCCCCCGCAGGACGGCCGATGCCTCCTCGGGCTGCGGCTGTGTCAGTGCCATCGCCCCGCGGCCTCCCCCGGGTCCGGGCCCGTCCGGTTCGAACGGGGCAGTCGATTCGAACGGGACGGTCATGGGCAGGATCCCCGGTCGAGCCTGGGCCAAACGGGTTGAAGCACCGTCAGAACCGGGTATCAACCGGGCGCGGAACGCACGCCTGAGGGGCAGTCATGCAGCAGCACTGGTACACCGGCCCACTCGCTTCCTTCGACACCGAGACCACCGGCGTGGACGTGGAGAACGACCGGATCGTCTCGGCCGCCCTGGTCGTCCAACCCGCCCCGGGCGCACCGGTGCGGACCACCACGTGGCTCGCCGATCCGGGCGTCCCGATCCCGGACGGCGCCCGCGCGGTGCACGGCATCACCGACGAGCACGTCCGGCTGCACGGCCGATCGGCCCGTACGGTGGTGGCGGAGGTCGTCCGCGCGCTCGCGGCCGAGGCCCGGGCCGGGCACCCGGTGGTGGTGATGAACGCGCCGTACGACCTGACGCTGCTGGACCGGGAGTTGCGCCGCCATCACGGGCTGACGCTGATCGGCGGTCTGGACGCGGCGGGGCTACTGGTGCTGGACCCGCGGGTGCTGGACAAGCACGTGGACCGCTACCGCAAGGGCCGCCGGACGCTCACGGACCTGTGCGCCCACTACGGCGTGGAGCTGGCCGGGGCACACGACGCGGCGGCGGACGCGACGGCGGCGCTGGCGCTGACCCGTCGAATAGGTGCCCGTTACCCGGCGGCGCTCGGCGGGCTGACGGCGGCCGAACTGCACCTGCGGCAGACGGTCTGGCACGCGGCGCAGGCGCGCGGGCTGCAGAGCTGGTTCGACCGCTCGGGGGTGGCGGAACGGGTGGACCCGTCCTGGCCGCTGCGGCCGGCCCGGTGCGGCTGCGGGCGCCGGATGGAGCCGGAGCACGGCTGCGAGGCGGCGGCGTAGCGGACGGTCCGGCAATCGGCCCCGGAACGCACCGCAGGCCCTGACCGGTTTCCTGGTCAGGGCCTGCGTGCTGTCCGGGTGGGCGATACTGGGATCGAACCAGTGACCCCTTCGGTGTGAACGAAGTGCTCTCCCGCTGAGCTAATCGCCCGGGCAACGAGATGAACTGTAGCACCATTCGGAGGTCGTCGTACAACTCGTCCTTCCGGAGTCCCCCGACGCATCCGCAGAACTCGCGCTCCGCGCGGAAGGTGACTGCGCCTCAGCGGATTAGTGACGACTCTTCGGCGCTTTCCGGAAATACACGTGAGGCCCAGCCGATAATCGGCTGGGCCTCACGTATCACAATGCATTCCGGTGGGCGATACTGGGATCGAACCAGTGACCCCTTCGGTGTGAACGAAGTGCTCTCCCGCTGAGCTAATCGCCCGGGTGCAGGGAAAACATTACCGCATCCCGGAGGGTGCTCCGAACACGCTCCCCGTCCGCGACCCCGGGGCCGGCCCGCTCAGCTCTCGTCCGGTTGCCAGGGGAGGGTCAGGCCGTAGCGGGCGAGGTACCAGCCGCCCGCCCCGACGACGACGGCCAGCCCGAGCGCGGTGACCGTCAGGTTGCGACGGCGCACCCGGGGGTCCATCGCCCGCCGGGCCGCCTCGGCGACCTTGCGGCGGGTCCAGCGCAGGGCCCGCCGGGCCCAGGCGAACTCGGTCGCCCAGATCCCCATGCCCAGGAAGATCACCACCCAGCCCGGACCGGGCATCGGCAGCATCACCACGCCGAGCCCGACCACCGCGAGGCCGGCCACGAAGACCACCGCCTGCCAGACCCGGTGCAGCCCGCGGGAGCGGCGCACGAAGGCCGGCGCCCGCGAGCCGACCTCCCGGCCGCCGTCGACGACGTCATCCGGGGTGATCGCTTCACCCGTTCTCGTGTTCCCGGCCGTCTTGTCGTTTCGCACAGTCATGCCAGGAAACTAACCAAGAAGCGCCTCGGTAATGCCCGGCCCACCCGCTCCGGGACGAATCCGCAATGCGCCGTCAGGGGTACGACTCGCGCCCGAATCGGGACAGAGGGGTTTACATCGGTCTTGGGGGTGGGATGGTCCGTTCGCCGACGTGCGATTCCCCGAGCGCACACTGAGCGAAAGGCCATGGCGCTTATGAACACCACGGTCAGCTGCGAGCTGCACCTGCGCCTCATCGTGTCCAGCGAGTCCTCACTGCCCGTTCCCGCGGGCCTGCGCTACGACACCGCCGACCCCTACGCCGTGCACGCCACGTTCCACACGGGCGCCGACGAGACAGTGGAGTGGGTGTTCGCCCGAGATCTCCTCGCGGAGGGGCTGCACCGACCCACCGGTACCGGCGACGTCCGGGTGTGGCCGTCGCGCAGCCACGGGCAAGGGGTGGTCTGCATCGCGCTGAGCTCTCCGGAAGGAGAAGCCCTGCTGGAGGCCCCGGCCCGGGCGCTTGAGTCGTTCCTCAAGCGGACCGACGCCGCGGTGCCGCCCGGCACCGAACACCGTCACTTCGACCTCGACCGGGAGCTGTCCCACATCCTCGCCGAAAGCTGACCCCCGACCGGAGACGGTCACGCCCCGCTGTCGGCGGGGCAGCACCGCCTGCCGTCATCGCTGCCGTCCTACTCGGGGGCACGGCAGCGGACTCAGCCGCGCACGACGCGGCCTCGGGGCCGGGCGCCGTCGTCTTTCCGGCTCGTGCACGGAGACGGGCGCGCGGCGCGGCCCCCCCGGGGCGCGGCGCGCGGCACACGGCCCCGCGGGGACATGGCGCGCGGGAACCGGGCGCGCGGGGGGAGGGCGCGGGGGCGTCAGCCCGA